>JAOZGJ010000025.1 GCA_027491785.1 Thermoproteota archaeon | reverse complement strand
CTCGAATCCCTTCCTAAAGGGAATGGGCCCCCTGTAGAGATAAGGAGGTTCAATGACTATGCATCTAGGGAGGCTAGTCTCCTAGCATCTAGACTTCCGGATAAGGACGAATGGATTCGTCTTAACTATCTAAATTACTTTCGAGTCAAGGCCAGCGATGAGTGCACCTTATGCGAAGCCTGCACGAGGGTATGTCCTTCAAGGGCTCTCAGGATAGTAAGGGAGGAGGATACACTGAAGCTAGAGTTCTCGCATCAGCAATGCATAGGATGTGATGCTTGCAGGCAGATATGCCCTGAAAATGCAATAACCATAGAAAGAGCTTTAAATCCACATTTGTTAAGGAGCGGAGAATTTAGAGAGGTGACGAGAGATGAAATAGCTAGATGTCGGGGGTGCGGTGCTCTTCTCAATGGGACGGTCCGCATGATGAAGAAGCTGGAGGAGAGGATCAGAGAGAAAGGGGATGATAAGTATGCAGAGCTCGTATGGTACTGTCAGAAATGCAAGGATAGAATTCTATTTGAAGGGCTCATCTAAGCCAATCTAGGCTAAGTTAAGAGGCTTTTCGATGCTAATGTCGTAGCTCATGTTACTTCAGCTTCCTTTCCTTCCATTTGATAGATTTCCTCTTTGATGCCTTCACTAAGCTAATTCCCATTACTATTAGGCCTACAGGTGCTAGAATTATGGATACAGGATTTGCCTTTACTTCCATGAAGGAAAAGCTCGCATATCCGAACAAGGAGATTATGTAAGCAACGCAGAGGGCCGGACTAATTACTCCGGAGAGGGCCATTAATGGGGCTATATACGTCAAGAGAGTTACGAAGGTGAAGGCAGTGAGGAGGATGTATGCGTATATAGGGCGAGGAGCCCTTGCCCTAGCTATCCTAGCTAGAGTATCTAATGCTTCCCTCCATTTAAATATCCAGAGGCTTTCAGCGAATTTTCCCCTGAAGAAGGAGATCTTAAGTCCCTTCTCTACTGCTAATTTACCTAGGGAAGCATCTTCAACTAGGCTACTCCTGACAGCGGAGTGTGTTCCCACTATCTCATAGGAACGTCTCCTCCACCCCATGAAGGCCCCAGCTAACCATGCCTTCTCCCCTTCGATATCCCAATAGGGGTACGTTAACCTGAGAAGAGATGTAAAAGCTATCTCTACAGCTCCGCAAGCTATGGAATTGCACCTTATCCTAGGAACTTGAGATACGGCATCGTATATGGTGAGGAGCGAGTACATCTCATCTATTCCACCGTTGAGGATAGTATCTGCATCTACAAATATCAGGAATTCGCCTGAGGAACTTAGATAGCCATTGTAGCATGCCCAGTTCTTCCCTGTCCAGCCTTCCGGTTTCCACAGTATCTTTATGATTGAGCATCTACTATCACAGTTAGATGCCGCTTCCTCGAAAGTGTGATCTGAGCTATCATCATCCACTACGAGAAGCTCATCTGATGGTCCTAGGATCCTGAGAACAGATCTCACGCAACGGCCAATTCTGCCCTCCTCATTTCTAGCTGGTACTATAACTGATACGGGAGGTCTCCCATTAAGCACGGATGGGCTTGGTATCTTCCTAAATCCTTTTAAGGTTCTGATTGAGCTCAAGATCGCATAGAAGATCAAGATCACCATGCTTGCCTTGATCAGCAGTATGAATGCCCTGACGTACATCTACAGCTTATGCTGCAGGGACTCTTATAATTCATTTTGATCACCTTGAGGCTGATACCTATGTGGGGGAAGGATGTTAGGCTCTCTAGGATAATGAGGGAAGGGAAGATCTTATGCGTTCCTATGGACCACGGCCTTACTGATGGACCGATCAAAGGGATCGAAGACATTAATTCCATCGCTGAGAAGGTAGCTAAAGGGGGAGCAACTTGCATAGTGCTCCATAAGGGGATGATCAAATCGTTGAAGAAGGCCTACTTGCCTGTTCTCCTTCACCTATCGGGTGGTACCTCCCTCAGCTCAGAGCCCAATAGGAAGGTAAGAGTAGCTGATGTCTTAGAGGCTGTGAAACTTGGAGCGGATGGTGTTAGTGTCCATATCAACATAGGAGGAGAGCAGAGCGAGCCTTCAATGCTGATGGATCTGGGTGAGATAGCTGCGGACAGTGATGATCTTGGGATGCCTCTTCTAGCCATGATGTACGCAAGGGGACCTAATGTGGGGTACAAATTCGACCCCAAGCTCATATCGCATGTAGCTAGGGTGGGAGCTGAATTAGGAGCCGATATAATAAAGGTCCCATATACAGGGGATCCAGATAGCTTCAGGAAGGTAACTGAGGGAGTGAGCGTGCCAGTTATAATAGCAGGTGGGCCTAAGATGGGGAATGAGCTGAGCGTACTCGAGATGGTAGCGGGAGCTATGAAAGCAGGGGCTGCAGGGGTTGCTTTCGGGAGGAACGTATTCCAGCATCCTGATCCCGAGAAAATGACTAGGGCCATAGCTTCCGTGATATTCGAGGGAGCAAGCCCAGAAGAGGCGATGGCGTACTTGAGATGATCGTAGCTACATCGATTGGTGGCCCTTTAGAAACAACCCGTGATAAGGCTATTGAGGCTCTGAGCCATGGATCCGACCTTGTGGAGCTCAGGTTAGATCTAATATGGGATAGTCCCCCGAGAGTTAGAGTGATTAACGACCTTTTGAGGGGATTCAGCGATAGGTCCATACTTACATGGAGGAGTAGGGGGCATGGAGGTAAGGGCAGGTCTCCAGATCCTAAGTGGCTGAAGGATGTGGGACCTGTGGCTAGATATATCGATATCGAGTACGAATTTGCATTGATGGGCGTTAGACTTCCAAACTCAATAGTTTCATGGCACGATCCATCAGGAACCCCTGAATTGTCGAGGCTCAAGTATCTAGCAGGTAAGATTATGGGACTAGGTGAGATTTCAAAGATCGTCACGTATGCAAGGAGCGAGGAAGATGCTTATAGAGTGTTGAGATTGTACAGAGAGGTAAGGCAGCCAGAAAAGCTAATAGCATTCTCTATGGGAAGGGAAGGATCTTTCAGTAGGAGAATAGCACCTTTCCTAGGATCTCCAATAGTATATGCGTATCTGGATGAACCCGTAGCTGAAGGGCAGATATCATTGAGGGAGGCCTTGATTCTCAAGGAATTACTTTCTTAAGTAGATCATCCCTCCCTTTCAGCTTCCTTAAGACCTTGCTCTCATCTATCCTTCGGAGTTCCTTAAGGGCCAGAATTAATGGTTTATCAACAATATCTGAGCGGGTCATTACCTTATCTACAGCTAGATCTAAATCCTCCGGGACGTATCTAGCGTACCAAGCCCAGCTGAGGAGGAATATCCTTCTATCCTCTATTCTATCTAGGTAGGAAGTGTTCCATATACCCATTATCGGATAGAACCATTTAGCTAAGAACTGCCATCCTCCGCATGATTTCAATCCTCTAGAAAGTTTATCAGCCTCATCAGGGCAGGCCATTGCCAATCTACTCAGGGCTATAGTGAAAACGAGTTTCCCATCATCATTCACGCTGCACCAGCACCGCTTGATCTTGGAAAAATCATCGATGGATAGGGCCCTACCCAATACATCACCCAAGTATATTAGGAGATATCTGGGCACTATTCTCCTCGTGGGAGTTCGGCAGTCCAATGTCAGGCTGTTTAACGTCTCAGTGAAGTCAATGCAGCTCTTTTTAAGCGATTTGATTAGCCTTGGTGCTTCTCTTTCAAGGTCATTGCACGACATATCTGATGCCCTCCAGCAGGGGATCCAAGTCAAGTTTCGATAAAGGGGGATGATAGTTAGATAATATCAATCCCTCCTCCCCATGCGTCCTTATTAACTGTTTGACAGCTGTCAGTATATCGGACTCGTTACCTAATTCCAAGGGGATACCTGTGGCTATACTGCATCTCAGATCCTTCCTTATCCTCATAAGTCTATTTAGCCAAGTTTCATACTCTTGAAGGCTTCCCCTTGGATATATATCGAGGGGGTGCAGGACGTCCCATATAGAACTTAGATTCTTAAAGTAGGAACCGTAATCCCCATCAGCATGGAGAAAAGCCTCTGCTCCTAAGGTCCTTATCTCATCGGAGATTGATCTATGGGAGGGGATATACAGTTCCTCCATGTACCATCTGGGGAGGAGAGGACCTCCATAGGAGGCAGCATCGTCTGTGATGAAAATGAAATCTGGATGTTCTCTCCCTCCCATTCTTCCTATATCGTCTATTACCCTCCCTAATTTGCGATTGAATATCTTCCTAACGGTATCCCTGTCACGTATTGCATATTTAATGAAGTTGATAATCCCAAATTCCTCAGCAAGTCTCTCAGTGGGTCCCTTAATGGTAATTCCCCTTTTCTTACCTCTTATCTCTCTAGAGGCGAGGATATAGTCCCCGTATTCTATCTCCAGATCTTCATTACCTAGAATGAGCAGAAGGGGTAGTCTTACCACGGTCATCCCTCATAAGCTGTCTTTTTATGCTTTTAGCTTCCCTCAGCAAGATCTCTATTTGCCATGCATCGAAAATAGCCTTTTCTATTAGGAACATCATATCCTCCAAAGTGGACTTTAGATAGGGTGCTTCCTCAGAAACCCTCTTCTTCAATGCAGAGACATCCGTACTGGGGGGATATTCCCTGAGAAGCCTTGAGAGAGTATGAACATCTATTATAGAGCCAATTTCCACTATCTTCCCTGATCTCAGCATTTTTATATCGGGTCCATAGGCATAAATCCGGCCTGAGCAATCTTTCCCACCGATAAAAGCATTGGATAGGAAGATGGAGTCGGATCCCAAGGAGTTTGATAGATCCGTAAGCCTCTCTATATCGACAGTACTCATTGATCCAAGGAAGAGGAATACTGTCACCCTATCACCCTTACTTCTGGCATCCTCATGTATCTGCTCTATATCATATTCCAAAGGAGTTGGAACTATTAACACCAAGTTACCAGGGTTTTTAATATCTTTCAGTAAGGGAAAGCCTATATCGATGCCTCCAGCCATTAGATCTACAGCTACAGGTTTCCCAAATCTACCAAGCGAGAACTTATCTATCACACCTTTTATGAGGGGAGCATCTCTCCTCAGCAAATCCACCAAGGAGTCTCCTATTATGTGAGGATGGGATATATATCTGAGGTTATAGGGAGTCTCGAACAGGTACGCATTGAAGTCCCTAGAGTTTACCCTCATAAGGCGAGTATACCTCCTATCTAGTCCCTCTACAGGCACATCCTCGGTAAGTCCTATTCTTATATCATATTCTTCGGTAAATGTCTTGAGATCAATTGATACACCGTTAACATCGATTCTCAGTTTTTCAGCTTCCAAATCTCCTCTTCCTCCTTTGATAATCTCTAATAGCCCTTAAGATGTCTACTTTCCTAAGTTCAGGGAGATAAACCTCACAGAAATACAGCTCCGAGTAGGCCGATTGCCATAGGAGGAAATTACTCAGCCTCTCTTCCCCTGAAGTCCTAATAATGAGATCTGGGTCGGGAACATCTGGAGCGTAGAGATTTGCTCTTATGGTATCCTCGCTTATATCTTCCGGATTAAGCTCTCCTCTCGCGACCTTCATAGCTATCTTTCTTACAGCATCCACTATCTCAGTTCTACCTCCATAGGCAATTGCTACATTGAGCGTCTTAGAGCCGAAATTAGATGTCTTTCTCTCAAGTTCGTCAGCTAGTTCTCTTATTCCTTCAGGCAGTAACTCTCGTCTCCCCATAACCCTAATAGACACACCATCCCTTTTCAAAGTGTCTATTTCACCTAACATTTTCCTCAGTTTCTCCTCTATGACTTGAAATATCGCATCGACCTGCTCCTTAGGCCTCGAGAAGTTCTCAGTGGAGAATGCATAAAGGGTCACATGCTCAACTCCCAAATCCAGTAACCAGTATAGCAGTTTCTCCGTTATATCTGCCCCCATTCTGTAAGCCTCTAACCAGCTTAGACCTAGCTTTTTAGCGAATCTCCTGTTCCCATCGAGTATGAGAGCTACGTGTTTCGGTATCTCTCCTCTCTTAACCTTAGATTCCAAGTACCTTCGATAAACTGGCATCTCTACCTTACTAGCTATCTTGTATACTATGTCCAGCAGCCCCAATCGAGGCACCTTCTCAGACTGTTTTTATTAGATCAAGAATTTAAAGTAATTGATGTCATGCGATGCTGCCTTGGGAGTAATCTTAAGGGACTGCCACGTACTAATGATAAGGAGAAAGGCAGATCTCAGGGATCCTTTCTACTGGAATGTAAGCTTTCCTGGAGGAAGTGTAGAACGTAGTGATCGAGACTGTCTGGATACAGCTATTAGAGAGGTGATGGAGGAAGTTGGTATCAAACTTAGGAGAGATAGCCTCCTAGGTGAGCTGCCACGCATATCCCCGCTATCAGCGAGGATTAATGTTAAACCGTTTTTGTTTGTAGTGAACGGAGATGTCCCGATTAGGATAGGATCTGAGGTAGAAAGCGCTAAATGGCTGGACTTGAGGGAGCTGAGGGAGAAATACTCCTTCATTCCAGCGAAGGGGATAATTGTTAGATCCCTCTACTGCTGCGATTATGTCATATGGGGGATGTCCTATAGGTTACTGAAGATAATCTTACATACCATGCAAGTGGATGCTAAGGATAATTCCTGTAGGATATATCGATTGGCCCAAAATTAATTACTTGTCCTCAGGAAAATTCCCGGTGAGAGAACTGCTGGACGACTTGGATAAAAGGATTATTGAGATCCTAGTTAAGGATGCCAGAACTCCCTACACAGATATTGCCAAGGAATTGGGGATTAGTGAGGCAACGGTAAGGAAAAGAGTTAGTAAATTGATAAAAGGAGGCATAATAAAGAGATTCACCGTTGAGATAGGAGAGTCCGGGATGAAAGCCATAGTATTGATCAAGGTGAAGTCGGGCTACAACATACCGGAGATAGCTAAAGCGATCTCAGAGATGAATAATGTGGTGAAGGCCTGTGAAGTGACTGGAGAGTACGATGTTGTTGCCGAGATATCTAGTCCAGATACATCCAGCTTGAACGATACGATAGAAAACATAAGGAGTATGGAGGGGGTCAGTAATACATTGAGCATGGTGGTCCTAGCTACTTGGTAATAGTTTTCCTCTTATTTTGAAACCCAGTATCGCCTTATATTCTGAGTGCGGATTACATGATGCGAGCCATCAGTGTAGTGATCCTCTTGCTTGTTGTCCTCTTTCTTCCCTGGTCCCCTCGAGTGGAGGGATCGGGATGCTCTATCAGGTTCACGGGATCTAACCCCTCTAGCATGCCGCAGGCTACAAATCCAGGGGATTTCATAGTGAAGTTCTGGTTCGACCTAACGACGAGCGATCCCAGTAATACGGATTTAAGCGTTGATGTAAAGGGGAATAACATAGAACTCATATCCGAGAGTATTTCAAAGAGCTCGAAAAGCGGTAGTGTTTATATCTGGATTAGAGAATCTCCGGGGGAATATGCGGATCTCTCGATAACCATCACATGCCAAGTGAATGGATACTCCGATTCAGATACAATAAACCTAGGGAGGTCATATATAGTAGCCATTCCGAGATCTTGGTCTGCTAGCATATCACCTAGCATCATAAGTAAAAGGGACAGAATAGCATTGGAGGTAAGCGGCCTTGGATCTATAGATGATGGGATTGGTTCCCTAACTGTTTCAGCTAAGCTTGGATCCCATACTTACTCACTAGATAGGATATCCAGAGGTAGTTTCAGGAAATACGTGTCTGTAAACTTCATAGACCAGCCAGCAGGATCTAAAAGCGTGACATTCAGTGTGTATAAGTATTACTCCGGCGTCTCCGCTACAGATAGTAAGACCCGCTCATTTACGGTTATGGGAAGCCCACCTAAGATCAATGCAAATGTACCTTCCCAAGTCCACAGGTCGGATTCTATGAAGTTTACCGTCAGCGAGAGCGATGGAGATTCCGTAAGTGGTAGTCTATCGGCCTTTGGCAAGAAGTACAGCCTCGTAAAGGGAGATAACATCGTTAAGGTTCCAAGAGATGTAACTGCTGGGCATTACACATTAAATGCAGTAGTTAAAGATGTAGATGGATCAAGCAATGGTATCTGGGACACTGAGATAGTGAACATACCCCCTGAAGTGACATTAAGTTTAGATAAGGAGAAGGCAGCTCCAGGTCAAAGTGTAAAGATAAGCGTATCCGCTCAGGATGATTCTACAAGGTTGAAGGTCTCGCTTTCTGTAAGTGGAAGCGGTATTCATAGGGAATGGAACTTAAGCGAGAGCGGGGGTACCATATCATATAGAATCCCGGATGATTTTGAAGGAAATCTGTCCGTGAAAGCGGAAGCAATAGATATAGATGGAGCTACTGCTTACTCCGATGCTCAGATAGAGGTCGGGAGCCCTCCAACTATTGAGGGAGATATACCATCCACCGTCCACAGGGGAGATGAATATACCATAAAGATCAAAGGGAAAGGTGTCTCCGGCTCCATAAGCTATATGGATAAGGAGATCGATGTGAGGAGGGAAGGTTCCTACACAATTGAAATCCCGAGTTATGTTAAGGCGGGAAAGTATGAGGTAAAAGTCGTGGCTAAGAACGATTTTGGTGGCGTTTCAAAGATCTGGAACATCCTTCTAGAAAATAAGCCTCCTAAGGTGGATATATCGCTGGATAGGAAAGAAGTTAAGCCCGGAGATGATATCTCCGTGCATGTAAGGGCTTCAGATGATTCTCCCGGCGTGGAGATAACTTTAAGCATCAATAACTCAGTCTATCACTTTAAAGATGAGGGAACTGCTCAATATTCGGTTCCCTTAGATGCTTCTCGGTTAGATATAGTTGCAGATGCTGTTGATATTGATGGAGCCAAGGCATCTACCAGTAGAACGGTCATAGTTCACAGACAGACTAGCACTACGACAACTACTACCTCTACTACTTCCACAACCACATATATCACTAATAATCCCACACAGACCTCTACTAGTACTGGAAAAGCAGATACAGGAGGAACTGTAAGCGAGCAACCTCAAAAAACTGAAGATCTCAATAATTTAACTTCTACTTCCACTAAAGAGCAGCCTACCCCATATAAGAACAAGACATCGAGCAAGATAGGATCTAAACTGCCTACTCATACCGAAGGAAGACTTAGCGTTAGAGTGATACCTTCCAATCCATTAGTTGGTCAGAATGTCGCCGTAATTGCCGTACCCTCGGGAGGAGTTAAGGGACGCCTATGGATATTGAACCCATCCCGTGAAATCGTAAAAGATCTTCCAATAACTAGGAGAAAGGTCATACAACTCCTAGTTGATGCTGCCGGTAACTGGTCTGTCAGGTGGGTATATAGAAGCGATGGTAACGTTAAATTTGGTCAGTTAGATTTCGAAGTCCTAGGAGTCAACCCTGAAAATGAGACCTATATGCATCATTTTCAGAGGATGGAGGAAGGAGGGTACAGCACATCTACCATATCTAACAGTCAAAGGACAGTAGGGGAGATAAAGAGGTTCTCAGCTAGATGCATGGTCTACACTCAAAATAGGAAGGAAAGGGGGAATATAGCGCCAGATGCCACAATGATGCTCATAGCCATCATGCTTCTGGCCTACCTGATAATCAGGAGGAGGTTGTCATGAGGAAAATACTGCCCTACATTGTGGTAGGGATAGGTATCTTTCTGCTATTATTTGGATCTCTGGAGTCCATGAAGAGAGAAGCTATATTAAAATCGACAATAGAGAGTGGGACCTACGAGATATTTCCATGTAATGGAACTACTTTGATTCTAAGGGCTAACGGCTCCCTATGCATTGATTTAAGGAAATTAAACATTAGATACTTGGGAAGAGGTACTAGCATTAGAGAAAACGACGTGTCCTTTCCTCTCATCAGGGGGAGCGAGGGGAAGCTCTCCCTCATAATAGAAAATTATAACGCTTCTCTCAACATGACGAAGGAGTTCGTAGATGGGGGATATCTAATCCCAGTTGAGGAAGGAAATTGGAACGTTACGATTAGATCTGAAGTCCCCTCGGTGATCTACGACATTGAGGAAGATGCCCCTAGAGATGCGAATATATCGAGGGATGGAGATTTCATAACAGTTCCTTGCGGTGATTACTCGATCCTGCTTTACAATCCATTGGGATATCCGGTATCCGTTGAAGCATACAGGCTGAAGGGCTGGGAAGCCTTACCGATAATCACACTCGGTTTGGCGGCATCTCTGCTAGGGGTAGCATTGGGGAGGCAAGGGCATGCTAACAGATATCAGGGAGAAGGAAGCGGAAAGAGTAGCGTCGGATCTCCTAGTTAGGTGCAAAGGTGATGCATTAAAACTCGCTCTAGGTATTAAACCGAGGGGAATTAGGTCCTTATTGAGGAGAAATTGTAAAGAGCTAGAGACGAGATCTGTGAATATCTCAGGGGATTTAAAGTTCTTAGGAGGATTTTTAAAGGTTAAAGGGAGTGATGCACTAGCTTTTCCTAATTCTTTAGTTAAAGGAAGGCAAGTGGCTTCCATTCTTCTGTCTACAATGCTTAAGGGAATCTATCCAACTGAATACGATTCGCAGGGGGATCTCATATGGAAATCAATTCAATTGAGGACGAGGAGGGCTATGGAGATTCTGGATGAGATCGGCTTGGGAGATGAATACACATATTTAGCGGAGGAAGCGGCCATAAGATCGACCAAGATCTGGCCTCTTCTCGCTATAATGACATCCGAAGACGTTACTGAGGGATACGTTCATTTCCTAGGTCCCCTCTACTTAGACCACGTTGAATATGGTAGATTCGCTGTAAAGAATTACGTATTGGATGAGATTGACTTGGAGAAGCTAGTTACCCTGATAGAGGCGGATATAAACGCTGGATTAGATATAAGATCTCCCCTCTCAGAAGTAGATCTCATCCTAGGTAACTTTCACTTCAGGATAGCATTAGATATGCCTCCGGCATCGCTTGGGGCAGCGGATATCAGGAATTTAAGCTCTATGTCGAAGCTAAGTCTACCTAGGCTTATTTCCCTAGGAACTATAGACAGCTACGAGGCTGCGACGATTCTCGATAGACTGAACAGTGGTGATCCGGTACTCATATTCGGCAGGACGGGAGTAGGTAAGACTACTCTCTCGAATTCCATCCTAGCCAGCCTACCTAGATATCTCAGGATAGTAAGCGTTGAGGAGGTTAGGGAGATAGAGGACCTGACGAAGTACGGGATGCATCACACGCCATATGAGGTCACTTCAAGTAAGTACGATTTTGTTAGGTTTCTCCTACATAGAAATCCAGACCTAGTCTTTCTAGGTGAAGTTCTAGGAAAAGAGCAAGCTGAAGCTCTAGATATGACTTCCTTCAGTGGGCTAAGGGTATTAGCCACGACCCATGCCAAGGACTTCAGCGGTCTAGTATTTAAATGGTCGTCATGGGGCCTGACATTACCAGAGAAAACTCTCGCGGTCAGAATGGAATATAGGAAGGTAGCTGAGATCAGGTATTGGGTAGATGGATCTTGGTACGACCCTCCTTCCCCTTCTACTGTCTGGTTAAGCTACATTAGAGAACTGGAGGGAGCTTATACCAATGAGGAAGTTTCTAGGAGGGCTTCAGAGCTACCTTACCAAGGCTAAGATGGCCCAGAAGCTGGTATTAGGTTGGGTTTCATCGCCAGCTCTGGGATTGAAGATGGTATCTGCTTACGAGGAGGTAGCTGTGGAGGGGGAGAGGGCCAAGAATTCCCTGAATAAGAGGGGATTGGGAGATCTCGGAAGGATACTCTCAAGCGTAGTGGAGGGAGGAGATCCTGAGTCCGCTCTCAGTTCTTCTTTATCCCTCATATCGCAGTTACTGGAAGCAGATGCGATATCTAGGGAGAGATGGATCTACCTCGTTTTAACCCTTGGCATGTCCATATCGGTTGGCATATCCTTGGCGATTAGTCTAGGCAGGGTGGGGATTAGGTTCTACCATCTCCTCATGCTCCTCCTGCTCTATCCCATAATCCCTAGCCTTGACATGGGAGTTATCAAGGAAGATCCATCAGCAGCTGATTCGGTAGCTTCATCCTTGGAAAGGGGAAGTGGAAGAATATATGCCCTGAAGGGTTTAGGATACTATGAGAGGTTGGTGGTCGATGATTTCCTCTATAGCGTCAAGCTACCTGAATGGGCGGAGATTATTAAGGATATATCTGATAGAAAGATGCTGGCTTCGGTAATGAGGAAGGTGTCGAACATGTTGAAGGAATTCAATCGCATCATGAGCGCTTGGAACGCTAGGATAAGATCCCTGAAGGCAATGACCTTGGTTATATCATCCGCTATTGGCATATCCAACGTGATAATCATGAAGGTTATGTCATCTCCCCTATTGGGATTTGCGGGAATACCTCAAGATCTTCCTCTACTACTCCTGATATCGGGTCTTGTATCTGTAATCCTCTCATCGAAGCCCATAGGGTTTACCATAGAATCTAGCTCTGTATATCTGGCTTCCTTCTCCATAGCATACTTCTTCATTCCCTAACCCCAGTAAAAGTTAAATTCCTAACCTCTTTGACCCTAATGAATGAAAGCGGCCATTGATAGCATCCAGATGGTGAACTTCAAATCGTTCAGCAGAGTAACGATACCTCTTCCTCCGGGTTTAATTGCCATCACAGGACCCAATGGCTCTGGGAAGAGTAACATACTTGATGCTATAGCCTTCGTTATGGGATGGCGGGCTAGGAGGCTTAGGGCCTCCAGATTAGAGCACTTAGTTAGGAAAGGATCTAAATCAGGTTATGTGGCTCTGACCTTAAATAATTCATCGGAGAAAGTGAAGATCATCAGAGAGGTTAGGCCAAATGGGGAGAGCGTTTATAGGATTAATGGGAAAAGATCTAGCGCTAACGACGCCTTTGATCTCCTCTCCGAGTTAGGTTTTGTCACGGATAAATATACGTTCGTGACTCAGGGTGATATAACAAGCATCGTGGAGATGTCGCCTAAGGATAGGGTTCGACTGCTTGAGGAGATCAGTGGGGTAGCTGAATACGATGAGAGGAAGGCTAGGGCATTGGAAGAGCTTTCTAAAGTGGATCAATCCTTAAGAGAGATATCTATAATGCTGAGGGAGAGGAAGAGGGAGTTGGATAGAGCCTTAAGCGAGATAGAAACATTGAAAGAGAGAAGGAGGCTAGAAGCGAGGTTAAGAGGGATAAAGAAGTACCTTCTCCTAAAGAAACTCGATGATCTCAATAGAAGGCTTGATTATATTGAGAACTTTAAAGTAGAGGAGGATCTAGACGATATAGACTCCCTAAGAAGAGAATTGGAGGATAAGGAAGCTGAATTAAGGAAGCTTGAAGACTTAGTTAGAGAATCACCTGTGAGGAAGAGAAAACAGTTAGAGGCCGATATTTCATCACTTAGAAGACAGAGAAAGGCCCTTGAAGAAGCTATAAATGCAAAGAAGGAGGAGTTGAGTGTATTAGTTAGGGAGAGAGTAGTGCCCAACGTGGTTGAGGAGGATCCTTCTTTTCTAGGTATTGTTTCTCAGCTAATCACTCCTCTTGAGGGATATGAGATCCCTTACCTAGCTGTTGGAGGAAATAGGCTAAATGACATTGTAGTAGAGGATTTAGAAGGAGCGAAAAGGATAGCTAGGAAATTGAGGAAATATAAGGGCAGATTTAGGATAATACCGATGGATGTGATAAGGCCGAGGGATCCTCCCAGTATTGTAGGATCTATGGGTCCCCTTTATAGGTTCCTGAAATACGATAAGAGATTTGAATCCCTTGCAAAGCTCCTATTTAATGCAATTCTAATGAACGATTTGGATGATATAGGAAAGGATCTCGTGGGCAAAGCTAGGTTCGTTACAATGAGGGGAGAGATCTTTGAAAGGGAAGGGAGCCTTCTAGCTGGAAAACCTGAGAGGGATATGGAGAGGGTAAATAAGATAAGGAGAGACCTCTCTCTACTGGAGAACGATCTTAAAAAAATATCAGAGGAGATAGATAAAAAAGAGGAGGAGATTTCAAGCTTACCGGAGATAGATTCAAACCTGAACAGGTTAAAGTCCCTAAGAGAAACGGTTTATCGTCTAAGGAGAGAGTATGAGAAGGCTCTTTACAGGAGGAGGCAATATATAGCTAAAATGGAGGAGATAAGCGAAGAAAAAGGGATGATAAAGGAGAAAGTGAAATCTTTGAAATCAGAGCTTAAGAAAATGAGTGATGTGGATCCGCTGGAAGTTGCAGATCCCATAGGAGAGATAGCATCTATTCAGGCTAAGCTCCGCATCATAGGACCGGCTAACCTAAGAGCTGAGGAGGAATATGAGAGTAGAAAAAGGGAGTATGATCTTGTAAGAAGGAAGTATGAGGAATTTTCCAAGAGAAAGGAGGAGATAATGGAGCTTATAAAGAGGATAGATGGTGAGAGAGAGAATATAATAGCTGAGACCCTACGAAAGCTCTCGGAAGCATTCGATCAAGAGATAAGGATAATATTTGGAGGAGGGAGCGGAAGCTTGGAACTCACAGATAGAGGGCTAGAAATGAGGATAAGGTTACCTGAAAAGAAGCCTGTCTCCATAGACTCACTTTCTGGAGGTGAGAAATCCCTGAGCGCGATAGCTTTCATTCTGGCAGCCCAGAGGTTAAGGCCCTCTCCTCTCTACATATTCGATGAAGCTGACTCCATGCTAGATGGGGTTAATTGTAAGAGGTACGCTAAAGCTCTGAAGGAACTCTCTAAGGAAGCCCAAGTTATTGTAATATCGCTGAAGAAGGAATCACTTGAGGAAGCAGATCACCTAATAGGTGTTACAATGAGAGATGGTCAGTCAAAGATAGTTGCTATATCAAAGGAGGCCGCCTAATGAATCCGCAAGATGTATGGATTGAATTTATGAGGGATAGAGATATAGCAAAAGCTGGCAGAAGGATATTATCATTGGCTAGAGGGCTGAGGGCTGACATAATCAAATATCTATCCTCTGGAAGGCACGAAGCGAGGAAGCCCCATAGTTTGAGAAATCTAAGGAAGGATGTGGTAATAGAGATGAGATCACGGAGGATACCACGGAGATATCCCGTAAGATCTGAATTAATAACAGCCCTCAGATGGGTTAGAGGGAAGTTGAGGGAAGCAGCCAGATCTATTAATATATCGATGATAACGAAATGGGATCTAATCGAGGAGATACGAGCTGTTAAGGAGAGGCTCCTCTCATTCAGAAGTAGAGGGAGAAGGGTAGTTTCCCTTTATGAATTGGTTTCATCGAGAGAGGAAATCGTTCCCGCCTTAGTATCCTTGTTATTCATGGAAAGGGATGGGGAAGTAGAGCTCCTTCAAGATAAACCGTTCGATGATATCTACGTAGTACTGGGAAGGGAGCCCTGATGTTAGGGCTGGTAGTCTCAACAAATGCGCTGACTATTTAGAGGGATTGGAGGGAATTTGAGATGGAAATTGAGTCATGGGAAAGAGCCAAAAGGTTACTTGAAGCCGCATTATTTGCCTCTGGGGATGTAATCAGAGATTCTGACATAAAAAGGATTACGGGACTCACAGGTCCGGCGATAGAGAAGGCTATCTCTGAGATAAATGAGTCCCTATCACCCCATCCCTTTTATATAGAGAGGGTTGGGGATGGATGGATTATGATCCTAAGGAGGGAGTTTGAGGAAAAATTAGCCCATCTCTTCCCCCAGAAGATGTTATCTAAATCAGAGATTAGGACGCTCGCTTTGATAGCTGCTAACGAACCGGTAACTATTTCCGAGATAGTTAGGGTTAGGGGCAATTCTGCTAGGCAGCACATCAGGAGATTGATTCAGTTGGGCCTAGTGAGGGAGAATCGGAAGGGAAGGATGAGGATATACAGAACAACTAAAAAGTTCTCTCTCCTGTTCAGAATCGAGAAGGTTGGGGAGAATGGAGGCATTACTGGAGACCGAAGTAGCAGGTCTTAAATTGAGAAACCCCCTTGTATTGGCATCTGGTATACTGGGAAATAACCCTTCATTGCTTAAGAGAGTAGAACAAGCAGGAGCTGGAGCACTAACCACTAAGACGATCCTTCCTGAGCCAACGAGGGGCTATGATAATCCAGTTGTGGTGGAGCTACCTTTCGGCTTGATAAATGCCATGGGACTTCCAAATCCCGGTATAAAGGAATTCGAAAGGGAACTGGCTGAGGCCAGATCAGAGATAAGCATACCCATAATAGGCAGCGCAGGTGGAGGAACTCCTGAGGAAGTCGCCTATGTAGCAGGAAGGCTCCAAGATGCTGGGGTCGATGCAGTAGAGATCAATGCATCATGCCCTCATGTTAAGGGGCATGGCTTGGAGATAGGTGGTACCCCCGATTCCCTTGAGGAACTTGTAGCAGTAGTCAGGAGATCTATCAGAATTCCTCTTTTAGTGAAATTAACTCCCATGACATCTGATATAAGATCTCTAGGGGAAGCTGCTGTGAGGGCGGGAGCGGATGGCCTCACGGCCATCAATACCTTGAGAGCAATGTATATAGATGTAGATGCCATGGTCCCAGTCCTCTCCAATAAGGTAGGGGGATTAAGCGGACCTGCAATAAGACCAGTTGCCGTGAGAAGTGTTTACGAGCTAGCTCCAATTTCCGACGTCATTGGGACGGGTGGTGTGGAAAGTTGGAGAGATGCTGCAGAGATGCTGCTCGCGGGAGCTAAGGCCGTTGGAGTAGGTACGGCTATCATGACGAGGGGACTAGAGGTCTTCGGGGAGATACTAAACGGACTTTCTAATTATCTGGAGAGGAAAAACCTATCGGTTAGAGAGCTTATCGGGAGGGGAAGGGACACTTGAACTTCAGATTAATAGCGTTTGACAGCCTTGGAGTCAGATCGATGGCTACAGTCGTAGAAACGAGCAATCTGAAGGTATTCATTGATCCTAGCGTAGCTCTAGCACCGAGGAGATATGGTCTCCCACCTCATGAGAAAGAAATGGAGAGGATGAGAGAACTCGCTAAGGAGATAGAAGAGGAGGCCATGGATTCTGATGTCATCATAGTAACCCATTACCATTATGATCACTTCGATCTGGGGAGGAAAATCTCACTCTCGATCTATAAGGACAAGGATGTCTTGATTAAGCATCCAAGAGAAAATATAAATAGAAGTCAGAAGGTAGAACGAGCTCCCTTGTTCCTGAAGAGTATAGAAGGATTACCAAGAAGGTTAGAGTTCGCTGATGGGAGGGAATTCAAATACGGACCTACGACCATAAAGTTCTCCAAAGCGGTACCTCACGGCACTAACACTAGGTTAGGCTACGTAGTTGAGGTATTAATAGAAAGCGAGGGAGAGAGATTCCTCTTCTCCTCAGATGTTGAGGGACCTTCCCTAGAGGAGCAGGCGAATTTCATAGTAGAAGCTGATCCTCATATTGTGGTAATAGATGGGCCTATGACCTATATGCTTGGTTTTCGCTACTCAGCTGACAGCCTAAACAGATCAATAGAGAACGTAAGCAGGATTTTAGATCTCCCTTCACTGGATCTCTTGGTTATGGATCACCACCTCTGTAGGGAACTCGCCTTCAGGGAGAGGCTTCATCCAATATCTAATAGATTTAAAACGGCAGCTGAGGCCTCAGGTAAGGCTAATAACTTGCTAGAGGCCAGAAGAAGGGAGTTATATGGGAGGTAAAGTCCCTTTTGGATATAGAAGCTATAATTAATGAAGCTTTAACGTACGGAGAGAGGAGGCTCATAGTAGTATCGGGGCAAGATTCCTTGGAGGTAGCCTCTAATATCGCAAAGGAATGGTTGTATAGAAGAGATGGTAATGTACTCCTAGCCACTCATCAGGGAATGGGTGCAGATAAAGTATCTTTGGATGAGAGTAGAACCGTATCTATAGACTTCGATCAGACGGGAGAGGTCTTGGGCGGGACGTGGGATATCCTCATAGCCGATTTCTCCTCCCAGTTCAGAGCAAATGATCTGGGTAGATTGGTAGAGGTAGTAAGAGGGGGAGGTTTAGTCATATTCACAATCCCTCCAGTTAGAGAATGGCTTTCTACTTTGACAGAGTTTCAGAGGAAACTCATTGTCCCTCCCTTCGAGAATAGGAAAGTGAGGCAGTTGTTCAAGAAGAGATTCCTATCTTCCCTTGGAGTTCCCGGTACTTTCCTCTCAGGAGAGGAGGAAAGAGGCCGTCTTTTAGGTAAGTTGGCCAGAGATAGAGTTTCACCTGAGGAGAGCGAGGATCCTATAATGAATGTCTGCGCAACGAGAGATCAACAGAGAATCCTTCGTTCTCTACTGGATTCTGTTAAAGGAGATATAAGGACTTTCATTCTCACAGCTAATAGAGGGAGGGGAAAATCTGCCGTTTTAGGCCTAGCTCTCTCACGTATTCTCATGGAGACCAAAATCAGAAAAGCTGTTGTAACATCTCCTAGCTTAGAGGGCATACAGACGCTCTTCGAGTTCTTAATGAAGGGCTTAGATGTACAAGAAGTGAAGTATGAGCCCCTGATCAGGGGAGGCCAAGTAATAGATGTCAAGTTCGAAGGCAGGGATGTCTTCTTCTTGACTCCAGACAGCGCAGCGGATGTGGGGGTCAAGTTAAAAGTTGTGGATGAAGCGGCGGCTATTTCCATACCTACTCTGTTTAAGATACTGTATAATAGCAAGTTCTCCATATTTTCCAGCACTATACATGGATATGAAGGAGCAGGAAGGGGATTCACTCTTAGATTCCTCAAGAGGGTGAGAAGTTCGGGAATTCCCTATGTAGAGGAGAGAATGGAAGAACCTATAAGGTATCCTCCAGGAGATCCGGTTGAATCTTGGCTCTATAGACTGCTATTGTTGGATGCTGAGCCGGGAGACCCTCCTAATGCTAATCCTGAGGATACAGCGTATAGCCACCTCGATATGGAGTACGTGAAGGAGGACTACCTGAGGAAGTTCTACGGCATATATGTGCTGGCCCACTATAGGAACAGACCTAATGACCTTGAGATGCTCCTAGACGCCCCACATCATTTCGCCAGAAGTCTGGAGTATGATGGAGAGCCGATAGTAAGCCTGCATATAGCTGAGGAGGGGGGTCTTCCGAGCAGCGTATTGGACAATATGATGAGGGGATCGAGGGATGTTCCGGGACACGTCATACCATCTAGAATAGTGCTTCACTACGACTTCAAATCATTCGGAAGGTTAAAGGGGTGGAGAATAGTGAGAATAGCCACACATCCCGAGATGCAGGGAAGGGGCTTCGGGACGAGAGCTCTAGAGTGTGTGGAGGAAGAAGCCAGAGGTAAGGGAGTTGATTGGATCGGAGCTGGTTTCGGGGCAACTAGGGACCTCCTCAGGTTCTGGACCAGGCTAAAGTTTGTTCCAGTCCATATTAGCCCTAAGAGGAACTCCGTAACAGGGGAATATAGTGTCCTGCTCGTCAAACCCATAAGCGAGAGAGCTTCAAGGCTACTTAGCGAAATACTCAAGGAATTCAAGAGGAGAGTTCTGAATAGCCTTCACGATGTATACTTCTCGCTCGACCCTCTCGTGGCAAGTTACCTCCTCAAATCACCTATAGAATCAGGTAAACTCAGATTAAGTCAATCTCAAAGAAGCAGGCTGCTTGGATTCATCAGGGGGGATTACATATATGAGCTAGCATCTGATGCAATCTACGAGGTAGTTAAGCACTATTTCTGGCTAGGTAAGGATTGCCTTACCCCTCTGGAGGATTCGCTACTCATAGGAAAGGTGCTGCAGGGGAAGGGATGGGAGATAATAAGATCCAGATTCAAGTTGAGGGATAGCCCATATGAACTACTCAGGGAAATGCTTAAGAACTTACTATCATGCTTGGATGGCCTTGGCAACCAAGCTTAGGTGCGTACACGGAGGGATGAACTTCTCCATCCTCCTTATATCTCCATATATGGAATCAACGCCCCATCCAGCTCTCTTCAGGATCTCAGCCAGTTCCGTTGGAGTATAAACCCTCATCTCCGTATTTACCTCGAGTTCCTTAGTGAGGTTTCCCTCTCCATCATCACGCAGTAATATCCACTTAGATATGAGATGGGACCATAGAGGGTCGAATTTCCTCTCCTCCATAAGGACTAGCGAGCCGTACCTCTGATAGACCCTATTACAATACCTCCAGTCTGGAGTTTCCCTGTGCAGCGTATTGGCTATTATCAGGATAGCTCCGTCATTAGCTAGGGATCTCAGCTTCCTTAAGATCTCCTCATCTGTAGTTCCATCATAGTATCCCAAAGATGTGGATACTATTATGATGGCATCGAACTTCTCACCAGATAGCGTCTGATCTATGGTCCGGGCATCTGAAACGATGAATCTAGTTCTGTCAGAGACTCTATACTTTTCAGCCTTTACCTTAGCATCTTCTATGAATGGAAGAGATATATCGAAGCCTGTGACCTCATAACCTCCTAGGGCCAATGGGATGGCAACCCTTCCGTTGCCGCAGAAGGCATCTAGCAAGCGACCTGATTCCAATCCATTCTCTTTCAATATTTTGGCTATAGATTTAGCTATCTGCTCACCTTCCGACCAGCTTCCGTTCATTATCTCTATGTATAGATCGGCTCTCTCAACGAAGACCCTTTTCACCCAGCTCAGTCCAGCCACCCATTAATATTGGGGCCTATCTTAATTAAGGGTTAGTAAGTGACACTTCACTCCCCAAGCCTAATCTTTCAGCGACCTTGTAAACAAAGGATGCCGCAGCTATATCAAGGGCGGAGGTCCCTACTGCCTTATACAGAGTTTTTTCATCATAGGAGAGTCTACCCACCTCTTTCCCTGACAATACATCACCTAGCTCCCCTACTATTCTATCCATGGCTAGGACGCCCTTCTCTAGAGGGATTCTGAGGTCGCCTGAATCGAGTGCCTCCCTCGTATCTACGACTATCCTATCAAACGAGGATATTGCTGAATCATCCAGTTCCCTAGCATCTGGTGTGTAGGCTCCGATTGCGCAGACATGTCCTCCCCTTGGAATTTCCGATCCCATGATGACAGGCTCCCTAGATGTCGTAGCTGTTACTATTATGTCAGCAGGCTTGTTAAAATCAACAGCCTCCGAATGTACTCCCATCTTTCCAACCCATTCAGCTAGAAGCTCTGCCCTCTCCCTATTTACGTCCCTTACATACACTTCCTCTAGATCCCTCACCTCCCGTATTAATCTCGCATGGGATCTCCCCTGAGTACCTGCTCCTATGATCATCAAGCTGCTGGCATCTCGCCTCGCCATTGCTTGAACTGAAAGGGCGCTTGCACCCGCCGTCCTATATTCCGTGATGACGGATCCATCCATGATAGAGAGGAGATCTCCCGTTTCAGGATCAAGCAGAAGAGCTGATGCTGGTACCGTAGGCATTCCCCTATCCCTGTTTCTAGGAAAAACCCCGACTATCTTCACTGCTATGAACCCTATCTTTTGGGAGAAAGCTGGCATAAATCCAATCCATCCTTTCGGTAGATCTGTTGAAATTCTAGCGGGATACCACCCTTCTCCAGACGATTTCTCGATGAGAGCCTCCTTCAAATGCGATAAAAATCCTTTAATATCGCTCTCTATGGCTAGTCTCACCTCATCGGCCTTTAATAGTAGCATATAGCATCTACCGTAATCCCCTCGATTTCCCTTTTACCCTTGTTCCTCGGAGCTAGCAAAATTGATTTAAATTTTGAACATATAATAATATGGTGGTGTTTCAATGTCCCTTCCTTATAATAAGTTCGTTGAGGTCGAATATGCCCTCTCAAGAATACCAGATAACTCCGTTCTCGCCATTTCAGGTTTTAATATGGCCACAACTCCAGAGTATCTAATAATGAAGCTGTGGGAGAGATACAGGGATACTGGTCATCCTAAGAACCTTTTCATAATATCAGACACCCTACCTGCCACCCCAAACAGGGCATTGGATTTCTTAGCTAGGAGATTATACGAAGAGAAGGATCAAGACCTCATTAGAGGTATGCTGCTCCCCTTCATTGGATGGGCGCCTTGGATCCAGAAGCTAGCCATGGATAACAGGATAGAGCTTTATTCATGGTCTATAGGAATGGCTGCTTACTGGTTCAGGGAGATAGCATCCGGAAGGCCTGGATTGATAACCTATATAGGGAAGGGTACCTTCTTAGATCCTAGACAAGATGGAGGGGCTGTGAACGATCTTGCTAAGGAGAGGAGGACCTGCAAGACTTCTCTGATAAAAATAGCTGGAGAGGAGTATATCTTCTATGAAGCACCTAAACCAAATGTATCTTTCATAAGGGGAACTACCGCAGATGAGATGGGTAATATCACAATGGAGAAGGAGGGAATCTATGGAACGGTATTGGCCATAGCTCAAGCTTCTAAGGCTAGACCAAATCCAGGCATGGTGATAGCTCAAGTAGAGAGGGAAGCTAGATTTGGCTCGTTAAACCCTAAGAGCGTCCATGTTCCAGGCCCCTTAGTTGATTATCTGGTAATAGCTCCTCCACAGTATCAATGGCAGAGCGGAACCATAATGTTCGATCCTAGGATAAGTGGAAGAATAATACCTCCAATAACCCCTAATCTCCTCCCTAAGATGAAATTAGATGCAAGAAAGGTAATAGCTAGGAGAATTGCCCTAGAAATGGTCAGGCTAGTCAGGGAGAGAGGAGGACCTATCCTCGTTAATTTAGGCATAGGAATCCCTGCGATGGTAGCGAATGTAGCTGCTGAGGAGGGAATATCCGATTTCATAATCACTACAATAGAATCTGGCCCATGGGGTGGGCTAGCCCTCATGGGTGAGGACTTTGGTGTTTCAATAGGACCATTTGCCATAATACCAATGCCGGACATGTTCACGAACTATGAAGGCGGCATAATAGATGCCGCATCTCTGGGTTTCATGCAGGTGGACAGAAGGGGGAACGTAAATCCTTCCATGCTACCTAATAGGATACCCGGCCCTGGTGGCTTTCCTGTAATTGCCGCAGGATCTCCTAGGGTATTCTTCGGTGGGGGTTTCACAGCTGGTAAGAGAAGGATCGAAGTTAAGGATGGAAAGCTCCTCATAGAGGAAGACGGTCCCATAATTAAATTCGTGGATGAAGTATATAAGATAGTCTTCAACGGATCCGTCGCCTTGGAGATGGGAAAGGAGATCAAATACATAACGGAAAGGGCTGTATTCAGCCTAACACAGGACGGCTTATTATTGGAGGAGATAGCACCTGGCGTCGATTTGGAGAGAGACCTATTGGCGAAGATGAAGTTCAAACCAATGATATCGGACAAGCTAAGCTTAATGGATCAGAGGATATTCAAAGAGGAAAAAATGGGCCTTATAAATGAAATAAAAGAAAGAGGGTAGAGCAGAGAATAAGCGCCAGCTAGGGTATATCTATCTTGAGGGGAGGAGGGGCCTCCCTAATCAGCCTAACATCGAACCCCCTTCTCTTCAGATCCTTCAGAGCATATTCCTCCCCTATATATACTGGCAGCTTTTCCCTATCAGCTAATCCAAGGGCCGCAGGAAGGTCTTCTTCTATCCCTTTTATCGTTATTTTTCTTCTAGGAGCCTTTTCTACGGTAATAAGGCGATCTACTATGTACTTCTCTATTATAGGCATTAAATCGCGGTCCTTGCTCACTTTATTGAAGGTCTCTGTCGGGATTAGGATTTCATATTCCTCCACCAAGTCACTCAGTAACCCCCTCCTAGCAGCCCATTTCAATGCCTCATAATCCATGACTACCCTTTTCTTTCCTTCTCTCCTTTTATAGGCAAGAAATATGGGAATCACGATCAGCGGCAGAAATATAAGCCACCAAGGTATCGATGGGAAGGCTGGTAGCTTTATATTGAACGATGGTGGAGCTACTCCCCTCTGCTTGGGCTCAAATGCTACTTTAACCTCGGCAGACTTACCGAATTCTGGAAGGTATATTCTAACGGCTCCTTTACTCGTTTCCTCATCGACTTGCCTTACTTTGAAGCTCAATGTTGCAGATCCACCTTTTGATATGCTAATGATCCATCTTAGGGTATTTCCATTGGCTTCAGTACCTGCTGGCATATTTCCTATCTTAGCGCTTCTAGCCACATAGGTTAGGTTGTTCAATGTAGCTATTACCCTGACTCCCTTAGCTCCCGTGGGGCTTGTTAGGGTTACCCTAATGATAGCTTCATCACCTGAGGTCGTTGAGGATGCTTTAAGATTAACCACAGCGGGAGGTGGAGGGGGTGGTGATTGAACCTTGGGTTTGGGTTTGAGTTTAACTGCTATCGTTACCGAATCAGACGAAGATGACGCTGTTGCTTTCACATTAAACTGGCCTGATGTGGCCAATAATTTAGCTCTGAAGCTAACCTCGATAGCCTTACTTGGATAGAGAGATCCTAAATTCCAGCTTAGCTTATTATCATTGTTATCCGGTTCTTTGGTAATTCCACCTACCATAGAGCTACCTTTAATGTAATCAAGCCCATTAGATAGATCTACTATTAGTGAGAGATTATCCTTCGGTCCATCTCCTATATTGCTCACCTCAACTAGGAAAGATATTACAGTTCCAGTCTCCGCTTGTGTGGGCGTAGCTGTGATATCTACTACTATCATGGGAACTCCTTTATTGCTTCCCTTAGAGGATACCTTCGCAGATTTACTGTTTTCGGTTGCAAATGAGCTTTGTCCACCTGATACCTGACTTACTTTGACGCTTGAGGAACCTAGAGAGACGAGGACTATCGGTGGGTGATCGAGTCTATAATTCTTCACATCATTCTCCTCACTCTTAGTGGAGTTACCTTTACTCCTCTGGCCATACGAGAACCAACTGCATGGCGGGGGAGTTCCTCCAGAATGGGTGTTTGGCGATCTATGGTGTGTTCTGTGATTGGATCCAGACGAGCCGCCTGAAGGTGGATCCCTTACTATGACGGAGGCAGATGCAACGAAGCTACCGTTCACGTAAAGCCTGTTCTCCATCCTTCCTTCAGCAAGTGCCTTAAGTGAGTAGGAAATGGAAGCTGCTTTTCCTGGGCTCAAGGTTAGGTTGAACTCCATTCTACTTCCTGAAACCCTAGATCCGGATAGGCTCACATTTGAAGCTAAGCTACCGTTCACATATCTCATGCCATTAGGTATCTCGTCCTCGACCATGAGGAGAGCGGGCAGACCTCCACTGTTGGACAAGATGACCTTATAGTGAGCTGTGCTATTCACATCTATAACTTCGGGACTTACCTGCTTTACTGCGTTTATTATGGGAGGCGCTATCACATTCACTTCATCCGTATCGTTCCCCCTCTCATCGTTCCCTTCGAATACCGCTACATTCTTCAGAGCAGTTCCTGGAGAAGCTGTAACTGTTACATTGAACTCTATTCTAACCTCCGAGTGCGATGGGACATCTACCCTCCATGTCAAGTTGTTTCCCTCGATTTCTGGTTCCATGAGATTTCCATCTACCTTGGAGGTTCCATTCTCGTATTCCATCTCATTAGGAAGCTTATCTACTACTGTCACGTTATAAGCAGTTCCGTTTCCGTAATTTCTGAGGAGAAGGAGAACTTCCGCCGTGGAGTTAGGTAGGACCGTTGAAGGATTGATCGATTTTGATATTGTGAGGTTGGTGCTCACGATAGGAGCTGCAACTGTAGGGCCGAACTCGGAGGTACCGTGAGTTGTAAGAGTTGCGGTCCCAGTTATGTTTATACTATGCCCTGAGATATCTGGTGGAAGAGCTATCCATCCGAGGAATTCGCCATTTCTGGATTTGAGGCTGCCGAGATACCGCATCCCCTCTCCATAGCCGCTTCTATCATTATCGGATTGATATATTTCGACCGTTGCATTATCGAAGAGCTTGTCCTCGGTTTCATTCCCCTCCTTATTTATATATCCACTTACTATCATTCTATCCCCATAGATGGCTGCCCATTTTATGACAGGATAGTCCATCAGATCGTTAGGCCCTTCACTGAGGAGTCCATCGTTCGGCGTCACGTAGTCGCCGGCCAAGTCTATTCCAAGAAGCGTGTTATTATAGGAGGATATTTCCGTGATCACATTACCTTTAGAACCGTTCCCTTCTATTACTATACCTGAATAAGTATTATCGTGTATCTTGGCCCTCTTTATAACATTACCAGACGATCCATCCAATCCTGATATGAAGATGCCCCATCTACAATAATCTATCTCTCCTCCTATCTCGTTCTCGTCTCCATCTTGGATCCATACCCCATACATGCTTCCTTTTATAGAAGCAATGACCGAGTTTTTACCGCTGTTCTCTATATAGAGACCTGCTATCGTATTATTTAGAATGATAGAGTTTGTTATATTATTTTTAGATGAAGAGGAAGCGAGAGCTATTCCATATACATTATAACTAGAAGTTATATTATATATCTTATTATTTTCTGACTTTAAGTACAGGTAAAGGCCATATCCTTCGCTTCCAGATGCCGTGTTATTGACAGCTGATGATTCCAATATCTCATTATCATCCGAGTCCTGGAGGTATATCCCATACCATCCATTTAGATCTGCTATCAGATGGGAAAGTGTGTTATTAGCTGAGTATTTAAGCAAGAATCCACCTTTTGAGTTACCAGTGGCATTAACTCCATCTATATGGAGGTCGTTCGAGAAGAGGAGGAGAAGTCCTATCCTATTACCCTCCGATGCGGAGTTATCTAAGCTAGAGATAACTGCTCTCTCTAAATTGATCCCAACATCTGTGTTATTAACTGCTTCTATGTTTTCCAAGGTCATATTGGAGCTTGATACGATATCTACGCCGAAGTAATTATCTACGGCTATCACATTCTTTATAATGCTCTCAGATGATAGTTGAGCATATATCCCTGCTATCTGCGATCCTAATGCCCCAGAAACTGTAACATTCCTAATAGTTACATTTCTGACGTTTCTGAGCTCAATCACATGTTGAGTGCTGTTTAAAGCTTCTATCTTCACGCTGGAAGGGTCTCCTTTTCCTTCTATTACTACATTGCTCTTATCCACCTTTAAGTTATCATGGTAAGTACCGGGACATATTATTATCCTATCTCCAGGGTTTGCAGAAGATAGGGCCTCACTAGGCAAATTAAAGTATAGATCTCCGGTTACACAGGCAGTTCCCGAATGAACTACGAGCGTTTTTGGAGATCCGCTAGCTAAAGAGGATTGGATTGGTAGGAGAAGTACTACCATCAGTAAGAGCAAGAATTTACTTTTCATGAAGCCTCTTCACTATTAACCGAAACGCCCATATATTGAAGGGAGGACAAATGTATTACCTCCGTAATTCCTCCCTATGAGCTTAAGGGTGCTGTTATATGACCACGCTAATACTCACCGAAAAACCAAGGGTTGCCAAGAGGATAGCTTACATTCTATCAAAAAACGCTAAGCAAAGGAAAGTGGGAAAGTTGTCTTACTACACGTTCGAATTGGATGGTGAGGAGTACGAGGTAGTCCCTGCAGCAGGTCACCTCCTAGAGCTAGATTATCCCGATGGTAAGTGGATATATCCAGCCATAATATCTCCAGAAGAGCTCGTGCTCAAGGATATAGAGAGTAAGAAGCAGTTTTTGAGGGTTATAGAGAAGTTAGGTAAAAAAGCTGACAGGATCATAGTAGCTACAGATCTCGATACTGAAGGGAGTTCAATAGCCTTGGAGATAATGAGGGCCTTAGGCTGGGAGGGGGGAAAAACTATCTACAGGATGGAGTTCTCATCTTTAAACGCTGAGGAGATAAGAGAGGCGTTCAGGAACCTTAAGCCCTTTGATTACCCTAGAGCCAATGCTGGATGGTCTAGAAGAGTTTTAGATCTACAATGGGGTGCCAACGTCTCTAGGGGGCTCACGTTAAGTACTAGGAAGAAGAGATGGGTGAAAGTATTGAGTTCAGGTAGGGTTCAGGGACCCACCCTCTCCCTGATAGTGAGAAGAGAGCGGGAGATAAGGAACTTCGTTCCTCGTAAATACTACGTAGTAACGGCGGTTATGGAAGGTGAGAGAGGAAGGTTCGAGATGAAGCTTTCACCTCCAAGGGGAGAGGAGAAGATATGGCGGAAGGAATACGCTGAAATGGCATCTAAGGCGGTCATGGGCAAATCGTTCAAGGTGAAAGTGAGGTCAAGGAAGGTCGCAGTAAGGCCACCCCCACCTTTCGATGGGACTTCAATGCAGGTTGAGGTAAGTCGAATAACCGGTCTAACCCCAAAGCAAATAGCCGATAGGTCTACAGGCATAGCCCAGCAGTTATACGAGGCTGGCTTGATAAGTTACATAGGAACTGAGAGCCAGAAGTACCCGAAGAACTGGAAGAAAGAGGATTTTATAAAGATGGTGGAACTCATAGGGAACTACTCTCCACTTAAGGAAGATGCTGATTTCGTAATTCAAAATATGAGGGACAATCCAGTTGAGGGAAGGAAAGATGATCCGGCTCATCCTACGATACATGTAGTAGGAACTCCTGATAAGCTAGAGAGTAAAAACCATAGGAGGGTATACGAGATAATAGCTAGGAGGAATCTAGCTACACTCTCTCCAGATGCCCTAATAGAGAGGATATCAGTGGAGGTAAGCGTCGATTCATTTAAGTTTAGGGCTAATGGAGCGTCTTTGCTTGAAGAAGGATGGCTGAGGGTATATCCTTACTCAAAGAAGGATTTTTCCATGCCTCCTGTGAAAAACGGGGATGAAGTTAGGTGCGTAGATGTCAAGATAGAGGAGAAGGAAACTCAGCCACCAAAAAGGTACACTCCCGTTTCCATAATCAAGGAGATGGAAAAGCTGGGCCTTGGAACCAAGAACACTAGGGTCCAAATACTCGACATACTGAGGGAGAGGGGATACGTGGAAGGGAAAAGCTTTAAACCGACGCCTCTCGGAGAGGCCGTAGCTGAGGTCCTTGAAGAGTATGTTCCTGAGCTTACAAGTCCCGAGCTAACTTCCGAACTTGAGGAAGCTATGAGCAAGATAGAGAGAGGGGAGCTTGATCATAATGAGTTTCTGGGCGATGCACTATCCAAGTTAAGGGAGATAATGAAGGACTTTAAGGAGAAGGAGGGATTTATATCGGAGAAGCTCTCGAAGGCTGTTTATAAATACAGGATATCACAGAACGTAGTGGGAAAGTGTCCCAAATGCGGTAGAGATCTCCTGTTGAAGAAAAGCAAATATGGATATTTCGTTATATGCTCAGGGTACCCAGATAAGTGCGATGTGAAGTACAACTTGCTTCCCGGGGAGAAGATCCTCAGGGAGCAATGTAAATGTGGATTGCCTCTTGTGGAAGGCAAGGTCAAGACCAAGAGTAACAAGACTCTTAAGTATAAGAGGTGCCTAGGAAACTGCGAGGAGAGTCCGGTAAGGTGCGCGAAATGCGGGGGAGTAATGATTCCAAAGAAGGGAAGGTATGGGGTGTATCTTCAATGCAAGGAATGCGGCTCAGTAAACTTCTTCAAGGTAAGAAAGCATTAATAACGGACTTGGACGGAACCCTCACGAACCTAGGAATAAATTGGGATTCCTTGAGGGAAAAAGTGAGGAGAGAGATGGGATGGAATCATCCTCTCCGTCCATTAGGGATGAGCATTCCAAAGGCTGCCAGAAATAGAGAAGAGATTAAGAAAGCCTTCTCGATAGTTGAAGAAGCGGAGTTGGAAGCTGCTGAGAGAGCCCACTTCGATCCATCCTTAAGGCTTACTTTAAGCAAGGTAAAAGGGGCAGGTTTGAAGATAGGACTTGTAACACTCCAAGCGAGGAGACCAGCAATTAAAGCGTTGGATAATTTGGGTGTTATGGAATTCTTCGATATCATCGTAACTAGAGAATATTCACTAGATAGGAAAAAACAGTTAGAATTCGCTATAGAGAAATTAGGTGTCAGGCCACAGGAATGCATATTCGTCGGGGATGCTCCTTGGGATGTTAAGGCTGGTAAAGAGCTAGGTTGTCTCACAGTATGTGTGAGAAGAGAAGTAGAGGGAGCCGATGTCTACATAAAGGATTTAGAAAATCTGGTTCAGTTTAGTTCAATTTAACCTAATCTAACTTAGCTTAGCTATTGACTAAAAGCTCTGGTTTTTCTTTTTTAATTCTCTCAAGAAGTCTTCTGGCCCTATCTGTGGCATAAACCCTCATTCCACCACCGCTGTAGGTTACTCTGACTAGGCCCTCGCTTTCTAGATACCTTATGACCTTTACTCTGTACTCCCTTTTCGCAATTAGCTTACTTGCTGTCATGCCCCTTTCTCCTCTTCTCACCAATTCTTTCAAAATCCGGACATGGGATTTCAATAATACCACACACTCACCTCCTCAATTTAACATACCTCTGTTTATTAATAAATGTTTACCGGTCCATCCGCATTTATGTTACATATAGATACTTAATTATCTTTATATCCAAAAAATAATATAAAAGAATGTATTAGAGGTATATTATACTCCCTAATCTGGTTCGATGAACGACTTATTTAAACAGAGCTCACGACTGATGAAATCTGGCTCAATATCCTAGAAAAAGGCACTTCATGATCCTCTTAAGTATTCTCTTATGTAAGATGATAGAGATCTTATCAATCTCTTCATTTCTCTAGCTTTTCTTTGCCTAATTTCCATTTCTTTTCGTATAAGGATAAGTTGCTCTCTCAGCTTCTCTATGCCATCTGACGAAGCTGCTATGACGAGGACCTTTTCAAGGGATATCTTGTCGAGCCTCTCTATGAAGTATTCTATCTGTTGAATTAGATGTCTCCTCACCGCATCCCCTTGCTTATCCATGCTCCTTAATCTATTCTTAAATTGAATCAGACTTTCTCTTTCCTGTTGAAGTGGGTCATAGCTCACTTCAACCCTTATGATATTTCCTAATACGTTTACCTCAGCGAAGTCATTTATACCTAAGTCGAGAAGCATCTCACCAACCACGTCGGTCGGATCTATCCTCCTCGATCTCATCCTCATCTACCTCAATCTCAGCAACAACGGGCCCCCTATATCCACAATCTAAGCATACGTATTCCTCAGGTAGGAGCCAGCCAGAGAAGGCGGATACCTTCTTTATATTCGTACTTCCGCAAACCGGGCATACCATTATCTTCAACTTCTTTTTCTTGTCCCTCAACCTGATCACACTTTCTCTTTTCTTTCACAATAACGATATGTTATATCTCCTAGGATCTAATAAAGTTGGTGATTTCATGGCCTTGAGGAAGAGAAGGGGCATCACTGGAACACTCGAACAGGCACTACTGATAGCAGTTACCCTAGCTTTCTTCCTAGGAATAGTCGTTACTCCAATGGCCAATGCTACCAAATTCATATGGAATATGCCCCAGAATGCGTGGAAGAATTGGGAGAGCTTTACAAACTGGATAGATAATTTGATAGATAACGTTTTCAATTTGAAGGGAGGCGGTAGCCCCTAGCAGGCTAGGACGCTCATATACTATCCCTATTTTCTTTTTTGGATCATCGTGGTCACACAAAGGGACAACTTTTTTCAATGAACATGCGCCATTTGCAGGATCTGGAAACGATGAAGGTGATATAATTGAGCTCGAAGGGCGAGGCTTCTCTCGTGTCTAAGCTTAGGGAGATAGAGAAGAAGTGGCAGAGGAGATGGGAGGAGGCTCATATATTTGAAGCGGATCCTGATCCCCACAGGAGGAAGTTCTATCTCACGGTCGCTTATCCATACCCAAACAGCCCGCAGCACGTGGGTCATGGGAGAACCTATGGACTTACAGACGCTTATGCTAGATTTAAGCGGATGAGGGGCTTTAATGTCCTGTTCCCGATGGCCTTCCATTACACGGGAACTCCCATATTAGCAATGGCTAAGAGGCTGAGCGAGGGAGATCAGGAGCTAATAGAGATATTTACTAGGATATTTCACATACCCGAGGACAAGCTAGAGGACCTTAAGGATCCACTCAAGATGGCTAAATACTTTCATGAGGAAATAAAGTCTGGAATGAAGCTTATGGGGTACTCAATAGATTGGAGGAGGGAATTCACCACAATAGATCCCTCCTATAACAAGTTCATAACTTGGCAGTTCAACAAACTCTATGAGAAGGGCCTTCTCACAAAAGGAAAGCATCCTGTTGGATGGTGCCCACGCTGCGACAATGCTGTAGGTCAGCACGACACTAAAGGAGATGTAGAACCAGAAATAGCTGAAACTACCCTCATAAAATTCAAGGATGAGTTGGTGATCCCCGTAGTGACATTCAGGCCGGAGACCATCTTTGGTGTCACGAATATATGGGTAAATCCAAATGTAAGGTACAGGATAATTAGGGTAGGAGGAGAGAAGTGGGTCGTTTCAGAGGAAGCCGTCGTGAAACTTAGGTTCCAGAAGTTCCCGGTAGAGGAAGAGGATTATGTTAATGGGAGTGAGCTTATCGGAAAATACGTTGAAAATCCGGTTGACGGAAGGAGAATACCCATACTCCCTGCAGAGTTCGTGGATCCAGACTATGGAACTGGCATAGTGATGTCCGTCCCTGGACATGCCCCCTACGATTATTTAGCTCTCAGGGATTTGAAGGCCCATCCCGAAATCCTCGATAAATTTGGAGTAGAGAGGGACGTAGTAGATTCTATAGAGCCTATATCCATAATAGAGGTTGAAGGATTCTCAGAAATCCCTGCAAAGGATGCTATAGAGAAGTTAGGGGTCAAAGATCAGATGGATAGAAAGGCGGAGGAA
>JAOZGJ010000022.1 GCA_027491785.1 Thermoproteota archaeon | reverse complement strand
AGAGAGAACCTAATGCTGGGCATAGGTGATATACCTCCCCTCCTCCTTTCATAAGAAGAGTTTCAAGGATAACCTCCCTAAGTTCTGGATTCACCTCAGCTTTAGAAAAGCTTAGATAACTGATCCTAATAGAGCGAAGGAATTCACTTATTTAGTTCCTCAGGCTTATCCTGCTTAGCGTCATTTGGATGTTCGTGGAGAAGGATAACGAGTTACGCCATCTTCTTTCTTACCCCTTTCTTCTTATTTTATTTTAATTCCCTACGTACTTCAGGCTATTACAGATCTTCCCTTGGCGCACAGGCTGAGGAGGGATATCCCACATACTTCAAACCCTCCGTACTCCCTTGTGAAGTCTTCACCTTGGAATATCACGTAGCCTCTCGACACCCCGAACCTTTTCATGAAGTGGATGAGTCCCTTCAGGTCATCTCCCTTCAGATCTCTCCTAGCCTTTACTTCCACAGGTATCAGAGAACCTCGCTCGATCAGGATGAAATCCACCTCCCTAGCAGATTCTCTCCAGTAGTAGGGAGCATCTAAGATCGATGACGCCACTGTCTCCAAGAGAAGGCCTTCCTCGGGGCCAGTACCAAGACCTTGTAGGAGAGACCAGTGGTAAGGGTATACCTTCTTCATCTTTCTGGAGCTCACCCTGAGGGACGGTCTGTAGTTCCTCAACAACTTGATCAGGTAGGTCCTCTCCATGTAATCGAGGTACTTGTAGAGGGTCTTCTTGCTCATGTTCAGCTCCTTGGAGAGGGAATTGGCGTTGAAGTACATCCCGGGGTATGAGTAGAGGAGGGAGAGAAGCTCCATCATCCTGTTGGGGTTGAGGCCGTAGGGAGCCAGATCGGACTTTATCACCTTCTCCAGTATGCTCTCCCTGATATACTCCCTGATCCTGAGCTCATCCGTCCAGTTTACTATCTCCGGGAAGGGTCTCATCAGGTAATCCCTCAGATTGGCCCTAAGTTCATCGATCCATAGGTCCACGTTATCCACATTTACCCTACCCCCTGCCTTCAGCTCCAAGAACTCAACTAGGGATAGGGGATCGATCTTATGGAGCATGTACCTCCCTGCCAGGTTAGCTGATGCTTCTTCCTCTAGGTGCAGGCTCGATGATCCGCTCAGGATCAACTTGAGATTGGGATGGGTATCGTATAGCAGCTTTATCCAAGATGACCATCCCTCGAGCTTCTGGATCTCATCTAGGAGGAGGTAGACCCTCTCAGTTTCCCAGTTGATGCCGGTAAGTTGGCTGTATTCCCTCAGGATATCCCTCAGTCCTACACCGAACAGATCGAAGGAGTAGTAGAGGACCTTAAGCGGGCTGACCCCGGCCTTTATTATATGATCTACCAGTTGATAAAGGATTGTGGACTTGCCAACCCTCCTGAGACCAGTTATCACCTGTATCTGACTTTTTTCAAGCCCTTTAACTATTTCCAGGAACACCCTCCTTCTATAGGGCTTGGCTAAGTCCTCCTTTACCGAGCCATCCCTCCACCAAGGGTTGAGCATCCTCAGTTCTTCCATTATTAGTTCCTTATAAGGAACTAATATAATAATTTTTAGTTTCCTTAAGGAAACTAAAATCTCGATAAAATGATGGTTTGCACAGGATCTGCTAGCATTTTCCGATTCTCCGATATCGAATCCCGCCTATTTATCTATAATCTTATCCTATTTTTATTTCCATTTAAAGCGAGTATGTAATTTATTCCTGCGGGATTCTGATGCTGGAATAATCAGTTCGTCGCTAGCTAACCCTCCAATATTTTTAACTCAGGCAACGATGGAACCCTGAGTGATAGCTCTCTAGGGGATCCCCATGAAAGAGCGGGACCTCGGACGGGTACTGGTTAAGGCGCCGGGATGGCACCTTACCAGCGGTGGAAGGCTTCTCCTAGGTGAAGACCATCTCTCCTTTAAGATAGACACCATAGATCGCCTAATAGGCAGGAAGGGCTTCGAAAGGAGGGATGAAGTGAAGAAGCGGAAAGTTGTGAGATCCTCCCTCAGGAGGATGCTCTCCGTGCAGATTGAGACTGATAGGGGAACTTACCTGTTCATGTTTCCCGAGATATTGAGGGGACCACCCCCTGAGGAGAGGATCGAACTCTTCGTCTCATGGCTAGGTGGAGCTGAGACAGATTGAAGAACAGCTTTCAGGAGAGACCTTGAGGATCGCTGACGAGACATGACCTCCTCTCGAGGTCCAAGAGCCTCCTCTTTACTTCTTTTCCTAGGGGATAAAACCCCATTAGGGTTCCTTTCTTAGTCAATAAGCGGTGACAGGGAACTAGTACTTGGAAAGGGTTTCTCATGAGGATCTTCAGCGTATCAACGTACCTGGTACCGGTTGTCCTGGATAGCTCGCTGTAGGTCATGGTCTCACCGCATCTCAGCTTGAGGAGTTCCTCGTACACCTCCCTTCCCCTGTACCTCACATTCGGGAGCTTGAAGGACCCTCCCTCGATCAATACCATCCTGAGGTTGTCCTCGAGCCATGCCTCGAGATCGCTCGATCTCTCAACCTCCCCAGAAAGTGAATGGTACTCCATTATGCTCCTCAAGTGATTCAACGATTTCTCCTCTGAGTAGTGCCAGGAATATGCTATGACCTCTCCTCTCCAGAGGAGAAAGCTCACAACTACGGGTTTACCCAGAAACTTCTCGATCAACCTTCCTCTAGATACGATGTTACAGTTGATCATAAGTCTCGCGCCGCAGGCACCGGCGATCTCAGGAATAATCCAAGGATAAGACGAGTCCCATCGAATTAATCAGGGTTGATGAGTTTTTACCTCCCAGTAGATTGATGAAAATCTAGATAAGCCTTGGATCTTGGCCAAAATTTGATCCTACTGGAATAATTGCTTCCCTGATGGATGATTGATCAGCGAGTCGTCCCATGATCGAGTTTTTGATGGAGGGCAAATTTTTATACTACCGGCTGAGGGGAGAGCATCATAAGGCTAACGGGGGGAAGGGGGATATCTTTGACAGCTAGAAGCCTTCTGAAGTGGCTCTCCCTCCTTCTGGGGATCGGCTACCTAGCTCAAGACTTCGTTTTAACTCTAGCATTTGGAGGCGCCCCTTGGTGGCTTCTGGCGGAAAACATAGTCTTGGGAACTGCATACCTGGCATGGGGATTCATTAGATTGGGCCATAAGCCTGAGATACCCTTGGTCTGGGTGGCTGGATGGAACGCCGCTAGGGTCACGAACGCCGCCCTAGATTTCTCCAAGCCCCTCTACTTCACACTATCCCATTGGATACTCATCATCCTCGCTATCCTAGTCGGGATACTGGCTTGGTTCTCCCTTAGGGTTGGGAGCTAGTCGGACTATCTATTAAGAAGCCCCCTCACGAAGTTGTCAACGAGATCTGGATCGACATAAGGTCCCCTGAAGACCCATCCGTTGATTATAACCGCGGGCTCTCCTCTCAGATGATACCTGAGGGATAGCCATATACCCTTTAGCGAGTCAGCGCTCACCAGCTCTACCCTGACGTCCTCGTACTTCGAGAGTTTCTCCGCTATCTTGGCTGCCTGCCTCAGGTCGTGTATCATCCACCAGGGATACTCCAGGAGCTGCTCCTCTCCATGATCAACTTCTTCGGAAGGGGTGAAATGACAGCAAGGTGCCGTAGTGAAGTATACAGTCGGGAAGAGTCCGTATATTATGACCTTAACCCTACGGGCCATTGACCTCATCTCTTCAATTACTAATCCATTCTGCGCCAATTGGATTAAAAATGTTGTGAGCATCCCAATGAAAATGGAATAGTATGCCAGACCACTCAACTTAGCTAGCATCGATGGCGCAGCTTATCTGAGCCTTCTATTCGCTAATTGGAGCCTATTTGAAACCTTCTTTCCTAGAGGCTTTAACTTAACTTGATAAAAATGTGACGCATACCTTGCTGCCACCATGCTCGGGCTCAGCCTGAGGGGTGCCTCATCACACCTCAGATGTCCCCTCCAGCTTCATCGCCATGAAGAATGTCATAGTACATACTAATTAATTATCTGGCGTCTCACCTTGCATCGTGGGAAGGACCTTCACTGCGCACAGCTAGTGTGTTGATCCCAGCATTCCATCCCATATACCTCAGGCCGAGAGGGCCTATAGTTCCTCAGCAGCTTCATCTACATTTCACACTATTTTATTTTACCTGAGGCGCGCTTGGTGTAGCATGATGGAGGTCTCCGTGACATGATAGGACTCAGAGATGTATATAGGGCTAGGAAGGTCGTAAGCAAATATCTCCCCCGGACGCCCCT
>JAOZGJ010000009.1 GCA_027491785.1 Thermoproteota archaeon | reverse complement strand
TGAAAGACGAGATACTAGAGCTGCTGGAGAAGGATAAGGAGTTCAGGTATGCGGTAGCTGGCCTGATAGGATATAAGGAGATATTGGAGCGCATAGTCTCGCTGGAGGAGGGCCAGCAGAGGCTTGAGGAGCGCATAGTCTCGCTGGAGGAGGGCCAGCAGAGGCTTGAAAAGAGAATGGATTCCTTGGAGAAGAGCTTCAACAAGCTAGCTGCCAGGGTTGAGGTGACCATAGGAAGCATGGGGAGACGATGGGGATCCGATCTGGAGAGGATGGTTCTCGAGATATTCAAGGAGACCTTGGAGAGGAAGGGTATAGAGCCTGGGGAGGTCAGGAAGTTCAGGTTCAAGGATGAGGATGGAAGCATCACAGGGGTGAAGGGCAGGATAGTGGATATAGATGTCTTGGTGAGGGATTCCAAGCTGTACGTTATGGAGGTGAAGTCTAGGGCCGAGCTGGATCATGTGGAGTACCTTATGGAGAAGGCAAGATTCGTTGAGAGGATAATGGGGAGGAAAGTCGATAGAGCCATGATAGTGGCCGTAAATGTGGATAGGGAGGCGTATGAAAGGGCCAGGGAGCTGGGCATAGATGTGATATGCGGTCATGTGATAGAATAGCGGTAATGGAAGAGGCTAAGGTCTTCATGTTACCACTCTGTATGAAGAAAGATGAGGCATGATAGGAGGAGCAAGATGGCAAGTGCGCCTAGAACAAGAGAGTAAAAGGATACTAACCTTATCTAGGTTATCTTACCTCAAATTTTCCGTTGAGATCCTGCAGATCGGATCTACAATGCGTTAAAAATGGGAGATCTCAATCCAATACTTTTTAGCATCACTGATTACGACGTTCCCCTCACTCAACTCCTCGGGAGTTAGTGGTATGACCTCTAGCGGAGGAGCTATCCTGAGCCTCCAGGCAATTTCATTCACGGGATCAGGCCTCTCAGTAAACTTCATGTCCTTAAAGTCCGTTGAAATAATTATTAGGTCTAGATCACTCTCCTTTAGCCAATCTCCCCGAGCATAGCTCCCGAATAGGTATACTTCCTCTATCCTAATCACCTTCTTCAGTTCGGATAGGAAGGCTCTAACAGACTTAATTATCCTCTCTGGAATAAACATAGTTCTTGACATACTCGATCACCTCCTCAGCAATCCTAATGGCTCTCACAGCCTCCTCCTCGTCTACAGACTCGCTAGGTAGTCCATTAGCTGCATCAGGATATCTAATTACTGTATAATACTTATTTAGGACGTATATCGAGCTCTCAAGATCCTCTGGAAGGGAAAATACTTCTTCATTCAATAACCTGTGCTCCGTGACCGTGCTAATATAGGGGGATTTTCCCTCCTAACAATGAAAAATAAGGCTTTGAGCGATTTTTCGACAGCCTGTTGAGCGAAGAATGCTGCTCTAAAGTAACGCTTAGCTTCCATCATCATTTTTGCGTCCTTGAGATCTTTTAGTGACATTTTAAGCCAGAGAGAAATATCAAGCATCATTTAAGGTTATCGTATTGCGAGAAAAATTAAAACATATGACCCAGGACTGAATGGTATGAATATTAGGAAATCATACCGCAACTCCGACTAGGGATCGCGCAAACCTCTTACTCATTGAGCCAAGGTCCAAGGGAGGATCACGCGACTATCCTCTACTAATGTCGTTACCTTCAAGAATTCAGTAACTCTTAAGGAGGCTCTTTACAAGAATGGATATTCAAACTCAATACATTTATTCCCTAATTCTATAGAAATGATGAGCTTCCGGGAATAACCTTATTAGAGAGAACCGTGATTAGAGGAGTAGAATGCTTCCAATAATCGTAGAGATGGAAGGGCCTGAGGACTGGAGAGAGAGAATCCTCAGGTTCGCTGATAGCTTGCGTAACCTCTTCGGGGAGAGGCTGTTAAGGGTGATTGCCTTACCAGATCCAGATATGGAGATCTATGAGTCCAATGTGCTCGTGGTATTGAGGGAGGCCAAACAAGAGGATGTGATGAAGGTTATGGATGTGGCCATGAAGGTTGATGAGAAGTTAAACCCTCTAGTACTGGATGAAGGGGATGAAGATGCTGTTAACATGTTTATCAGGGCTGGTGGATACGATGTCAAAACTGATAAAAGCCGAAGTCCTGATGAAGGAAGCCAAGAGTGACGTTGAGCATGGATCTTACAATAAGGCAGTTTCCGCCTCCTATTTCGCGGTTCGCCTAACAGTCGAGCATTTCTTGAATAAATTAAGAACTACAAAGGATGATAAGATAGCTAATGCTCTCTTTAGGGAGGTTAGCAAGAGATTAGGAAAGAGAGAGGCTGAGAGGATGAGAAAAGAATACATGCTTCTCTTCAATGAGAGGAAAAAAGCAGATCATAGACCATACCTCTTCATGAAAGATGAAACTACTAGACTGGTTCAGATGGCGGAATCTCTCAGAGAGGAGATTATTACCCTTCTATCCGATAAATGAGTGTGGAAAAGACTTAATGCCTTAAAAGGCGCAAGAAATCTTACAGGAGCGTTCTCTTTAGCAGCATCATTCAAAAAGTCTCATAGCTATGGGAGGTATGTAAATAATGAATCCTGCACACTTAAATAGGCAATTTAGGTACGAATTCCCGAGATATAGAGATAGGAAGCATCATAGCTACCTGACGTTATACGTCAATTATGCTAGGACGTTATCCTTTATATAAAAGTGCTGGGATGCTGCATTTGCTGCAATGGTGACTATTGACGGCATAGTAGCCACTTAATCTAATCTAAGGGAAGGGGAGTTTCCTCCACCCCTGATCTGATCAACCAGATCTTCCTCCTCTTCGCCTCCTCCTTAACATCCATCGCGGTCCACATGGTGTAAATAACCTTTATAATCCTTCTTCTAGCGTATTCCCTGCGTGTCAGGAGGAACTTCTCCATCTTCTCATCTATTTTTATCAACTGCTTCGTTCCCAGTCTGACAGTCGCTTCTCCCAAGACCAATGTGTCATCTGAAGTCCCGAAGATATCGAACTCGACATCGGGCAGCACAAGCGATGTAAGAGAAACTCCTATCCCCTTTCTCCTCAGGAAAGATCCAACGACCTCCCTAGCTTCCTCTTCTAAGCTAAGGGATAGCCTCTCCATCATAGCCTTTATTGAGCGCTGGCCTTGCTTGAGGGAGGAGACGTCTTGCTTGAGGGAGGAGACGTCTTGCTCCAATACGCCTAGCTTCCTGAGGATCTCCTCGAATTTCTCATCATGTAATTTCAGCTTCTCCAGTATATCTTGGTAGCCTAGATAAGCTGCGACGGCATACCTGAACTCCTCGTCCTCCTTCAGAAGCTTAAGTATCTCCTCCTTCAGGGAACCCATCGATTAATGCTTACTATACCCCAATTAAAAGTTTACTCACACAAAACTTTCACAGGAGCTTGAGATACGAAGTTATGGATTATCTCGCTTAATGTAGATCTTAAGTTCCTACTGATGGTTGCCGGCGAGAGCCTAATGTGATGCTTAATATTGCTAATTACTATAAAACTGGAATCTGGGCATACGGAATTAGAATAGAATGAATGGAATTTTTCCCTCTTCCCTTTCCCATACCTTTTCCCTTACTATCCCGGTTGGTTTGGGAAGCGTAGGTGCTACTGTAGCGCCTCTAAACGGTCAATATTACGTCCATAAGTCAACATAAAGTTGCTGCCTATCCTCCTTCTTAAGTTACCCGGTTCTTTTCCTTCAATTCCCTCTAAGTCCATTTATACACCCTTAGTAGCTACATTCCCTTAATACGACATAGTTCCTACCATTGCCAATCTAGCAGGCTCAGCTATTGAGAACTCAGCTAATCTCTTCCTTACCAAAGCGTCCCTCTCGAGGAGGCTTATAGCATCGCTGGCTGCAAGCTCGCATGCACATTCTAGCTGGGAACAAGGGGCTGCCAGAGAGTAATAACTTAAGTAATGAATGGTGCTTAATAACTAATACTCAGGGACGTTCAAGGATAGTTCAGGCAGGCGGTTCAGGGTTGATAGGAGTTCTTCTCCCATCGGTCACCTTAGTTTGGCGCAGCAGTAAAAATAACTCAATTATCTCCAGAGGTTTCTCAGGAGGGAATTTTGAGATCAACTACCTCCTTACGGGATCCTACCTTCCTCCATGAGGTTCGCTTTTAGGCCCAACTAAATTGAATGAACGGAAACTTTTTGTAAGTTACTCAGTTCCCTTCTAGATGGCCCTGCTCTACCTCGATAAGATGCTGAGGAGATTAAGAGATTTCTTAGGGAGGGATGAGGGAGCTGTAGCTGCCTACATATTCGGCAGTTATGCTAGGGGTGACTTCTCTGAGATGTCGATGTGCTGGTGGTGAGCGAGAGACCCCTAGAGACCCGGAAGAAACTCTATGATTTATCCTAGGAGATCCAATTCGTCTACGGAGTTCCCATATCCTTCATCGTCATCCCCGAGGAGAGATGGGCGAGGGGCCTCACTCCCTTGAAGGAAGTGGTGTACGAGGAAGGGATACTTATATGGGAGAGAGGAATGAGAAGAGGGAGATCGCTGAAGCTTCCTTGAAAAGGCTCGCGCGCGAGGGTGTAAGAAAGTCAAGGGCGGCTGGATAATCTAGCCATGAAAGTATAACTATTAAATTACTCCACAGCTTCTAGTTCCCCACACCGAACCGAGGAAACGATTAGAGATCGTATAGGGGATCGACCCGCGGGTGTGAAGCAGGATGGCGACCACCAGGCTAAGTTCTTCACGCCTCTCGATTCATTGAGTACCTTCGTATGTCACCGGGACAGCTGCCTCCTCTGGAGCTTACAGCTAGTTGATCATGAGGAGGGATTCGCTGGCCGATCGTACTCCAACTCCCTTACTCTTTGAGGGCTGTGATCCTACCCACCGAGGTCGATATAGCTATTCCTCAGGGAAGAGGCCCACATACTCGTACCTTACCGTATCTATGAGGCCTTTATCCGTTATCCTCAGCTCTGGAAGCACATCTAGAGCGAGGAGAGACATGGTCATGAAGGGCGAGACCCATCTGCATCCCCTCTCCCTCCATAGCTCGTACATGTGCTCAAGCTTCTTGGCCACTACTTCCGGCTCCTCCATGGACATGAGGCCTGCAAGGGGAAGTTCTATGAGTGAGAGCACCTCTCCTCCATCGACCGTTACTATACCTCCACCGACCTCAGCCAGCTTGTTCGCAGCCAAGGCCATATCCTCGTCGCTCAATCCCACTATCAGCATGTTGTGATTGTCGTGGGCAACTGTGGATGCGACCGCTCCTAGATCGAACCCGAATCCCCTGACGAATCCCTTACCCATGTTCCCGCTCCCTCTATGCCTTTCAACAACAGCGACCTTGTATATGCTCCTCTCCGGATCAGCAATCAGCTCACCCTCCCTCACTTCCATCTCTTCCACCAAGCTTTCCGTGAGCACGTTTCCCTCCAAAGCCCCTATCACCCTGACCTTGATCTTCCCCTCCTTAACTGGAGCCCTTATCCTGAAATCTTCCGCTGTGAGTCTCCTAGCTAAATTCACAGTTCTTAGATATCTGGGATTGTACCTAGGGGGCCTGAGGTCTATGAGCATTCTCCCTCCCTTAGCCACTACCCTGCCATCTGCTATCACGGTGTCAACCCTCACCTCACTCAAGTCCCTCAATAGGAGGATGTCAGCGTACCTGCTTGGAGCAACGCTACCTATATCTCTGGCTAGGCAGTAGTGCTCAGCCGGGTTTATAGTAGCCATCTGTATCGCCCTTATTGGATCAACCCCCTCCTCTATCGCCCTCCTTACGACGTGATCCATATGCCCCTGTCTGAGTAGCGAGTCAGCCTCCCTGTCATCCGTGACCAGGCATGCATGTCTGGAGTCGAGCCTGGCCTCTGTTATCGCCTTAACAGTCTCCTTAACATCTAGCCAAGCTGATCCCTCCCTCATGTATGCGTACATCCCAAGCCTCAGCCTCTCAATGGCATCCTCCTTGGTGGTCATCTCGTGAGAGGAGGATATCCCGGCGGACGCATAGGCAGCTAGCTCCCTTCCCAGCAGACCTGCATCATGACCCTCAACGACCTTTCCCATCCTGTGAGCCGCATTTATCTTCTCAAATACCTCCCTATCGGTCGCCAGCACGCCAGGGTAGTTCATCATCTCCCCTAGGGCTATGACTCCATCCCAGGAGAGCATCTCCTCGACTTCCTTGGGCCCCAGGTACGCGCCTGAACTCTCGAACATGGGGTTCGCTGGAACGCATGAAGGGACTGTGACGAATACCTTCAGCGGAAGCTTCCTCGATTCCTCGAGCATGAGCCTGACTCCATCCATTCCAAGCACGTTCGCTATCTCATGGGGATCTATGAATACCGAGGTAGTTCCCTTAGGTAGAACCGCCTTAGCGAAGTTCGTGAGGCACAGCATGCTGCTCTCTACATGCATATGGGCATCCAGGAAGCCAGGCGTGAGATACATCCCCTCAGCATCTATCACCGTCGTCTCTGGCCCTATCGTATGATCCACCTCTCCTATCGTGGCAATCCTGTCTCCCTTTACCGCTACTCCCCAACCCTCTAGGACCTCCCCTGAGTTCACGTTAACGAAAGTCGAGTTGAGGATGACGAGATCTGCCTTCTCCTTACCTAAGGCCACCCTAACTAGAGTGTCGGATAGCTCCCAAATCCTGCTCCTCATGGGAGTTTAGAGAGAGCTGAGTAAAAAACGCTTTGCCAATGGGATTCAACTCCAGATCTTGGCTAATAGGATAGGAGGGATGCGAGATTCCCTGCTTTTTCATCTGCGTTTACGTTCATTCTCACCTAATTCCAATGGATCTACTGCAATATCAGGCACCAGCCTCTTGAACCTTAATAATTCATCCAATCTACTTCCACCCGACTCAACTCTCACCCCACTGGTCACTCATTTTAAAGGAGGAAGCGGCATAGAGACATGATGCTTCCCATAGTGGTGGAAACCTCTGTATCAGGCTCGTGGCTCAACTCTGTTCTCAAGTTCGCTGAGAAGCTAAGATCCAGATTCGGTAAGAGACTCATAAGGGTGATAGCTCTGCCAGATCCCGATCAGGAGGTCTACGATTCGAACGTGCTAGTGGTCCTAGACAGCTACGATTTGAGAGATGCGGAGCTCGTAGTTGAGCTGGCTTGCGAGGTGGATGAGAGGATAAACCCCCTTGTAGCTGGAGAGGATGAGAGGGAAGAGATGGAGGCCTTCCTCGAAGCTGGTGGTAAGGATGTCCAAGCTGATCAAGTCTAGGGTGCTGATGGAGGAAGCGGAAAAGGACCTAGAGCATGGTTCCTTCAATAAGGCCGTTTCAGCTTCCTATTTCTCCGTGAGACTACTTGTCGAGCATCTGATAAAGGGCCTGAAGACCTCTAAGGATGACAAGATAGCCAACGCCCTCTACAGGAGAATTGAAGGGAAGATCGGGAGGAAAGCAGCTTTTGATGTAAGGAAGAGATACCTCAAGTTGTTTCAGAGCAGGAAAATAGCCGATCACAAGCCCTATCTCTTTTCACGGGAAGAGGCCGGGTACATAGTAATGGAGGCAAAGAAACTGATTAGTGAGATAGAAGAATCTCTATCCCGATAGAAGAACGCTTTCCCTTACCAGATATGGACAAATAAAGTGTATACATTGAGATCTATGATTGCTGCTTCATGCATGCGTCAAGAGAGCTCTTATATATCGCTAGAGGAGGCTTCACGCTACGATGCAGTGCTGGCCACGTTCGACAGGGAGCTTAGGAAGTTCGCTGAGAATTTGGGCGTTGAGTAGCCCCGTGATGCGGAGAATTCTACACGTGTGAATTAAGGTGCGAATGGTAAATTGCTCCGCGCGAGTGGGAAATGGATCCTCGTGATTCTCAAGTGGACCATTACTTTCGTTCCTGCAGCAACCCTTATATCCTCCATAACCCTGAATCCATGTAGGCTTAACAGCTAGAGAAGTGGTTGACCTGTTCGAGAAGGATGCATCGGCAAGGAAGAGGTTAGCTGAGCTTCTCGTATCAGAGCCGGACGTAAGGCTGGCTATAATAAATGCAGTGCTGAGGGACGTAGCTACCAAGAGCGATATTCAAGAGCTTAGGAAGGAGATAAGTGAGTTGAGAGCAACTACGAAGCAGGATATTCAGGAGTTGAGGAAGGAACTTAAGGGAGATATCGAAACTTTGAGGAAGGAGATGAGCAGCAACTTCAGGTGGACAATAGGAGTCATAATCACGGTATGGGGTGCTACCGTTATACCCATACTGCTCAAGCTTGTTGGTATGATATAGTCAACTGAGAGCTGGCTCTTGGTGTAAATCTTCTGTGGAGGCCAGGCTGCTTTTAAGGAGAGCCCGACAGTCTCCTGACACTGCCTTATGCAGTAAGCGTATCCTCCTTAAGGGAGAGCCCGGCCGTTTTCAATCTCCTGAGGGCCTCCGGATATGCCCCGGCCATCTCAACGTCATTCAATCTCCATTACCTCCCCGAAGCGGTAGTCCTCCTGAAGCTTCCAGTACCATTTCCTGCCCACCCTCACCCTACTCGCCTTAAGCTCCTCAGGAGGGTTCGATCCCCTTCTCGGCCTTCTCAAACAGCTTGAACCTCAAGAACTTACCTCAGGGAGGCCATCTGAAACTACTAGCGTAGAGATCGCTGTCCCTTCAGCGGTGGGCACTCTTAAGAGGATGGATGGTGCGTTTAGGTTATGGCCGTAGAGAGCGAGCGCAAGAGCTCTCTCAGAAGGGAATCCTCTCCAAGCTGAGGGAATCGTCCAAGGTATATCATTAGCCTAGCCAGGTAGGCAACTTCAGGTTCGCTCGATTACTAACAGCCTTGTGAACGGATCTTCGTATGGGTGCAATCCCCTGCCATCTAGTATCTCTATCCTAGTCTCGTAGTCAGCGGGGGTTTTCATCGCAAACAACACATCGAACCCCATATCGAAGAGTCTCTCTGGATAAAATGAACATGAGGGTCCATACGCTATCCTAAGCCTCGCATCTCGGCTAAGTTTCATGAGCTCCGGTAAGGTCTCATTTGGAATGGACATTCCTGTTATGAGGGCCACATCAGCTTCCCCTAGAGGCTCCTCCAAATCCCTCGAGACCTTAACTCGGGGCTTTAAACCGCTCAGCGTGTAGACCTCATAGAGTTCCTCGTCAACGAGCTCCAAGCATCTGATTTCCTTCACGAAACTGGCTATATAAGGGAAGATCCAGTATGCAAACCCGACTACAGTAACCCTGTCTTCTCTAGTTAGGAACCTCCTCAGGAACGACCCTATCCTATGCCCGAAGAGGAGTTTACCTGTCTTGCTCTCATTTACGCGGTATCCTTTCGATCTGAGGGTTTCAGGTTCCAGGAGCCTGTAGGACAGGGCATTTAGCATGCTTACGGCCACTCCGTTCGCGAGGGTCTGATCATCCAGTCGCTTAAATTTCATATTAGCTAGCTTTTCAACGGCCTCGTATGCATTTTCAATCTCCCTAATTATATTGAAAATATAGGGAATCCTAACTTTTGGCAGTCGAAACGTTCCTTTGTATATCGTTGAACTGAAACCACAGCCTTCAAATCCATCCTCGAATGAGACGTAGCTTGCAGCCCATGGGTGGAGCCTGGGAATTATCACTTCATCTACACGGCCTTCAACCCCAACTAGATCCTCGACGACCCTTAGGGTATCAATTATAAGCTTCCTAACAATGGGATCCCTCAATCTCGCCCACCAGCTGAGATCTTGGTGAGGAGGCGTTTCCTCTTGAAAGCAGCCACAGCGCTCGCCATAGCTAGTATGATCGCCGCGCTTATCACTATGCATGAACCTACCGGGAGGTCTAGCATGAAGCTGAGCCCTATACCAGAGGTTGCAGAGGCTAGGCCAAGTAGAGCAGATATCAGGACTATTCTCCTGATGTTCTCCGATAGCTGAAGAGCTGAGGCTGATGGTATGAATAGGAGAGAGAATACTAGGAACCCTCCGGCTATTTTCAGGGTGAAAACCGTAACTGCCCCAGAGAATGCTACTAGAATGTAGGTGTAGGCTCTCACGTTCACACCCTCAGCCTCGGCGAGCTTCGGGTTGAACAGCATGGACGATATCCTACCCCAGAAAAGCACAAGGAACAGGGTATATAGGACGGTGAGGGTTGAGAGCACTACTAGATATTCTGGGGTTATTGCGAGGACGCTTCCCCAGAGTATCTGACTCACCTTTTCGCTTGCAAGGGTGGGTCCCGGGGAAATTACTATGAATATGAATGCCAATGCGTTATATATAGAGAATAGGGTCATTGAAGCGATGTCGAGGGGTATTCCCAAGCGATCCGAGAGGGGCCCCAGCATCACAGCAGTTGCCAGCGCTAGCAGCAGGCCTAAGACCATCGGATCTCCTCCTATTACGAGACTTAAGGCAGCGCCAGCTAGGGCGGCATGGGCGGTAGCAAAGGCTATCGTGTTCATACCAACTCTACTGCATAGGACCCCCGTGCAGCCGCATAGAGATCCTGCCATGGTTCCGGCTAGTAAGGCTCTCAGGATGAGGGCTGATATCAACTGGATACCTCCACTATCCTACCAGAGTTCATTTTAACTACGATGTCGCACCTCCTGGGTCTGAAGGATATGTCGTGACTTACCATTATGACCGTACCCTTCTCGACGAACTTAGGTAATAGGTTCTCAGCTATAAATCTCCTAGAATCCTCATCCAAAGAGCTGAATGGCTCGTCTAACAGTAAAAGTTTGGGCTTCCTAACTAGGGCCCTCGCTAGCATGACCTTCTGCTGTTGCCCGCCGCTGAGCCTTCCAAAGGGCCTATCGGCGAGGTCTTCTATCCCTAGGGTCTCCATTACAGACATTACTTGGAGCTTATCTCCCTCGCTGAGCCTTCCAAAGGGCCTATTAGACATGAGACCCATTGCCACGACTTCTTTAGCTGAGAAAGGTTCACCAGGAGGTTTCATGAAGTCCTGAGGAAGATATCCACACATCTTCCTGGCTCTGTAAGCCATCTTAGGGATCTCATAGCCGAGAAGCCTGACTTCCCCAGATCTCGGCTTGAGGATCCCTAGAATGGTCTCCAGTAGGGTCGTCTTGCCTGAGCCATTGGGTCCAGTTATGAGGGTTAGGGTGTTAGGGGGGATCCTGAGCCACACATCTCCTATTGCGGGCTTGTCCTCTCCGGAGTAGTATGTCGATACCCCCCTAAGATCAACCACATGCGCCTCCTTAGCCCTCAGAACCTGCAATTCCCCATCTCCTCTTTATCACGATCACGTAGCCAATCATGATGGCCTCCACTATCGCAATCACTATGAGGCTGTAGCTCAGGGTCCTATAGAAGCTGAGCTCGGATTCTATCTCTGAAACCTTCGCTCGAGCTCTATAGAGTTCAACAGCCTTAAATAATGTTTCGCTATTCCTCTTAAGGACATCTATGAGGGTGTTGAGTCTAGGTTCGGTCCAAGGGAAATTCGTGAGGACTACATGAACAGCTCCTATCTCAGATGCAAGTCTTTCGCCGAAGGCAGTTCCGCTTTGGAGGTTGCTTATGACGATCGTGACGGATTCAGCCTTCCCCTTCTCGACAAGCTTCTCAACATCGGCAGATGAGAGTTTCTCGGGAGGACCAAAATCAGCTACTACATCGAAGCCGAGCCATGAAACGAAGGGCTTGACCCATCCCATGGCTATAACTTTAACTTTTGAAGCCCCTATAGAGCTAGCCTTGGCTTTCAAACTCGACGAGACATCATGCAGCTCAGATAATATCTTATCAAGCCTATTCGATGTGTCGATCCCCATCCTCTCCTTCAAAACCTTTGCAACTTCTTCGTAGTATTTGGCAATCCCATCCGGGGTATTCCAATTCCCGGAAACCTTAACTAAGGGAGCCTTGGTTCCCGAGGACTCAGCTAGGGTCTTAACCCAGGGCTCAAACCCGTGGTATAATATCAAATCTGCCTTGGAGAAAGCGTAGACGTCACTTGGCTTTATATCGTAATGAGCTGGACAAATTGCTGGGCTTGAAATGGATATAACCCTAACAGAATCCCCCGCAAGGTCTTTCACGATGCTGCCTAGGACTGATGTTGTGGTCACTATGAGGGGCTTCTCATCGGTTGAGGAAACAGGTACCACGACTAAAAAGCTTAGTATTAGGAAACACAGAGCGACATAGACCTTCCTCAAGGGCTCGCCTCCACATCCAACTCGGTTAGAGTAACACTCCTATGCAAAAATATAACACTTTCGTTTGCACAGATGTTTATTTGCTTGTTAGATAGATCATTTTAATATCCCCTAAATTTAGTTAGCTTTATTTACCTCAGATCTCTCGTGGGATGCGCCTACGGGGATGGGAAACCACTTCGCTTAACCGCTCCATCATAGGAAAACTCTTCAGTTCCACGGATGAGATCTGGCAGGGAGTAGGAATATTTTAGACTAGGAACTTCCTCCTCTCTCTTTCTTCGTTTCTCCTCTTTTCCTTCCTTCTTTCATTCTAGCCGTTTCCTGAGCAATAACTCTCGAAGATTTCTATTAAATTAATTTTAAACGACCTTACCTGCCCTGCAATGCTCTGAGGACATTCCAGCATTGCGACCAAGCTTAAGAGCCTCCCTTCTATCCAGTCCAGAATCTCGTTGGCTAATTCGCTCGACGATCTAGGGTTTACCGGTATCCCATCGACCTCATCCCTTACGGCTTCAGGCACTTGGTTGAATATCGTGAATTAGCTAGGGGAAAGCCAATGAAATTGGTATCTTGAGAAATAACGATGGTGAATCGAGCATTGTATTTAAAGCTCTCCCACCCACTGTATATGGAGTATGCAGCAACACTATTACGATATCCTTCAAAGGCTGCTGGAAGGTTTGAAAAAGCACTTTAAGCTAGTCAGCTTGGTGGTCTTCGGATCAGTTGCTAGAGGGGATGCTAGAAGGGACAGCGATCTGGACATACTCGTAGTGGCAGATGACCTCCCGGAGGACAGGTTCCTGAGGTTTAAGCTGTTCGAGGAGGCCGAAAAGGAGGTCGAGCCTGTCCTGAGGAGGCTCAGGGAGGAGGGCTACTTCATATTCCTCAGCCCAATAATAAAATCTAGGGAGGAGGCTTCCAAGATCTCCCCGCTTTACTTGGACATGGTAGAAGATGCCATCATCCTCTATGACAGGGATGACTTCTTCAAAAGCGTACTTGATCGCCTCAGGAGGAGGCTTGAGGAGCTGAAGGCGAGGAGGGTGAGGATTGGTAAGAAGTGGTATTGGAAGCTTCAGGAGGACTATCGCTTCGGGGAGGTAATAGAGATTGAATGACGTTGAGATGGCCAAGGCCTATCTGGAAGAGGCCCTCAGGAGATTGAAAACGGCCGGGCTCTCCCTTAAAGAGGTTACGCTTACTGCATAAGGCAGTGTCAGGAGGCTGTTGAGCTCTCTCTAAAAGCTGCCCTCAGATTTGTGGGAATTGAGCCGCCTAAATGGCATGACGTTGGGATCATCCTCTTGGAGAATAAGGAACGCTTCCCTGAGTGGTTCCAAGCCAGCTTAGAAGAGTTCGCTTCAACATCTAGGTGGCTCAGGAGGGAGAGGGAACCTAGCATGTACGGTGATGAGGAGACGGGCCTTCCCCCGCATAAGATTTACACCAGGAGCTATGCCAGTAGAGCCCTTAAGGAGGCCAAGATGGTGGTTGATGCGGTCTCAAAGGTAATCTCAGAAGGGTTATCCAAGTAGCTATTATGTCCCGTTGCCACACCTCAAGTCCAGGATGGATCCCATCAACGAGATCGGCCTTTAACAAGGCCTTTCCTTAGTGCGATCGAAGCCCTCGACTATCTCGTCTTACACCCATGACATCACGTCCGGTATGGAACACCTCCAATTTCCCCCATCTCGGCGTTTGTACCCTATAGCTGAGAGAGCTCATGATAAAAGGCTACCACCAGCTCTGCAAGGAGCATATCATCAAGGATCTCATACGAGGTCACTTCACCATCTCGGTACAGCTAACTGACTCGGTCCAAGAATAAAGTCGGTTCCTCCAACCTATCTAATACGGTCTCATCTCCCTCTTAACACTTCTGAATAGTGGTGATTCTCCAGTAAGCTCTGTGATGGCTATGGCTTGCGAGATAGGGACAGTTTCACAGGACAAGATCTAATATAGATCCACTGAGGATCTCTGCATTAGGTCTTCAGGCCGCTTAGACGAAGCTGGTCTGAAATTAGTGCTAGTAAACTTAAGACAAATTATTAAGGTTCAACGTAGCTTTTTTATCTCAAGATCATTAGAAACCAGGTTCATTGCAAGTCTATCTCTATCCAGTAGGACTTCGCATCCCTAACTATAACGCTCCCCCTCTCCAGTTCCTCTGGGGTTAGGGGTATGACCTCCAACGGGGGGGATATTTCCAGTTTATAGGCTATCTCGTTCACGAGATCAAACCTCTTAGTCATCCTCATCCCTTCGAAATCGCTCGAGACCACAATAAGGTCTACATCGCTCTCCCTTATCCAATCTCCCCTAGCATAACTCCCGAATACATAAGCCTTCTCAACTCTAATTACCTTGGATAGCTCAGAGAGGAAGAGCTTAACTGATTCAATTACTTTCCTAGGTATGGAGCTGCTCCTTGACATATTCCACAACTACCTTAGCTATCTTCAACGCCCTAGCTGCCTCCATCTCGTCGACGCACTCGCTGGGCAGGCCATTAGCCGCATCAGGATACCTAGTAACTGTGTAGTACTTGTTGAGTATGGGGAGGGAGGAATCGGCTTCCTCAGGTAACTCGAACCCCCTCTCCTTGAGCAGCCTATACAACTCGGTCACTGAATGAATGTGAGGGGGATTTTCCCTCCTAACTATGAAGAAGAGAGACTTTAACGCTTTCTCAACAGCCTGATGGGAGAAAAAAGCTACTCTGAAGTATCTTCCATCGCCCATCATCCTCTCGGCATCAAAGAGATCCTCAAAAGCCATTTTTAACCAGAGTTCGGCCTCCCTCCTCATCCTACAATCTTAACGACCTTAGCTTAAAAATTAGTGGTCTCTACTCTCTCTAGCAAGTGAGAGATAGAGAACTATTCGGCGTTATGGGAGGCTCTGGCTCCTTCTCTCCTGTCCTATAAAGATAATTTAATTCTATGATATCTCCTCTACCTTGGAAGAGTATTTTAATCTCTAGACCAGATCTCGCCACGAAACCTTCTCGCGCGCGTATGCGGAGAGGATAGTAACATGGGTGAGAGAGAACATAGAGGAACAGCCATGATTAGGAGGAGAAGAGAGGAGGTTTCCTCCTACAAGAAAATCTTTGACGAGTTCATTGAGGCTCTAAAGCGGAAATATCCCCGCTGTACAATTATCCTCTTTGGCTCTAGAGCTGTGAAGAGGCATAGGGCCTCCAGCGATTTTGATGTAACTGTAGTGATGGAGGGTAGCTTCGATGAGGTGGAGATGGCAGCGAAAATATTGAGACTCAGGTCAAGAGGTATTCCGATCGACCTATTGGTTATTAATAGGGATTCTCTAGATAGCAAGGAAGTAAAGATCCTGCTAAAGGACTTTAAGGTTATATACGATGGATTAGGAATTTCTAGGAAAGTTCTAACATGAATTCACGATTTCATTCGATGATCCTGATCGTGAGAGAGCCGACGAAGTCTCGAGAAGTGCGAGGTGGGCTTCAGGAATGAATGGCGTTTGCCTCTAGGCTACCGGAGCGTCCCCCTAGCAGGCAAAGCTATATATTCTATAGTTTCTGGTGATACTGTATGCCAACTACAATACAAGTGAGTGAGAGGACGAAGAGGGAGCTTGTGAAGTTCGTGTCAGAACTCCAACTAAAGCTCGGGAGAAGGGTAAGCTTTGATGAGGCAATTTTAACCCTTTTGAAGGGAAAAAGGAGATCATCGCGCGCCAAAAGGGAGTTGAGGTCTTTCAGGGGTATATTGGCGGGCAAGGAAAGGGAGGTGAGGAAGTTACTGGAGGATCTGAGGAGGGAGGAGGAGACAAGACTTGAAATGCTCGGAACTACCGAGTAGGCTGTCAATAGACTCCAGCGTGTTCCTGGCCTATCTCATGGGAGGGCCTCAAGCGAGTCTAGTTGAGGAATGCATCCTCTTCTCGGACAGGGAGGTATATCTACCAAGCACGGCCCTAGCTGAGATATAGTACGTGACCTGCCGCCTTAAGGGGAGGGAGGTAGCCAGGAGGCTGGTCAAGGCCATAGAAGATAGTGGGACAGTGGAGATAGTCTCGGGCCTGGATGAAGGTGCTGGGGATATCAAGTGCGGTAGGGCCATCTCCCTAGCCGACTGCTACGTCATAGCGCTAGCTGAAGCCCTGGATGCCACGGCTGTATTCGCTAGGAGGGAGAAGGAGATAATCAGGGAGATGGAGAGAGCGCCCTTCGGCGTGAATTTGGTGTTCTTGGAGGATTTGCGCGCTAGGGATGGGTGAGGGATGAGCTTGTGGGCGCCCTGATAAGGAGCGTTGATGAAGCCCTCTGAGGGCTGGTAAGAGGCCAAGCCCCTGTAGCTGACTGGTGAAGGGGCCGTCCTGAAAATACTTGCCATGATCTCCTTCAAGATCTCCAAGCTCTTGCCGAACCTCACAGGCTCGTTGACGTAGGCCCACAATATCTCTGAAGCTGGGGCTCCGTTAATCCTAGATAGGAATCCGCCTGTACTCAAGTAATCTTTGAAGAGAGAGGATGCCCTTGGTGACCGACTCGGGGTCTATCAGCCTTCTGTACTCGGAGAAGGTCGTGGTAAGACCTCAACGACAACCCCTCGCCCCCTCCTCCCTGGAAGGAGCTCCGCATCCCTCATAATCCCTAAAGATGAGGAGCCTGTAACAGTAATCGCATCTTTTAGTAAAGCTCCCGAGTCTATCAATGACTTTACGGCCTTCCACCAGCCTTCTAGGGAGGTGGCCTCGTCCAAGAAGATATAAGAGGTTTTCAAACCCTTCCTCTCTTTGAGCTTCAAGTAGTCCCTCAGAGAGTAAGGGAGCTCTTTAAATGAGGAGAAGATCTCGCAGTTCAGGTAAAGAACTGAATAGGTGTTTTTTAGCCAGCTGATCTATCAGGATCTTGATGCCTGTGGTTTTATCAACCTGTCTAGGGCCTAGCACGAAGTTAAGGGAGAAAAGCTTTAAAGAAAATCTTGTCAGGCCAATTCGGCCTTACTCTGTACCTCAGGAACGCCAGTCTTCTCAGATGAGGGTCCTCCAAGCCGCTCCACCAAGGATTTTGGTTCTCTATTAGCTCCCACATTGGGAACTTCAAGTTCTCATTATTCATAGAGGTATGAGGGAATAGCATTCGCATAGTGTGCGATCATCTTACCGACAAGAACGCAATGTGATATAGGACTCACGATTTCGGTGATTGCTGGCCAGTTACCTTCCTCGTGACCTACTCTTTAGACCCCTAACGTACCTTCTATACTCCCCTCTCAGTTTACGGATGAGCCTCTCATCAGCCGTGTAACCGAATGTATCCCTGACAATTGCTAAGGCCACGTATGATGCATCATACAAAGTTATGTCGTTCTCGTATGATACCTCCACCGCTTTTCTGGCATATCCCCCGCTGAGAGGGTAAAGGGAGAAGGAGTAGGCCTCTAGGGCCTCGTAAATCCACTTCAACTCTTTCTCGGAGAAGAGTCTCTTGAAGTAAAGGGCATTCAGCACCTCGAACATGATGAGCTCTGGCGCTATTATCTGAATTTCACCCTCCAAGTACCTATCCCTTATCTCCAAGGCCTCCTCAGACCCATCCTCCTCAACGAACCACTTCACTACGACGCTAGCGTCAATCACGACCTCCATACCTCTCATCCCTGAATCGCCTCACTATCTCCTCAGCTCTAGCCTCCCCTCTACTCCTCTTCCTCACTCTCTCTGTGATCAGCACAGCCTTCGCTAAATTCTTCCTCCTTTCCTCCATTATCCTCTTCCTTATAGCGTTCCTGATGAATTCGCTCCAGTTTATCCGGATGCTTTCCATCATCCTCTTAGTCTCCTCATCGATCCTTACAGTAATTACTGTCATTACGAAATCAAGCGCAATACGTGTATATAAAGTTTAACCGCAGGTGCCGGATGGGTACTCCCTGCCCTCTATAAGACCCTCAATCCTCTAAAGAGAGATCCAAATTGCAGGATCGAGCTTCCCAAGTCCCGCAAGATGTTCTTTCGGAAGTACAGCAATGTCATTAGTAGGAACCGGAGAAACTAGGAAATAGGAGATTGTAGTCCGCCTTAAGGAGATCTTCTCAAGAGTGAATATGCCAAGGGAAATGTCATCTGCGAGGCTAGGAGGTTGGAATCTACGAGAATCTGATCAACAGGTAGGAATATCTTGGGCACACATTGAACCAACTCGAACTTCCCAGAGATATATGAGATGATAGATTCTCCTTCCAGCTGATTTTCCTAGGACTCTATCGATTGCTACCGTGGCCCCACCGTTCTCGTGAGAAATGTACTTAGGTCTGATATCATAGCGTATGAGGGATTTCTATTATTCCTTGGGTCATCCAAGTTATTTATCCGTCGGGGACCTTCATACTTCCCGTATATGCGATAAGTTCTTAGACAGAGAAACCTCAGGGGATGAGAAACCATTCCCCACCTCTTTCCTCTCACGGGCTTCTTGAGACTAAACCATTATCCGTGGGAATTATTTTGTGATTCCCATAGGTGAATTGTTACCTGATGCCTGCCCATTATATCGTGGAAATGGGTAACAGAGAGTTCGGCTTCTATGTAGTCACAGAGGTTAAGGAAGCGGGCTGAACGGGATCCTCATACCCAATAGATCTTTGATTACATTCAGAACCCCCCCCCAATTCAAGGCCAATGGTTCGGTGGAAATTAGAGATTATCATAGGCTCTGACGGCACCATATACTTCGGTAGCCACGATCATTACTTGTATGCCATTAACGGAACAAAAACACTAATAGCTGAACCCCCGCAATCTCAGCAAGAGACATTCAATTTACTCATTTTCTTAAGAGAAGCTGTAAGGAGCAGTTTGGTTGACTGCTCTCTCCTAGCTAAGATCATATTAAGAGGATCCGACGACATTGCGGAGATCCTAATGATGATCGAGGTCTCGAAGAGAGAAGACGTTTCTGAGGAGGCCAGAGAAGCAATAATTAATTCCCTAAGGGAGGAGCTCGAAAAGTTCCTCTCTAGAAAGGCGTAAATTCTCTTCTACTCACCATAATCGTAATAGCTCCTCCCAGTTACGTACAATATTGTAAGCATTCTTATAGATTTTCAGTGA
>JAOZGJ010000106.1 GCA_027491785.1 Thermoproteota archaeon | reverse complement strand
ACTCCGGAATCGAAGTGGATGGTACCGATTATTGGGTAAATTACGGTTCATCTGATTATGCAGTCGTATCAATTTCAAATGTGGGAGGAGGAACTTACGTACTGGCTGCAGGGGTTACAAGATACGGGACTAGGGCTGCTCTGCTCTGGCTAAGCGAGAACATGCCTTTACTCAAAGATGGAACATATATATTAAGTTGGATGGATAACGGCAATGGAAAGGTGGAGATCAGTGAAATAGGGGTGATCTCAGCTAATGAAGGATCCTAGGCTTGTCACCGCTGAGATTGCTATTGCCCTCCTCCAAGAAGTTCCGGATAAGGTGATGAAAGGGATAGATCTGAGGAAGTTGAGAAGTGAGGTTCAGGAGCTCGTGTATAGCTTCATGTCTCTGGAAGATCTTGATGAGCAGGGGATGCTAAACTCCATAAAAACAAACGGGATACTCCTCTTAAACAGATGGTCCGAGCTGAAGAAGGTGACTAGGAAGCCTGGGGACCTCCTCAATGTAGCAAAGATCAGATTTGCTGGTCTAACCCTAGCTAACCTTCCCAATAGGATAGGTAGAGAGCCTAGGCTCTATAGCGGAGTTGATTGCTTCTGGGGAACTATAGTTAAGGTAGAGCCTTTCGATAGCTTAAGAGATACTCTAGTGGATGCTAAGGAGAGGTTTGATATAGTAACCAATATGGGAGTGAAGGAAAGGGATCTAGTGGCCTTTGCAGTATTACCTCCAAGGAGATTTGGCAAGCATATTAGTGAGGGAATGTTCATCGAAGCGGAGCCTAAGGGAATAAGCGGAGAACAGGCCATTCCTACTAGCAAGGGAAAGGGAGCTATAGAATCTATTCTTAGAGAAGAAGCTGCTAGGCTGAAGATAAAGATCTAGATAGTTCCTCTTCCCCTCCTTCTTCCCTTTTCATTCTTATTCATCAGATTTTCCCCTTGATTCTCTAACTAACTCAGCCCAGAACTGATACTCCTGCTTGGCTCTTGGAAGCTCTGAGCTATGTCCTTTAGTTACTAAATAATTATCCCATTTCTCAGCATATTTTAATAGGAACATATCATTATACCACTTTCCTAGAAAGTAAAGCAGCCTAATATGAAGCCTATGATAGTTCTCATCTGCCCTCCCATGCTTTGGAGAGTAAAGGGACCATTCTCCATCATCGTACCTCGGTAATATGTTATGGAGTGTAATTAAACCATCCCTTATCAGCTGTTTGCTTATATTATCTCCTATCAAAGCGTTATATAGGGTAAGCCCTTTAAGGGAGAGCATAAATCCATTTAGTACCAAATCATCTGGGGCGTTTGAATATTCTAGGTAGAACTTACCGTAAGATGTATTAAGGACGAACCCGCCATCCTTCTGATCTATCAGGAAACTATTAACTAGACCTCCAGCCGCTTCAAGGAACTTCGGATCTCCAAACTTCCTATAAGCTATTGCGTAATATCCTGCAGCTATCCCTTGGCATAGAGAGGAATTCCACGGTACACTAGTTACTTCCCATCTGAAGTAAAAATTGAAGAATGAAGCATTTCCATTCCACTCCAGATAGCGAATCATCCACTTCATTATACGGTAAAACTCAGTCCAATTTCTCCTGTAGAGGAGAGCTTCTGTGGCGAGATTCATTGCATTGGTAGGATGTACGTTAAATCCCTGTCCATTTATGTAGACCAGTGGAACGTCCACACCCTTAGGGGCAAATCTCTCAAAGAGTTTAGGCCTCTTATTAAACTTGGAATACTCTATATCGGCTCTTAGATCGTCTATAAGCTGGTTTTTTACGGGATCACTTCCCTTCACTGCCTGAAATCTATTTAGAGTATCCATCATTTCACGCTGAAGGCGACCGCATCCGACCCAAGGTCCGAACTCATTTATTAAGAGATAAAGTCCATACACAAGAGCTAAAACCAATACTATAAAGACGAGCCCCTTATAGTTATTCAAAAGCATCTTACATCCCTCAAAGCTTAATTACGTTTAACTCTTACAATCTTTCCAGCATAGAAGGATAGAGGACATACATCATTGCAGATACCACAGCTAATACATTTGCTAGGATCTATATGGGCCTTTCCATTGATTAGGAGAATGGCATCATTATCGCAGTACTCCTCGCATATACCGCATCCAGCGCACGCCACGGATCTTATTCCAACTTTAATGAGTAAGGAGGGATCTCCCTTGAAACGTACATCGTCTTCATCAGCGATAAATGATATCCTCTCCCCTGAGACGAGATCCCCTCTTACACGACCTATAGATGAAGCTAAGGAGAGAAGTCTTTTCTTATCATAGGGATCCATATGGAGAACATTTCCCCCTACAACCGCTGTCATAAGAGGTTTTCTCTCAACACTGCACAGGGATCTCATCCTCTCTGGAGGATTGATCCATCTCCAGAGACCGTATCTCAACCAGCATTCTCCATAACCCATCCTAGTAGCATATCTCAATAGGAAATCCTTCCATCTATACCAAAGATCGGGATATCTCTCCTCAATCCTTCTATAATCTGAAAGGCGTGATGCTGGACATAAGTAGCAACCAAGTCTCTCAAAACCATCTTCATAGAGGGGGTTCGTCCTCACTCCGCGGATCATTATGTAAAGCCAGGTCACTAGGGAACTCCAATCATTTAGAGGAGCTCCTGTTACGAATTCAGGGAGCCATCTGTTTTTCCATATACTCCTACTTCTCATTCTAGCAGAGGACTCATATTTTCGCTGACCAACCAATGTCACCCCT
>JAOZGJ010000101.1 GCA_027491785.1 Thermoproteota archaeon | reverse complement strand
TGAGGGGGTTCTCCCCCCGGGCTCACACTTGGGTGAGCTCTATCTCTATAACGCTTATATCTCTCCTGCTACCGTTTTCGTCTATTATCTCTTCAGTGCCTGTCCTGAGATCGGTGATCTTTATCTTACCAGGGAAATACTTGAGCCTTGTAATTTCAGCAACATCTACTGCTCTAGATATGGATCTTCCTCTGGCCTTTAAGACGATCTTCTTTACACCTCTATTTATCTGGAGGGTAGTAGCCATAACGTAATTGATAGCAGGCTTCTTACCAACATAGACAATTCCTTCCTCAGCCACCATTTCCATATCACCTCTTTTCCTACTAAGGCCCGCCTCTTTCACTGGGGAGCCTGGAGGGCGAGCTGTATCTCAATAGGCATTCAGCAATTAAAAAAGTTACTCTTCCTTAAGGAGTTCTCTCAGATCTAACAAGGATATCTTCTCTCCTTGTTTTCTCTCTAGTATAAGAGGTAGCCTACCCTTCCTTATCTCTAATTTAGCAAGCTCAACGGGATCTGTTACTCCCTCAGGTATCTCACTCTCATTTAAAAATAAAGGAGAACCGGAAGCGATCTGCTGGGCTCTGATGGATATTATTCGTATTTTCTCAAATTTGGTGAGCCTCTTCGGTCCCAGTAGACCACCGTCCTCTTCCAACTTACTCGGCACCTTTACCCTTTCCAGGCTCAAACTTCTTACCTGCTGCTGCTATTATGTCATCTATCTTGAGGAGCGTAGTGGCAAACTCAGAGGCAGATTCTATTGCCCTTCTTATAACTCTCTCTGGCTCTATCACATCCTTTTCATACATATTCTCTATTTCCCCTGTGAATATATTGAATCCATACTCTCTCTTACCTTCCGCATGGGCCTTCCTAAGCTCAGCTAATTTCACTATCGGGTCATGGCCGGCATTCTCTATTAAAGTCTTAGGTATGGACTCTATGGCCTCTGCAAATTTCTCTATAACGTTCTGTTCTTTGCCGCCTAGCTGTACAGCATAGTCCCTTAACTTAAGCACTAGGTCTATCCATGATGCACCTGCTCCTACAACGATCTTCTCATCCTCTATAACGTTCCTGACGACACTTAAAGCATCATGAAGATTCCTCTCAGCCTCATCTATCATCTGCTTTTCTCCGCCTCTTATCAGTATGCTCACAGCCCTTGGATCCTTGCAGCCTTCTACAAAGACCATCTTATCCTCTCCAACTCTCCTCTCTTCAACAAGCTCAGAGTAGCCTAGATCTTTTTCTGATATTTCCTTGACGTTAACAACTATCTTAGCTCCTGTAGCCTTCGCTAGTTTCTCCATGTCTGACTTCCTTACTCTCCTGACTGCCAGTATACCGTGTTTAGCTAGGAAGTGCTGGGCAATATCATCTATTCCCTTCTGGCAGAACACTACGTTGGCGCCAGTAGCGGCTATCTTCTCCACTAATTCAGCTAGCATCTGCTTTTCTTGATCAAGGAATCCCTTTACTTGAGTTGGAGAGGTAACTCTTATCTTAGAAGATAACTCAGGTTTCTTTATTTCAAGGGCACTCTCTATCAATGCTATCTTAGCGTTCTCGATCCTCCTAGGCATTCTGGGGTGTACTACTTCCTTATCTATTACTATCCCTCTGATCAGCTTAGTATCGAAGAGAGAGCCACCCTCTTTTTTCTCAAGCTTTATATTATCGAGATCAACGATTCTCTTTCCATCTCTCTCTTCAACAACTTGTAAAGCAGCGTCAACTACTAGATCAGCTAGATAGTCTTGGGCAACTCTTGCAGACTTGCTGCTCATAGCAAGCTTGGCTATCTTCTTTAGTAGCTCCTTATCATTCCATTGAGCCTTCATGGAGATTTCATTCAGATACTCAATAGCCTTCTCTGTAGCTTTTCTGTATCCGGATATTATAACTGTAGGATGAATACCCATATCTAAGAGATCCTCTGCTTTGGCTAGCAGCTCACCAGCTAGGAGGACGACAGTGGTAGTGCCGTCCCCTGCCTCCTGTTCCTGAGATTTAGCTAAGTCCACCATCATCTTAGCAGTTGGGTGCTCTACTTCTATCTCCTTCATTATGGTAGCGCCATCATGCGTTATTATCACATCTCCAAATGGATCGACTAGCATCTTCTGCATGCCCTTCGGACTGAGTGATGTTCTAATAGTATCAGCTATAGCTTTAGCTACTGTAATATTTAGCCTGAGTGCCTCTCTTCCCCTAGTTCTAGAAGTTCCTTCCTTCAATATGAGAACAGGAATAGCTCCAGCTCCTTCGCCTCCTCCAGCTCCTCCAGCAACGGACATATATATCACCTCTCACTTGGGTTTCTCAGAACTATAACTGGGACTACCCATGTATGAAGTTATAACCGAGTTAAAAAAGCTTATTAACCTCGCATAACCTATCACTGGCCGGAAGGAGGATAAAAAGCCTATAAATGGTGAAAAAACTAGATGAATTATGATAAATTGTTAAATATATTTCCGGATTGCCTGAAAAGAGCTATAATAAATAAAGAGATATATCGGTTGACCGAGATACAAAAATTAGCTATTCCTCGCATTTTAAGGGGTGAAAACGTCCTACTAGCTTCTCCCACTGGTTCGGGAAAAACAGAAGCTGCTCTCTGGCCTATTATAACTAGAATGATGAGGGAAAAAAGAGAAAGTAAGGGATTTAAACTCCTCTATATCACACCCCTGAGGGCGCTTAACAGGGACCTAGAAGGGAGGATTTCATACTGGTCGCAAAGTTGTAACATAACAGTGGGAGTTAGGCATGGGGATACGCCGAGAAGTGAGAGAGCGAGGCAGGCGGAAAGTCCACCCGATGTGCTTATTACAACGCCAGAGACTCTTTTAATAATTTTAACAGGTCCCAAAATATCTAAATGGCTCAAATACGTTAAGTATGTCATAATAGATGAAGTTCATGAGTTAGTAGATGATAAGAGAGGAGTACAGCTCTCTCTATCATTAGAAATCCTTAGAAGACTTACTGAAAGCGAATTTCAGAGAGTAATGCTCTCAGCTTCTCTCGGAAATCCAGAACTTGCACTCAAATACTTCACTAACGAAAGAAGCGGAAAACTCTTACTCTCAAGAGAGAGTAGAAGTATGGATATACAGATCGTTTATCCTAAGATAGGGGAGAAGGATATACACCTATCCAAATCACTTTTATTAGAACCTGAGACCGCAGCTAGAGTTAGATTACTAGCTGAGTTGATTAAGGAAGTGAAATCCGCAATAGTCTTCACTAACACTAGGTCTATGGCCGAAGCTCTTGGATACAGAATGAAGAAACTCTCCGATGAGCTTAAAATTCATGTGCATCATAGCTCGCTATCAAAGGATGCTAGAGTAGAGAGCGAATCTCTTCTTAAGAGAGGTGAATTGTCCGCTGTAGTAAGTACAAGCTCCTTAGAGCTTGGAATAGACGTAGGATACGTAGATATGGTTATACAATACGGATCTCCTCGTCAAGCTGTGAAACTTCTTCAGAGAGTAGGTAGATCCGGACATGGACCTCAGAGAGTAGCTAAAGGAATTATAGTGGCCCAAGATCCAGATGACTATCTAGAATCCATAGTTCTAGCTAGGAGATCCCTACAGGGAGATATAGAGAGTCCCAGACCTCTAAAGAGATCTTATGACGTTCTCTATCATAGTACTATAGGGCTACTGATAAGGGAAGGTAATATAAAGCTAGCAGATCTAGTTGATATAATAAGGAGAGCATGGCCCTATAGGGATATTAGCCTAGAAGAGGTGAAGGAGCTATTTTCTTTCATGTCTAGAGCATGGCCTCGAATTTTATGGTATGACGACTTGGAAAATTCCTTGAAGAGATATGGAGGATCCTTAGCTCATGAGTATTTCTTCAGTAACATCTCCACCATACCAGATACAGCATCTTATCCAGTTATCGATGAAATGACAGGTTTTTACATAGGTCAATTGGATGAAGCTTTCGTCCTAGAATATCTCCATCCAGGCGTAAAGTTCGTTTTTAGAGGATCAGTATGGCGTGTTAGTAGAATAGAAGCTGGTAGAATATACGTAGAACAAGTCTTCGACCCTGCAGGATCCATTCCTAGCTGGATCGGGGAGCAGCTTCCTGTATCTAGGGAAACAGCTCTAGAAGTAGGTAGTATAAGGAGAGCATTTGAAGAGGCTTATAGAAAAGGGGAGGTAGACAGACTCATTAGGAGATTACTATCGATATATAAAGTGGCGAGAGAAGAAGATCTGGAGAGATCCCTTGATTATTTAAAAGATCATATGGACAGAGGATATCCCTTACCTACAGATAAAAGGATAGTAGTGGAGGAGGTACACGGCTCAGGGGCGATCATCCATTCAATGCAAGGTAGTTTAGTTAATAGAACACTAGCTAGGGCTATAGCCTTCGTGATATCCCGAGATTTTAAGGTGGGAGTTAGAGTTGCTGAGGATCCATATAGGATCTCAATCTTAGGGGTAGGGGGAGAAGCAGCTAAGGAATCCTTGAGTAGACTCCTCAAGAAGGACTCTAGATCCTTGATTATGAAATCCATAGAACAGAGCTCTTTCTTCAGAGTAAGGCTTCTTCAAGTCGCTAAGAGGATGGGTCTGGTGAGAAGCAGCGCTAGTTCCAAAGTGATAAGCTTAAGAAAACTAGCAATGGCATATGAGAAAACACCAATATACTTGGAAGCCTTAAGAGAGACGTTAACTAAAGATTTCGATGTAGAATCAACATCCCTACTTCTCAGGGATATAAGGGATGGTAAGGTAAGTGTAGTTCTATCGAAAGTAAAAGGTCCTAGTCCCCTATCTGTTCTCGGATTGGAAAGATCTGGTATTCCAGTTGAGCTAATTCCCCCATCAGAACTAAATAAGAAATTACTAGAGAACTTCAAGTATAGAATATTATCTCAGCAAATGACTCTAGTATGCTCCAGCTGCTGGAAGTGGAGCATGGATATGACAGTATCAAGCCTACTTGATTTAGGTGAATTGCCTAGATGCCCGATATGTGGGAGCAGGAGAATCGCTGCAGTAACAGGTTACTGGGCTGCAGAAGCCAAGGAATATGTAAATGAATCTAAAGCTAAGGGAAGGCCTTCTGTTGGTAATTGGGAACTAGCAAATAAGATCTATGAATTTGGAATATTAGCTGAGAAATACGGTGTTCCGGCAATAGTCGCCATTGCTGCTAGAGGTGTTAGCTCTGTAGATATAGAAGAATTGTTATCAAAGCACCCTCATCTTGATGATGAGTTCCTTGCAATGCTAGCCAAAATAGAGACCGAGGCCATAAAGAGGAAAATTACCTCAAAGAGGAAGAGAAGAAGGAAAAAACTTCATTAAAGTAAACCGGCGGCTCTTAATATGCTTTCTGCAGCTCTTTCTGGATTATCTGACTTAGTTATCGCTCTCCCTACCATAACGAAGTCCGCTCTCCTTGCAACATCGGAGATCGTGGAAGTATCTATACCACCAGCTACACCTACCTTAACATCCATTTCCTTCAATCTATCTAATAGGTCGTACTCTCTAAATACTCCCTCATCTATCCCTCTATGTAGGCAGATCCTATGAATACCTATATCTACTAACTCTCTGATTCTAGATGTAACATCCCTTAGGCCTAAAGTATCAACTAGCACCTCTTTTTTCATTTCATCGGCTTTTCTAGCAGCTTCTTTTATAGTTTCATTTGGAGCCACAGCCATCACGCTCATGATATCTGCCCCGGCCTTAAAGGCCAGTTCTGCCTCTAGTGCACCGGTATCCATCGTCTTCATATCTGCAAAAATCTTGCTTTCAGGGAACTCCCTCCTCAGATATCTAACTGATGCAATTCCCTCGGATTTTATAAGAGGAGTTCCGGCCTCCATCTCCTTAAAGCCAGCCCTTACTGCTAGCCTAGCTATCCTAAGGGCCTCACCTAAAGAGATCAAGTCAAGCGATAGGAATATCTCTAGCCCCATTGAATACCACCAATGAATTTCTTAGAAAGGTATACCAAAATTAGAATAAAAGCTATTGAGATGATCACCAATATTGCTGTAAGAAGAGGAGAAATGTTCCTTCCCATCGCTAGTATGAACGGCCCTACTATAACTATAAAGCTCCCTCCTTGACTGGGTCGAGTGGTTTGGGTAGCAACTTGGGATAAAGTGAGGGCAAAGAAGCCCATTATTATGAGGGAGACGCCTAAAAAGAGGAGAAAAGCCTTCACAATTATCTTCTCATCATAAGGTTCACTCATGGCCATGCACCCATCATCGCAATTACTAGTATCATCAGCAGGAGAGAGACAATTATTAAAATAATAAGGAGAGATGTCTTCAAATTTTTACCAAATATTATGGGTATAGGCCCAATTAATATAATACCTCCAACGCCATAATCCCCAAACTTTTTTTGGGGTAGAAGTAGGGCCATGAGGATAAGCAGAACACCAGCTACAATAAAGATGATGCCTATTATCCCTAAGGGATCCAACAGAATCACCTCCCAATTAACTTCCTTAATCTATCGAAGTTGTAAGGATCCCCTCTCAACCTGATAATTTCTCCCCTTACCAGTGGAGTAGATAGGTCGAAGGCTATAGATCTTCCCATGACATCATACAATGTTATGACATCATAACCAGTTACCTCCTTGAGCCTAGATACAGTCATTCCCTCAATTCTTTCTGAGACCTTGATAGATACGTAATGGGGAGATCCCCCTCTAAATCTAGGGGATTCCTGCCTCAAATTTTTCAAATCCCATATCCTCCTCAGCATTTCAACAATGAGTACCGCAGCCCTGCCATCACCAAAGGGATTAGGCAGCTCCTCTAGCTTACTCTTCAATCCCTCTCTGTATAGGAAGTCCCTCACGGTTGAGACTATCGCAGATGGATTTGTACCTGCAATACTACCAAATCCCATTTCCACTAGCTCAGGCCTTTCAGTATTATCTCTAAGTATTACACAGGGTTTCTTTAATGTAACTGCCTCTTCTTGGACCCCTCCCGAATCTGTAGCGACTACCTCCGAAGATGAAAGGAGCTTTAAGAACTCTATATATCCTAAAGGCTCCGTGACAACCAAATGTTCCATCGATTTAAGCTTATCAAGTAGATCAAACTCCTTGAGTCTCTTAAGAGTTCTGGGGTGAACTGGCCAAACTATAGTTAATTCGCTCAACTCCTCTAGAGCTTTCACTATTCCCAGCATTCTATGTTCATAATCTGCGTTTTCTCTACGATGTACGGTTACTGTCATGATAGGTTCGTTTTCATCTATCCCCAGATCCCTGATGATAGGAGATTTCTGTATAGTCCCCATCATCTTCTTGACCACGTCAACTATGGTATTTCCACTAAGTACGATTCTTAGAGGGGGATAGCCCTCCTCAGCTAAGTTTGAGAAGGATCTGACAGTAGGGGAAAAATTGAGGGAAGCTAGGTGGTCAGCAACCCTCCTGTTAATCTCTTCTGGCATAGTAAAATCATAACTCCTTAATCCTGACTCGACATGTATGAATGGTACATCGAGCTTTGATGATGCTATAGCTGTCCCTAAGACGGAATTAGTGTCTCCAACCGCCATTGTTGCTTCAGGCTCATAATTCTTAATGACCTTCCCGATCTCTTTTATAATGCTGGATGTTTGTACAACTTGGCTTCCTGATCCAATACCTAGATTAATATCTGGTTCTCTAATACCCAGCTCGGAGAAGAATACATCACTCATTTCCCAGTCGTAGTGCTGTCCTGTGTGGATTAGAAGCAATTCTGCATCCTTAGTTCGAGTCAGAGCTTCATACACAGGAGCTATTTTTATGATCTCTGGTCTAGTACCTACAGATATTAGAAGTCTCATGTTCCTTTCGCTTATTAATGAATGTAATCATTTTTAATAAACGGAGGTGAACCTATCGGACATCAAAAAAGGTGACCTACATGCTCAAGCCTGAGAAGGTAGTCCGGTTCTATGCATACACAACGAAACCGCACGTAGATAGTATGGCCAAGACTCTAATGGAGTTTGATGATGTTCACGTAGAGCCTCCCGAGGGACTACCTGGTGTAAAGCCACCAGAGGGGATTGAAACACCTGAATTGGAGGCTTATGAAAATATAGTTAGAGCTCTAGAGAGAGCGAGTTCCTTAACGGGCATTCCCATTGAGGAAATTTTAGCTGAAGCGCAATCAGAAAGAGCGTCTCTAAGTGAGGATTACAAGAAGGTTATATCAGAGCTCGATGATCTTGTAGGAAAATATCTCTCCATTAAAAAGGAGATAGAGCTGGCTAAGAAGGCTAAGTCCTTGTTAAAAGAAAGAATTCGCAGATTCGAGGAACTAGAATCCAAACTTTCTGATTTAGAAATGAAAATCAGGGAATATTATGCTGCTGCTCTTGAAGTAACGGAAGAAAACCCAGCCAAGCTCAGACTAGGGAGGGTCCTGCTCGAAGTGGATAGAGGTCTTCTAAGGGTATCGTCCTTGGTTAACGCTTCACTAGATACCTCTATGTCAATAGATGATGTGAATGAGATAATAAAGAACGCTCTTGAGCTATTAAACGAGATAAAAGCCAAAATACATGGTATAGAAGAGGATATACCGGATAGGGAGAAATTAGAGGGAATCAAACTTGGTATGGACGATCTCATAGAGGCTTTAGAGGGTGTTAGAAAAGACATATATGAGTATATGACGAAAAGAGACAAGCTATCAGAGCTAAAAGCAGTGGAGAGCATGTGGAGCAAGATGCGGGATTCAATGAAGAAGGTTCCAGAGCTGACTCCATTGCTAGCAGAAAGAGAACCAGCAATAGCTAAGATTACACAGCAAATAGCTCAATTGGAGGACAATGTGAAGGAATCAGAGATCAGTATAAGGGAAGCCTTAGTTTCTGCCAAGAAAATTGCCACGAAGGTCAGAGAATCATTCATAGAATTGAGAGACGCTCTACTTTCTATGAGAGAGGTATCAGCTGGAGAAGCTGAACAGAGAGTTTCTGAGTTAATAGAGAATGCTAAACCATTAATAGCTGAAAGAGGCAAGCTTAGCGAGGAAATAGAGAAACTAAAGAGTTTGAGTGAGAAGGAAGAAGTCTTAAGGTTGAAAGATGAATTGAAAAAATCCCTCGCTAATATAAAGGGTAAAATGCATGTTCTCGCTTCGTTGGCATTGGAACTTAAACCAAAGGCTCTAGTTCAAAAGCTCAGAACTATGACCTATGTAGGGGAGGAAATAGCAGTTATATCTGGATGGGTTCCTCAAAAGAGGAGAAATGAGTTAGATAAATCCTTAAGAGATAATCTAGGAAGGTATGTTGCTGTAGAATTTGAGGAGGTTAAGGAAGATAAAGCCCCCTCCAAGATCAAGATGCCCAATATAATGAAGCCTATCACACTACTAACTCATAAATTGTATGGTATGCCGTCTATTTACGAGCTAGACCCCACGATCCTCACTGCGATATTCTTTCCCTTAATGTTTGGCATGATGTTTGGCGATATGGGACATGGCTTATCGACGCTTCTCCTAGGTGTTTACCTTTACAAGAAGTTCAGGGGAAGCATGAAAGATCTAGGAGGCCTACTAATTTACTCAGGAATCGCATCAATGTTCTTCGGGTATCTGTATGGAATGTTCTTCTTTGTAGAAGTGCTAAAACCGATAATAAGCCCGTTACATGATACAATGCAGCTTATAGTGGTTTCGCTGCTCTTTGGAGCCTTGGAGATGGAGGTAGGTTTCATTGTAAATACAATAAATAAATTCATTGAAGGAGATCTATTTGCTGCTATATTTGAATATAAAGGCCTAGCAACGGTTATAATGTATCTTGGTGCAGTACTCGCAGTAACTTGGGATAGAGCTCAATTAAATCTCATAGCGAAGGATCCGTTGTTCCTCTCAATGGGCATATTCCTTCTAATAACGATGGTCTCGCCCATCTATAGATCCGTGAGAGAGGGACATGGTATTGGCGAAGGTATGTCGGAGCTAATAGCTGTAGCCCTAGAAGGTACATTAGCTCTACTTAGCAATTCGCTTTCATATGTGAGGCTTGCTGCATTTGCTGTCATACATGAGGTTTTTGGAGTGCTTGCAGCTCAACTAATAGCTGGCCAAGAGATATTTAGCTTAAGCAATATAAATCTCCTCCTCTCACCTGTTGCTCTGGGATCATTTATATTCGTAAATATAGCGGTCATGGGACTAGAAGGGTTGCTCTCCTTCATTCAAGCTACTAGGTTAACGTTCTACGAGTTCTTCACAAAATTCTACAGGGCTTCCGGTAGGCAGTTTAAGAGAGTGTCTGAACTCTTGGGTCCGATCCTATCCTGAATAATGACAACTTTTTTATTAGTCTCATCCCCTCAACTAGGGGTCTCCAAGAGATTTCTAGAATATCATGGGTGGTCGTATGATGAGTTTAAAGACCAAGAAGTTGCTCACTTACCTAATCCTAGGTCTTCCTCTACTACTGCTTCCTCTATCAATAATGACCGTAGCTGCTGCATCACCAGGAAATGCCGCACCAGCAGAAGGAGGGCTTAAATATGTTGGAGCTGCTCTTGCAGTATTAGGCAGTACTATAGGAGCTGGAATAGGTCTATATGGGGTTGCTATTGGTGGAAGCGCATTACTAGCCGAAAATCCAAATGCATTCACTCAGGTCCTCATATTGGGAGGTCTCGCTGAAGGAGTTGCAGTATATGGTCTACTGGTGGCATTCCTGATAATATAAGGGGAGATAAGAACTCCCCCTCTTACTATTTTAAGCAATTACATCATACAACTCTTTGGCATTTAAAAATGAAAAATAAAAATTAATTATTGAGTGGGAGGAGAAAGTAAATTATATAATATCTCAGGGTTTACACCACTCATCCTGCCCAACAGTACCGTCTTTATACTCTGAGATTCCCATTCCGATGTTATTAGATACATAAGTATGTAAGCAATGGTCATAGATCCCTTAAGAGATATTCTGAGGGCATCTAAGTAGGTCTTCTTTCCTATAACGTGCTCTATAACCCAGGGCTCACCTACATCCTTTATAGCGTCCCTTATCTCAATGGAAACTGATCTATATGGGGCTAAGTTCACGAGCTCATCTAAAAAGCTATTTAAATCTTCCACTTTTTCTGATATAGATAAGATTCTTTTAAAGGGTAACTTAGCAAATGCCCTAGAAATTATATTTTTGTTTATCTGAAGATACTTTGACTTCAGTATAGTCCTAAGGAAGAAATTCTCAGTGTATGAGTAAACCAATTGGTATACTGGAGATTGTTTACCTACTTTTAGTTCCTTCAAATGTCCGAGCATCTTATCTAAATAATATCTATCCATTAGGAGATCAAGCTCTGCTACATCCCTCTCGCTTGATAGCCACGAGGAGATTATATTGCTAACCTTTCTATCCTCTATCATATCCAGAAGATTCTCAAAACTCTGAGCTTTGGATAGCTTATCGATATCCAAAGTACCGAATCTGACCGGTAAGAGCCTCAACTCTTGTTCCTTTCTTCCGTATAATAATGAGAAAATTATCCTTCTAAGGTTTTCTATGTCATATTTGCTCATAAAAGCCAGTACTAGATCCTCTATCCTCGTTCCTCTTGATAGAGACATTATTCTCCTTGCTCTTATCGAGTTTACTCTTATTGAAGCTTCTTCTATTTTGACAACATCTAAGAGATCCTCTGATCCCTCAAAGAATCCAGCATATTCTGTAGCAGATATCTTATCAAAAAGGGCCTTTTCGTCCTCTATGAAGACCCAAGATCTTATTTCGCTAGGATCTATTAAATGAGAAGTAAGTCCATGAGTCCTAACTACTAAATATTTCTCTTTGGCGCCCCTTAACATGCTCACTCTCCTCTCTTTATTTGTCTATACTTCTTCACCCTAAGGAACTCTTCAAGGGCGTCTTCCTCTAGTGCCTCCTCTATATACTTGATAGCAGCTTCATGATCTGGAATTATTATCTTCTCCAAAGCATTCACCTTTCTCATTGTATCAGCTAGAGCCTCGGCTATTCTCTCAAATTTGGCTTCGGAGTTGACGAGAGGCATCATTTCTTTTATGGCTTCTGAAAACTTTCTCGCAGCAGCTATTACAACGGCATTAAGTGAGGGAGAACTCGCTAATCCGAACTCCCTTGTTGTTATTTCCGGAATTTCAACACCGATAACACTCCTAACTTTCATCTCCGTCAGCAAGGGCATCGTTAGTAAGGCCGCCTTTCTCATTTCATCCGGGCCAGCTGCGGCATAAGCAAGCCTAAGCATCTTATATGCATATTCTAACTTCCTTTCGATATCTGATCTCTTCTTTAAGTCTGGAAGAAGGCTCTGGCTTTCCTTAACCAGCTGATCTCTTTTCATCTTAAGGGCATCAACTCCTGACCTCAGTAGGTGGGCCCTCTCCCTTAGCCTTATTAGAAAACCTTTAGTGGGGAGAATCCTCCCCACAGAGCGGAAACTCACCTCATTCACCCTTTAATTCTGACCCCTTAACCCTAGCCTCGGCTCTCTTCTTTGGATGGAACTTATTTATGGTCTTCTCGCTTATCCTTGTGAACTCTGACTCTGGCAGGATCGACAATATATCCCAAGCTATATCCAATGTTTCCTCTATGTTCCTCCTCTCTCTAAAGCCTTGAGCCACGAATTCGCTTTCAAATCTCCTAGCGAATTCGAGATAAAGCTTTTCCCTTGAGCTTAAACCAGCCTCCCCTACTATCTGCACTAGCTCCCTAGCTTTCGTACCTTGGCTGTATGCAGCGTATAATTGATCAGATACTTCCTTATGATCTTCCCTGGTCTTACCCGGTCCTATACCATCCTTCATCAGCCTACTGAGGCTAGGTAATACATTTATGGGCGGATATATTCCTCTGTTGTATAGATCTAGATCTAAGAATATCTGACCCTCCGTAATATAACCTGTTAAGTCTGGAATCGGATGAGTTAAATCACCTCCAGGCATAGTTAATATGGGCATAAACGTTATCGATCCAGGCCTGCCTATGATCCTGCCTGCTCTCTCATAGATACTTGCTAGGTCACTATACATGTATCCAGGGTATCCCTTCCTACTTGGAACTTCCTCTCTAGCCGAGCTAAGCTCTCTCAATGCCTCACAATAATTGGTCATATCTGTTATTATTACCAGAACATCCATACCTAAATCGAAAGCTAAGTACTCCGCTGCAGTTAAAGCGACCCTTGGGGTAGTGATCCTCTCTATTACCGGGTCATTTGCCAAGTTTAAAAACAATACCGATCTGCTAAGTGCTCCAAACTCCTCAAATTGCCTTCTGAAGAATAAGACATCATCGTACTTCAAACCAATAGCCGCGAAAACTATTGAAAACCTCTCTGCTTTACCTGGTACTACTGCCTGCCTAGCAATCTGAGCGGCAACTTCATTGTGAGGCAGCCCCGACTCTGAGAATATTGGTAGCTTTTGTCCTCTAATCAAACTGAGCATCCCATCTATAGATGAGAGACCCGTCTCTATGAACTCATCCGGGTAATCCCTCTTAGCTGGGTTTATGGGAGCGCCATTAATATCCCTATACTCATCAGCTCTGATTTTAGGGCCCCCATCGATAGGCTCACCGGCACCATTGAAGACCCTGCCCAGCATCTCATCAGATACAGGCATCTTCAGTGTGGAACCAGTGAACTTTACCATGACATTGGAATCCAATCCCTCAGTATCTCCAAGCACCTGTATTACTACTTTATCTCTCCCAGCCTCAAGCACCTGACCAAACCATTCCCTTCCACTCTCAGAGTATATCCTAACTACTTCCTCATAAGCTACCCCAGGAACTCCCCTCATTATAACTAGAGGGCCCTTAACTTGATCTATACCCTTATAGGTAAGACCGTATATAGACACATTACCTCACCTCCGCAATTAGAGAGGATATCTCAGCCTCCAGCTGAGAGATAGCCTCCTTAACTGCATCCTCAAACTTTTCCTCAGGGACGAACTTCAGCCTCCTTAGGTTGCCTAAAGACTTCATTTCAGAGATCCTTGACATGGGCACTCCAGCATCGATCATGGGCTTAGCTCTATCATAGAACTCCAACAAGGTCTTCAATAGGAGGGCTTGCTTCTTCGGAGAGCAGTAGGTATCAACCTCATGATATGCATTCTGCACTAGAAAGCCTTCTTTTATTAATTCCGAAGATAATAGGACTAATCTGTTCTCATCGGAAAGAGCAGCCTCTCCGACAACTCTAGCTACTTCCTCTAGGCTGGACGATCTTTGGAGTAGGGCCATGGCCTTCTCCCTATAAGACATCATATCATGCCCTGAATTCTTTATCCACCAATCTCTCAGCCCACTAATGTACTTTGAAAAGCTTCTTAGCCAGTTTATAGATGGAAAATGCCTCTTAAATGCAAGGTCTTTATCCAATGCCCAAAAAGCGCCTACGAATCTCATAGTATGCTGAGTAACTGGCTCATTTAAGTCTCCACCAGATGGACTTACGGCACCTATTACAGCTACTGATCCTAGTTCATCCCTATTCCCTTTCACCTTTATTCTACCGGCTCTTTCATAGAAAGATGCTATATAATCTGGAAGATATGCAGGATATCCTCTCTCAGAGGGGATCTCCTCTAATCTGGAGCTTAATTCCCTCAGAGCCTCAGCCCATCTCGAAGTGGAATCGGCGGTAAGTACAACGTTGAGTCCCATGTCCCTATAATACTCAGCGTAAGTTATTCCCATGAAAATGCTCGCTTCTCTAGCTGGTACTGGCATATTACTGGTATTAGCTATTAGGATGCTTCTCTCTAAAAGGGGTCTGCCACTCTTAGGATCAACGAGTTTAGGGAATGTGTGAAGTAGATCCGTCATCTCATTACCTCTCTCGCCACATCCAACGTAAACGACGACATCAGCATCTGCCCACTTGGAGATCTGATGAAGGGTAACGGTCTTCCCCGTTCCAAATCCTCCAGGTACAGCAGAAGTACCTCCTTTCACTATCGGAAAGAATGTATCAATTACTCTCTGTCCTGTGACCAGTAATTCAACGGGGGCCAGCTTTTCCTTGAAGGGTCTTGGATTCCTAACGGGCCACTTATGGTACATCTTCACCTCTTCCTTGCCTCCTATATGCTCCACTACAGCTATAGGTTCTTCTATGGTGTAATCTCCTTCAGACCTTATTTCTAAAATGCGGGCTTTTTCTATCGTGGGAGGTAACATTATCTTATGGGTTATAGATCCTTCTGGAACTGTACCTAGGACATCTCCTGCTATTACCTCCTCTCCCGCCTTTACCTTAGGTGTCCAATGCCACTTCTTGTCTCTTGGGAGAGTAGGTGCCTTTATGCCTCTAGTTATGAAGGGACCTCCAGCCTTCTCCGCAACGACCTCTAACGGCCTTCCTAAACCATCAAGAACTAAACCCAATAAGCCAGGACCTAGTTCGGCTGATAGAGGCTCACCAGTTCTCTCAACTGGCTCTCCGGATTTTACTCCTCCTGTCGGCTCATAGACCTGTATGACAGCTCTATTTCCTTCTATCCTGACAATTTCTCCTATAAGCTTCTCCTCTCCTACATAAACGACTTCCCTAATCCTAGCCCCTCTCATCCCATCTGCTTCCACGACGGGGCCCTTTATGTGGACTATAACTCCCCTCTCATAAACAAGCTCGGACAAAATTACACCTCCCCAAATAGCCTCTGAATGATTTCTATCTCTTTAGCCTCTCTATACGCTCTGAATCTTCCATCAAACGTGTTATAATACCTTACCGTATCTCCCTCATTTCTAACAACGACACCGCCAGTTATCGGCATTGCCATGTCATCTACTAGAGCTTCTACATTCATCTTGTTCAGCTCTCTAGAGACTTTCTCCAGTAATTTTCTATCCTTCTCCCTTCCCATCAGATATACCCTCTTCTCTCCTAGGGCATTAGCTCCCTCAATGGAATACTTGACCAGAAGCTCCTCATAGCTCCAATTAGGATCCTGGCCCTCAGCTATGGCTGCGAGCCTCTGATTCACTCTTCTAAATAGTTCATTTAAAAGCTCTGTTTTTGTTTTCAGTATGAGCTGATTGGCTAATACTTCAGCTGCGCTTCTCTTTCTGGCTATCTCCTCCCTCATCTCTCTTTCAAGTTGCTCTCTTTTTGCTTTTATTATGCTATCAGCCTCTCTCCTCGCTGATTCTATAATCTCCCTAGCTCTCCTCTCAGCTTCCCTTGTAATGACACGCGCTTTATCCTCGGCCATCTTCAAAATGGCTTCAACTATCGCCTCGGAATTCTTATCTATGCTAACTACTTCCTCCCCACTCACCTTCCAGCACCTCCTTAATTACTTCATCAACTAGAAGATCCATCTTCTCCGTTGCACTGTTCCTCAGTCTTTCCGCTTCTGCTTTTGCTTTCTCTATTATCTCCTGAATCTCGCTATCCACATCGTCAGAAAGCTTGACCTCTACAGGAGAGGCCTTGGCTTCCTCAATTATCCTCTTAGCCTCCTCCTCAGCTTCCTCAATTATCCTAGCTGCCTCTTTTTCAGCCTCCATAATTGCTTCAACTAATTTAGGCATCATATCACCTCAAAACTTCAATTCTTCACTACCAAGAGCCCTTGCAAGCAGAGAAGCCAGCTCTTTCAATCTAGTTCCTCTGGACCCTTCCATGTCAGGTACTATCGCAAACACTGGATAAACTTTTCCCCTCCTAAGCAGGTCTTGCCTATAATCAGCTATTTCATTTGCGGCTCTCTCGTTCATGAATACTACGTGGGGCAATTCTGCCTCATGATCCCTAAAGAACTTAAGTAAGTTTCTTCTTCCATTTATTACCTTAGCTGGTATCCCTATCATCTCAAATCCAAGGGCTAATACCTCATCATCAGTAACCGCTATTGGAGAGCTGGCTACCCTCACTCGCTGGCTCACTTGAGCACCCCTTGTCCAAGGGTTGGAAAATTATAAAAAGCCATATAGCTAAACCTAAATTGGCGGGGGTGGCCGAGCCAGGACAAAGGCGGCGGACTTAAGATCCGCTCCCTTAGGGGTGCGAGGGTTCAAATCCCTCCCCCCGCATTAGGGCTTCGCCGCCTTTTCCATTTAAGGTGAGCCCCTTGGGTTTAGAAATAGAGGTAAAGGTTAAGATAAGTCACTCCTATTTCCTGGAATTACTGAGGAGGAGAGGACTTAGGTACAGAACTGTAGGCAAGGAAATACAGAGAGACCTCTATCTAGATGACAATGAATGCAATTTACTTCTCTCGGATAGAGTTTTAAGGATCAGAGAAGTTAATGGGCATGTAATCGTCGCATACAAAGGTCCTAAAAGGAAACTCGGAGGAGAAAAGATCAGAGAAGAGATAGAAGGCTCTCTAGGAAGCAATAACTGTAATAAAGCCCTCTCTAGGATAGGATTAAAACTTAAATGCCCAGATAGTGAAGAAGAACTCATTACAGAACTGAAGAAGAGGGGATTTTATGTGAAAAACATAGTAGAGAAGAACAGAACTAACATAATGGTTGAGGATCTGGATTTAATTATTTCCCTAGATAATGTATCTGAATTAGGCGAATTTGTTGAGATAGAAGGAGCTAGATCATTAGACTTCGTTAAGAGCCTAAATCTTACCTGTAGCATAGTTATACCTAGCTATGCTCACTTAATCCATGCTCTTAAGCATGGAACTCACACCAGATTTGTCTAATAGATCTAATGACGCTTTTTCAGCCTCCATCATGATTTCATCTTCATCTTTTTTAGTGAATATACCATTTTCCACTATCAAGTTGCCTCTAATTAGCACATACTTTACGTCAGTACTCCTAGCAGAGTAAACTAGGTGGGAAATGACTGAATGGAGTGGAGTCCACCATGGTAATTTCGTATCTAATAGAACTATATCTGCCTCAAATCCTGGTTCTATCCTCCCTATTTTCCAATCTAGTAAATCACCAGGTATCCTTGTTGCCATGTCAAATACTAGCTGAGCAGGCATCGCTGTGGGATCCTTCTTTACGGCTTTATGGATGAGAGCAGTTACCTTAATGGTTTCCATTAGATCCATCAAATTATTACTCGCAGGCCCGTCCGTCCCTAAGGATACCTTAACACCCCTACTAATCATATCAGGTACGGGAGAAAAGCCAGAAGCTAGTTTTAGATTACTTACAGGATTATGAGATACAAGAACTCCACTCTGGGCAAGCAGCTCTATCTCTCTCTCAGAAGGCCATACTACATGTGCTGCTATAGTTTTAGGACCTAATATTCCCGTATCCATGGCTAAATCTATAGGCCTCTTTCCAGTTCTCTCCTTCACTTCATTTACCTCCCTTTCAGTCTCAGCCAGATGTATTTGTATCAAGGAATTATTATCGGAGGCCCTCTCCGAAATGCACCTAAGCCTCTCTGGGGAAACCGTATATGGAGCATGAGGTCCATATCCAGGTTTAATTAACTGATGACCCCTCCATCTCTCAACGAATCTATCTGCTATGTTTATGCATGTATCAGCGTCTTTACATTCGGGTGTTCCAAAATCCAATATTGCCTCAGCTAACACCCCTCTAACACCGAACTTCGTAAATACTTCGGCTATTACATCTTCGAAGAAGTACATATCGAAAAGGGTCGTGGTACCAGTCTTCACAGCTTCCAATATTCCCAATTCTGTACCCGCCTTTATGTGGTAAGGCTTTAAATTAGCCTCCATTGGCCATATCTTTTCCTGTAGCCACGGGAATAGCTCCATATCGTCAGCTACTCCTCTAAATAGAGTCATCGGAACATGAGCATGTGTATTGATTAAGCCGGGTATTGCTATGAAGCGCCTTCCATCGACTATGTAATCTGCATGTCCATCGGCCTTTCCCACGGATTCTATTATACCTTCCTTAATTAGGATGCTTGAGTTCTTGAGTATTCTCCTATGGTCATCTTGGGTTACTATGTACCTCAATCCTCTTATTAATATCTCCATACAATCCCCTAACTAAGGCCGGTTAAGTTAAATAGACATTCATCCTCTCTGTCTTCGGTATCATGAAATGAAATGGAAGGGCTCGCTGATACTCATTATCCTGCTGATCGTCCCAAGTCTGCCTGTCTATGCAGCTCAAAGGGGAAGTAAAGGACTCTTTATCTACACATATACTGTTAGAGACAGTGGTTGGATTAATGTAACCACGAGATTTGAATCCAATAGCTCTGGCTTTACATGGGTTCTTGTTCCTAAGTTTGAGAGTTATAACATATCAGTGATATCTGGGTCTATAAAAAATCGTAATCTAATCAGGAACACTTCCTATTATTTCTACTCCAATCTCACGTTTTCATATGCACCTGGGACTGAGGTCCTAATAACATGGAGCTACAGATTTGGAGCCCTTATAGTAGAGCCTAACGGCGCATTCTTCTCTACTCAGATAGCTTTTGACCCTGAAGACGATGCAATAGTTATAGTTAAACTCCCTGGTAAGTTTGTCCCTAAAGGAATAGAACCAAAAGGATATGAAATGGTAAAAGAAGGCGGGTTTAACTTGGTCAGGTACGAGTTAAATGGAGCTACGAATAATACCATGAGGATTCTGATATCATTCAACGTGCATGGAGGCCAAAAATTCAGGGAGGAGGATATAGGGAAACTGAAGGTGAAATACCCCTCTAGATATCAAGATGTCATTGAGAACATTACAAAGTATTACAAAGCAACTCTTCCCTTAATAGAGAAATACACATCCGTTAATGAAGAGATTCCCATAGAGGTGAAGCTCTTTGTTCCGGCTACAATGGAGGAAATAACAACATTGGGATACACGGGCCCTAGGTATACATCCGACGTCATTACTCAAGGGGAGATAAATCTGAATATGATGCTGGTCAGGATGCCATACTATGAGCTCCCAACTACATTCGTTCACGAACTCCTTCATCAATATATGCAGGTTGCTGGTCTTAGTGTAGATCTCAGGTGGGCTCATGAAGGATTAGCTCAATATTTGAGCGAAGTCATAGTTGAGAAGGCTTTAGGATATAAAGTACCAGAGGAGATTAATGTGGAGGCAGTAATGGCTCAAACAGGAGGAGATTTCAGCTTTTTAGTCGGATGGCATGGAGGTGGGCTTCCGGGTAATCCAGGACTTTACTACGCAGCTAGCGAGATCTTAATCAGGAACTTCGCAGAGAGATTCGGTGGACCAGATGCGTATGAGAAGTTCTTCTCATACGTCAGAGAGGATAGAGTCGTTGTCAATGACCTCTCTAAGTTCGTTAAGTATCTTAGTAAGGCAGCTGGTAAGGATGTCTCCGGATTCTTCAAATCATATGGAATAGAGGTGAAATCTCTCGATAAAGAAACGCTAGAGCTTATACAGACAGCTGAAAGGTATGCTAAATCAACTTATTGGTTCAATCCGACTTCCAGAGAGGCATTAAATATAATTAACAGGCAAGAAACGAGGGAGAGCGCCCTTATCTCATTGCTATTGATTTTTATAGGATTAATGATCGATGCTTTAACCTTAGCTATACCAATTGGTCTGGTAATAGCATTAAGAAGTGGAAAAAGGAAAAAAAGCGAGATTGAAAGTGAAGATAACACAGAGATCTAGAATATTCGTTCAGATTTCTCTAAGTGAAGGAGAAAGTTCCATTTTTCCATAACTACCTTCTCTAATAACTCAATATCTTCATCTGAGAGCCCTTTGAACCTATCTTGAAGATTCAGGAATTCCTTTATAGGTCGTTTTCTAGGCTTGACCGTTATCCTCAACTTTCCATTTTCTACCTCATATAAGGGCCAAAAATAGGTATCAACAGCCAGTTTACCTATTTCCGCCGTTTTATTAACAGGAGAATTCCAACCTGGTGGGCAGGGAGAGAATATATGGATATATTTGAACCCCTTCATTCTCTTCGCTTTCTCAAACTTGTTAGCTAGATCAAATGGGTATCCAACACTAGCTGTCGCTACATAGGGAACTCTATGGGCAGCAACTATCATTGGCATATCTTTTGGCATCTCTCTCTTTCCAGTTGGCGTAGTTTTGGTCCAAGCCTTGAGAGGAGTAGCTCCAGACCTCTGAATTCCCGTATTCATATAGGCCTCATTATCATAGCACACATATATTATGTTCTCTCCCCTTTCAGCAGCTCCCGATAAAGCCTGTATACCTATATCCACAGTTCCTCCATCTCCTGCCCATACCACGACATTCGTATCCTTCCCTAAAGTTTTATAGGCCCTATATACACCGGAAGCTGTAGCTGCTGCGGCAGCGAAGGCTATGTTATATAAAGGAGATGATATTGCGCTTTTAGGGTAAGGCGCTTGTATGACACTAAAGCAGCATGCTGGTACTATATAAACGGTGTTGGGGCCCAATACCCTAGAGGCTATTCTAAAAGCCAGCGTTGCACCACAACCGGGGCACCCTGCTGATCCAGGTAGATAAGAACCGCTTCTCTTTCTCAAATCATGAATCGTTAGCGTCATATCATCACCTCCTCGGAAAGCTCAACCTTCTCGTACTCGGGCTTGAGCTTGAACCAGTAATATGGTCTTCTCAATCTTCCAGAAGTTATCCTTCCAATACCATCCTTCAGTATGGCCATTATATCTTGGTAGGTCACATCCCTACCACCAAGTCCCGTTATATAGTTAGCAACTGGAGGTTTACCTGATAAATTATAGAGGGAGGATCTGACCTCTATTCCTATGGGCCCACCAGAGCTGAAAGATATGCTCCTATCTATTACTATAACACCTTTCTTGTCCTGTAATGTCTCCATGACATCCCTATGAGGGAAAGGTCTGAAGGATCTTATCTTTAGCAGACCTGCCCTTATCCCCTCTCCCCTGAGATTATCCACCGCCACTTCTGCCTCGGAAGCCATCGTTCCTGATGTTATTATGATGTAATCCGCATCCTGAGTTTTATATTTCCAAGTAGCTCCTCCATAGTACCTATCGAACTTGCGGGAGAATTCCTCAGCTACATCTTCTATTAGTTCGAGGGCCCTTCTCATTGACAGGTCCATAGACCATCTCATTTCCTGATATTCATCGGGTAATGCAAGATTTCCGAAGGTTATGGGTGAACTCGGATCGAGTTTCCAGTGAGGTGGATTATAAGGGGGCAAGAATTCATCAACTTCCTCTTGGCTGGGTATATTAACCGGCATGTATGTATGACTTAGGACAAATCCATCGAGGCATACCATGAATGGGAGAAGTACATCTGGATGCTCCGCTACCTTATACATCATAAGTATGGTGTCAAGTACCTCCTGATTTGACGATATATACATCTGAAGCCAGCCCGTATCTCTCTGAGACATCGAATCTTGATGATCTACGTGTATGCTCCAAGGTGGACCTACCGCCCTATTAACGATAGCCATTCCTATGGGAAGTCTGGAACCAGCTGCCCAGTGGACAACTTCGGACATTAACAGCAAGCCTTGGCTTGCTGTCGCAGTAAATGTCCTGACACCTGCTGCTGAAGCTCCTATAACAGCGGCCATAGCGCTGTGCTCACTCTCTACCCTTATGTACTCCGCATCCATGTGTCCAGATTCTACAAAAGAAGCGATATACTCAACTATTGTAGTCTGAGGAGTTATTGGATATGCCGCTACGACCTTAACCTTAGCTAGCTTAGCTGCTATAGCGGCCGCATGATTTCCGGTTATGATCTCCCATCCACCCTCTACGCTCATTTTCTCATCTCCTCCTTCACCATTCTTATTGCATCAACTGGACACACATCAGCGCATACGCCACATCCCTTACAGAAAGTTAGATCTATCTGAGGAAAGCCGTTTTCACCTTCGGAGATCACATCTTCTGGGCAGTATAGCCAACATAACCAGCATTTGATGCACTTGTCCTCATTTACTACAGGTCTCTCTACTCTCCACAGTCCAGTCCTACCAGCCGATCCTTTGGATGGCTTAGATACGGGTACAATAATGGGGGTCTCTAGGCCCATCAACAGGCACCATAAAAAATTGTGAGAAATCCCCTATAAACATTGTTAAGCAAAAAGCCTATTTGCAAATAAGCTTTAACTAAAATAAGGATTTATAGGGGCTCAGTAAGCCCCCGTTCCAGTTCTAGCAGGCCTTCTCTCGACCGTCTCCTCTCTAACGACGAGTCGCTTGCCTTCAAACTCAAGCTCGAGGGTTTCGCCAGCCAAGGAGCCAGGTTTCACACTAACTTCTATGGGCTGCTCCTCCCTCATTGGATAGAAAATTTTCCATACATTGGCCTTGAGACCAGGCCTCTTCTCTTCCAAGAATTCAAGTACCCGATCAGTCATAGGAACACCAACTCTTCTCGTTACCATACAGCTCACCTCTTGCACTGCCCGTAAAGGGACTACTACTTCTTATGCTGCTGTCTATTTAAAAATGTAACATATACTAATCTGGTATGGTAACCATTATGGCAGCGTAAGCTAACCAAGATGCCTTTCCACATTTCAGTGAAGACTAGGGAATGTCTAGATAATAGGTGATAGAATTGAAGCATCGTGAGAGAGATATAGTTCCCTATAGTTTTTTATCTTCTTCTACAAGCTATGAAGAAGCTAACTATGTTGTGGTAGGCGTTCCTTACGATTCAACTTCCTCGTGGGGGGTTGGGGCAAGATTCGGACCCCTATCCATTATAGAAGCTTCAGGATACCTTGATCCATTCGATCTTGAGTTAAACTGTATCCCATTAGAAGCGGGCATCTATACTATGCCAGAAATATCGACCTTGGAATTGACCCCAGAGAGCATGGTTAAGTTAGTTGAGGGGATCGTTACTGAGATCAAAGAGGATGGGAAAGTTCCTATCTTACTAGGAGGGGAGCACACTATATCCTTGGGAGGCATATCTGCACTGAAAGATGAGATGGATGCGCTTATAATTCTTGATGCCCACGCGGATTTCTATGACAGTTATGGAGGGAGGAAAATATCCCATGCAACGGTATCAAAGAGGGCGAGCGAGATAATTAGACAGGTGATAATTTATGGAGTCAGAACTTTAGGATGGGAAGAAAAGCATGAAATAAATAATACTAAAAACGTCAAAATAATAAAAAGAATTGAGAACAACATTCTAAGGGTCCTAGACTCCATAGAAGGAAAAAAAGTATATCTAAGCGTGGATATAGACGTACTGGATCCACCTCAAGTTCCCTGTGTGAGTACTCCTGAGCCAGGGGGTCTCACTTATGCAGAATTAATTGAGTTGATGAGGAATATCATGAGAAAAACAGAGGTTATAGGTATGGACTTTGTGGAGTTTTCTCCATGTCCAGGTATTAGATCAGACGCCTATCTAGTTGCTAAATTGGTCTATAAAGCTATTGGGTATCACATTTCTTACCTTAGGAAGGATGAACTCGGATGCCACCCCGATAGATAGGATCTCAATCCATGCCTTGATTAATATCCCGTAGATAATCGCATCAGTTAGCCATCCAGCGGACTGTGGCGCTAGAATGGGAATCCATATCTTAAAGCTTAACCAAGTGAAAATGGATTCAGGAATGTATCCCATGCCTAAAGCTACCATGGGATGTTTCACTCTCTTAGCCAGCAGACCTGTAAATAGACCTGTTAAGGCCTTACCTGGGAATATGAGAGATTCGGCAATTGGGCCTAGCCCACCCATCAGCCCAAATCTGATGAAAGGTACTATAGAAATTAGAGCGCCGACGAGAGTTGCCCATAGGGGACCCATCATATAGGCTGCTAATACGGTGGCTAGATGGGAAAGATCTATGGCTATCTGCGGATGTATGTTCCCTAGAATCATGGACATAAGCGCTAATACGTTACCTAAGGCACCTAAGATCGCCGTCATTGCGACGCACTTACTCAATTCCCTCGAGTATGCCATAACGATCTTGAAGCGTTATATTTTAAAGAATAAAAACATTTCGAATATGAAACTACTCCGCTAATTGGATCTCTGGCCTTCCTACTATTTCCTTGACTAGATCCTTAATTCCTGTGCCTCTCTTGGCTGATATAGGAATTATAGGTATATTATCTCCCAATGTTTCTCTGAGGACATCCTCCCTCAGAGAGTATTGATAATCTTCTAATAGATCTATCTTATTAGCGGCAATGATAAAGCTATCCCTATCCTTTCCTAAGCTATTAAGGATTTTTAAGCTCTCATTAATCTTAACCCTTACTAAATCTGGCTTATCAGATATATCTACAACTAACACTTGCTTTTGAGAGTACTTTATATCTAGCAGATTAAGTTGGAAGGAGGCAATCAATCTGGGATCTAGGTCTAGAACAAACCCTATAGTATCTACCACGTAAACGTTTAGTCCCTCTATACCACCATATTTGCTTGAGAGAGTTGTAAATGGAGTATCACTAACTGGCTTATCGAAGCCGGTCAAAGCGTTAAATAGACTAGTCTTACCGGCATTGTAGTAACCGGTCAATACAACTATGCTCGCTCCTTTATCTAATCTCCTTATAATTTCCAGTTCTTTTTGGGCGCTTAATTTGCCTATCTTCCTTTTTAATATCTTCATTCTCTTCTGTATGGCTCTGACTTGCTTATGGTAAGCATACTCTCCACCTCCTCTAAATCCTGCTTTCATCTTTCTATACTTTATCGAAGCTGATAGCTTAGCATATGGAAAAGCTTTTTCTAAAGTAGCGAGTTCTATTTGAAGCTTTGAAAGTATATCGCTCGCTGCCTCCCTAAAGATCATCAAGGTAACATCATATCTATCAATCACCTCTATTCCTAATCTCCTCTCTAAGTTCCACTTTTGCTTGCTAGAGAGAGTATTATATACGACGAATACATCGGGATCTAACTTTTTCACCCTCTCTCTTATTTCTTCAACCTTTCCCTTGCCAAACATGAAATCTACTGCTTCTTTTGGTCTAACTTGCACTACCCTATCTATTACCTTATAGCCCAGAGCATTGAGTAATGACTCTAATTCCCTCATCCTTATAGCGTACATGTTATGATCATGCACATTCGTCTTTACTAGTCCAGTCATTGCCTTGTATCTAGGCAATTTACTTCTTTACCCCCGTTTATGAGCGAGCAACCAGATAAATAAACTTCATGCTTCATGTGAACTTTGAGTTAGATATAAGGGTTCTTCGGTTTCTCCATAAGTTCCTTTGGGCCTTTCTTAGTGGCATCTATTATCATCTTACCCTGAGGGAGCCTTATCATATGACTTTCACCATCGAGATAAATTTCTCTCAAATTACTGTGATCTAGGGAGGAGCCTTTGATCCCAGATAATATCTTATAGTCATCTGGAATGTGCGCCCTCTGTAATACAGCCCTTAGTACTTCTATGTAATCCGATACATCAACATCATCATCTACTATAATGACCCTCTTCAAGCTCTTATGAGCTGATATTGCCATTAGACCTGCTAAAGTAGGCTGATCATGCTCAGTTTTCTTTATGGAAATAGCTACCTCTATCCAGCCAGCACCACCAGGGGTCATAGAAACATCGACGACATCTACTACTTCACTCACCCTATCCTCAATTAAGGGCTCTACTGGCAGGCCCATTAATATTTCATGTTCCCTACTCGCGGGCAATATTGCTTGGTAAATTGGATCCTCTCTCACATAGACGCTGTCTATCTCTAAGACAGGCTGCATCCTTCTAATATCCTTTCCTAATATCTCATAAAATGGCCCCTCAGGAGCTCTTACCTCTGGAAGTATCCTACCACATAATACTATTTCTGATGATGAGGGTGCCCAAGCATTTACGTCTTCACAACGGGACATTTCTACAGGATATCCTGAGATACCACCAGCCAATTGAATCTTATCTATGTTCTCCGCCGGAACGGCGGAAGCTATAATTACCTCTACCGGGCTGCCAATCGACACTGCGACAGGAAGCTCTCTTTTTCTTCTCTCATAATTTTCTATTGTTCTATTAAGTTTCCTTCCTTCTACCGCTCTTAAAACGAGCCTTTTGTCGGAGATAGGCATCATTCTATGATACGATGAAGAGAAAACTCCGCTATCATCTCTGAAAATAACTATAGAAGAGGTCAAGTATGGTCCCGGCTCCCCAACGTAGTGCTTAAGCACTGGAAGATCCTGAATTGTCATATTAGTTTTAATCCATTTAGGCTCACTTTCTCTCCATTTTATAGGATTTTTTAGAGCCTTTTTGATCCTATTTCTCAATTCTCTCACTTTATCTAAGCCTAAAGATACAGATAGTGTGTCTTTAGAGGTGGCAATCCCTCCAGCAACTCTGAACGGACTACTTCTGCTATCCATCAGAAGGGGTTTTTCAAACAGGACTGCCTTATGCCCATCTAATCTCTTAAGGTAGGCAGCAATTTCGTACTTTACAGATGCAGGACTGTCCACTACCTCTAACAACCCTTCATTCCTCAGCCTTTCTAATGCACATCTAAACTCCATAGACCTCGGGATCTATGCCTTTGCATATTTTTATTCCCTACTTAATGCGTTACATAGGTGTTTCCCTCATGTGGAAATTCGGTGAAAGGACTCATTTCATAGAAGAGCTTCAAGGACTTAAGGAGGGTGAATTAGTTAAAATAGCAGGATGGGTTTATAGAAAAAGCGAGCTTGGAGGAGTGGTCTTCTTAAGGGTCAGAGATTCAACGGGAATCGTTCAAGTGGTTGCCAAGGATGAATACGTATCTAAGGAAGACCTAGAGAACGCTAGGCAAGCAGGCATAGAATCTTCTCTAATAATTGAAGGTAGATTAAGAAGGGATCCTAGATCTCCAACAGGAGTAGAGGTACTTGCTTCGAAGATCAAAATAGCAGGAAAATCTCACGACTTCCCTATAAAACCCGATTCAGGTGAGGAGTTCCTCCTAGATAACAGGCACCTTCACATTAGAACTACAAAGATGAGAAATGCGCTCCTCATAAGGAGAGAGGCAATGAGAGCAGCAGAAGAATGGTTCATAAAGAATGGATTTGTAAGAGTTGAAGGACCCACATTCGTTGGTGCTGCAGTAGAGGGAGGGGCTACGCTCTTTGAAGTTCCTTATTTCGGTAAGAAAGCGTATTTAACGCAAAGCTCCCAATTTTACCTTGAAGCTGCCATATTTGCCTTTGAAAATGTTTATACAATACAACCCAGCTTCAGGGCAGAGAAGTCTAGGACCAGAAGGCACCTAACTGAATTTTGGCATGCTGAAGCCGAGATGGCATGGGCTGATCTGGATGGAATGATGCAAGTGGCAGAATCTCTTGTTAGATATATCTCCCAGAAGGTCGTAGAGAGAGCAGGTCATATTTTAGAGGCCATGAATAGAAAATTCGAACCTCCAGATGACAGATTTCCTAGAATAACATATGATGAGGCTATAGAGATTGCTAAGAGGAAAGGCGCATCCATCGAATGGGGAGATGATCTAGGAACGGAGACTGAAAGGGCTATTTCATTGGAATTTGACTTACCTGTATTTGTTACTAGATATCCTAAGAAGGCTAAGGCCTTCTATCATAAGCCCGATCCTAAGAGACCGGATGTTGTACTCTGCGCTGACCTACTGGCTCCAGAGGGTATTGGTGAGATAATAGGTGGTGGCCAGAGGATAGATTCTGAGGAGGAGCTTTTGATGAGGTTGAGAGAGGAGAACTTAGATCCTAAGGATTACAAGTGGTATCTGGATCTGAGAAGGTACGGGAGCGTACCTCACTCCGGATTTGGTCTTGGGATAGAGAGGACAATTAGATGGATCGCTGGCCTACCTCATATAAGAAACGCAATACCCTTCCCGAGAACGCCCACACGTTTATATCCTTAATCTTCCAACCTTGTCTCCTTAACTCGCCTGAAAGGTGTATTAATCACCTCCTTTAGCTTTTTAGCCTTAGCCTCTCCTATTACTCTCTTAAGGCTAAAGAAATCAGCATTAAATACGTCATTTAATGTGCCGAATCTCTTGAGGAGTTTCTCGGCAGATTTAGGCCCTATACCTGGAAAGCTAGTTAATACAGCGAAAGCTTCCTCCCATGATTTAGGTCTCCTCCTTCTCTTCACTGGGATTATCGATGGCTTTTCTCCTTCTACCTTCTTAGCCAAATAAAAGAGAAATCTGGCTGTATCGTCGGGAGATGTAACGTGCATAACAGAAACACCCCTGAGAGCTAGGGAGGAAAGGGCTCCGAGATAATGAAGCTTAGAATTAGGCCTTATATGGAAGTATGGCTCCTCTACTAACACAATGATTATATTACAGCCATTTTTCATCTGTTCTATCTGGTCAAAGAGTCTCCCATCATAGATTGACCTTATAAAATCGTTCAGTGATTTCCTTTCTACACATACATCCTCTCCAATCAAATAATCAGCTATCTCTATCCTCCTCTTATCTACTAGAGCGCCATATTTCCTCAGAAGTATCTCTATAATCCCCGGTTCTCGGTCATCCATTATTATCCTCAAACTTCCCACTTCCTGAGAGCCACGATTCTCTTATCTCCCTTAATAACTCTCTAGCTTCTTGTTCAGGGATAACATCCTCAATATCATCGAGAATTAGCTTTACTATACCGCTTTCTAGATAAGTAGCTCTCCCCCTAACTATAACTTCCTTCCCCATTAAATTAGGGATCACATGCTCTGTGGGAATGGAATAGGTTGCCTCTCCCAACTCATTCGATCTCCTAATGACATCATCCGTTGTCATTCCTAAAATAGACTCAGCTTTCTCCCTAAATGCTATAACTCTAGCTACTCCGGTTCCATCATCCAAAATAAAGCTTAAATATAGGAGAGGAATGGCATCCTCAATCTCTCCACATTTAGGGCAATAAAAATGCCCATACTCGGATTTAACACGTGATCCACATTTAGGGCAATAAAAAGACACCTTCGCTAATTCAGAAAGATATGTTATAGTACCTCTGAACTCTCTTAAACCATCTGACGATTCTCCTATCCACATTCTTCTATATTTTACCTTCTTAGCTAGTTTTCCAATATTAGGATTGAGTGATACTTCTTCCCCTATCCTCCCCAGAACCTCCACTTCGCCTGACTTACTAAGTGAGAGAATGCCATCCTCCCCCCTGTATATGGGGCCTATTTTGATCTTGAACGGGGGCTTCTCTTCCTTAAGGAGGTTCACCCAATCGTCCCAGATCCTAAGTATATCAAGTTCTCCATCGATCTCCACTAAGAGATCTAAGAATACCTTCTTTTTGGCTATTCCTATCTCCTCTATGGGGAATTTATACAAAACATTGGCTTCTATTTCCCTTTTTTCTCCCTTACCCTCCTTTATTATCCTGAGTTTTGTATGAGGAGTGCTGTGAAGCTCCACTGATTCTTCTCTGACAACTACCCTAATATTTTCGAATAGAATAATAGATCCTTCAGTCAATTCGTCGGACATTTTAGCTTTATTTCCCCATAAAACTACTCTTATGGTATCTCCTTCCTCATCTTCTACTAGCAAAGAACTTCTCTTACCTATACTTCCATCTTCTCTCGTGAACTCTGATACCGGAAAAATGCTTAGAATAGTTCCCCTGAAATCTATTTCCTGTCCCTCCTTATCATAAATTTCACTAATTTTCAAGGGTTTTCTCTCTAAAACCTTTATGTCTTCGTAACCAGATGCAAGTATCTCTATATCTGAGCTGGAGTCCAAATGAAGCGTGATCTTTCCAAATCTCTCCGACACTCTCGCGTTACTTACCCTTATAACAACTCCTTCTTTGAGCTCTCCTCTCCTAACCATTTCAACTACGCTTTTGGACCAAGCAATAACATCTATCAGTCCTGTCTCGTCAGCTAACTTGAATTCAACTCTTTCAGAAAGTTCTCCACTTCTATTGACATACTCTAAAACGCCGTACATCCTCACGATCTTCCCTTGGACAGTAGCCTTCCTCATACCAGGCACTAACCTACTTATTTTTATCACTAGCTGAGAAGGTGTCTCGCTTGAGAGAGATAAGCTAATACCCAGCTCATTAGCTACCAAGGAAAGAGCACCATCAGGCTTTACTAATCCCTTCATCTCCTGGACATACTGCTCTATCCTCTGAAGAACCTCTTCTATACTTAAGCCTGCTTTGGATGCTACAAGTTCTACTTTTCTCATGAATTCCTCGCTATACTCCAATATCAGACACCTGCACCTTCTACTTCCACTATAGAGGGCTTACCAAGTCCACCCTCCACCTTAAACTTAACCGGTAGAAATTTCTCCACTAACCATATATTACTTTCAGCATGCAAGGTAAGCCTCGATATGCCTACTCTAGATCTTCCAGAAGCCATAGCCAAGTAGGGTATTATCATATCTCCTGAATGCTCGTCTAGAGCCATTCCAGTATCTAGCTCCATAAGCAGCTTAAGAGCAGCATTTTTACCAACTTCTTCGCTAGGTTTTCCCCTCTTTCCAAGATCATCAGAACCTATAACTGGAGAACTCTCAGTCCATAAGACTATTCCTGCTCCAGGTCCTAGATGAGAGTTTTCTGACCATTCTTCCTCTATATCAACTAAAAATCCCCTTTCTGCGAGGACCTTAGATGCCGATCTGGCCATTCTACTAACTACATGCTTAGGAAGCTTAACAGCATGAGCCCTTCCCTTGACTTTTTGGACCTCATCTCGTCTAATCTTGACTAAACGATTTAATCTAGAGGGAGTTACCCTCATCTCAACTATCCCTCCTCCTTTTGGATAATGGCCCCTTCTATAGATATTCATCTCTACTTTGGCTCCCATGAGAGCTATATTTCTCAGGAACACTTCCTTCATGTAGTCTATAGGAGGAGCCATAGGTACATCTGTTCCCCCTCTGATCAAGAAACTCACTTCTCCACCTGAATTGATGCTGGCGGGTAAAAGGGCCTGTACTATCAAACTTATGCTTCCTGCGGTACCTATATTTACTTCAAATTTCCCAGATCTCCTATGTCGAGGGATGAAAATCACTCTTTTGGAGCCTATCTGATCACCCTCAACATGAGCACCGACTAGCTTAGCTAAAGCCCTCACAGCATTCAAATGTTGTGGTCTTAGCCCGGGTCTATCTCTCCTCGCTCTTATATTGAATACCTCTACAGGTTTCAGCGTTATCGCGGAGAGGGATAGAGCATATCTCAGGATAGATCCTCCACCTTCTCCATAACTTCCATCTATTCTAACTAGTTCCATACGGGTAAAGGGGGCTATATTCCCCTTTAAATAGCGCACCTAACCCATTAACATGGTGGTGCAGGTGGCCAGTGAAGTGATTAGATACGTCATCGAAGAGATAGATGGAAGATATATAGGCATAGGACTGAATGGAAGAGAATTATACTGCAATACAATACCGTTATCATCAAAAAGAGACGCTGAAGCGGATTTGAGGGCCACCTGCTATTCTACTTGGGGTAGCTCTATAGAACTCATCTCAGAGTATCACATACCGATAGCTACTGATATAGCTCGCTACGTTGATAGGCTTTTCTTAGGACTAGATCCCGACTCATATGATGTGAAACTGGCCCCTCATCCCAGAGAAAAGTTTTGGAATGCCCTACTATTAATGAAATCCATCCCTAGAGGTAAAGTTACAACCTATAGAGAATTAGCCAGAGCTCTAGGGACCTCCCCGAGGGCCGCTGGAACTTACGCATCGAAGAACCCTTTCCCTCTCATAATACCTTGCCATAGGGTGATAAGGAGCGACCTGAAGATAGGTGGCTATAGCTACGGTTCTATAATAAAGGCATCTCTTCTAATAGCTGAAGGTGTTAAGGTAGATTACTATACGGGGAAGGTAGATCCTGCAGAAATAATAAAGGCAGAAGATCTAATAAAACTTAGGAAGGTGCTAAAGATTGTCGGTCACGAGTAAACCGGTCTTTGGATCCGATTTCGGCACATCTTATTATAAGTTTGGCCCTTGGTGGTTAATGAAAACAGGGCCGGATATGACTGAAAATAGAGGCTACTTTCCTAAAGTCTCAAAGATCTCTGCTGAGATAAGAGGAGTTGAGGCTAAGGAGGTTGTAGTAGGGAACGATGTTTCAGAGTATCTAGAGTCAAGGGCTGACCTTTCTAGGCTTTATTACCCTATGAGGAATGGAATAGTGGATAGGAACGATGAAAGAGGATGGAAGGTCATAAAGGAGCTTGTAAGATACGGACTCCTCAAGTATTATCCTGGAGGAACAGATACAACAGGAGTTCCCTTCAATGGGTTTTATGTAGTGGCCGCACTAGCCGCCCAGGCGCCTACTTACATGTACGAGAAACTCTTCGAAATACATAGGGAAGTACACCAAGAAGAAGGGAAAAGCCTAGTAAGAGCTATTACTATAATACCTCAGCCCCTTGCAGTTGCAATATCTGAGAAGGCCATCACATGCGTTGTTGTTGAAGCAGGGCATGGGAATACCCAAATAACGCCGATAAGCAGGGATGTTATAAAAGCCGCACTAATACCACTAAATAGAGGTGGAAGCGACTCTGATAGAATTGCTGCTCAAATTTTGAGGGATATAGGATATCCTGATCTCGCTAGAGAGGAGAAATTCGTTAGGATATTTAAGGAGTCCGTAGGGCTACTTCCTATAGACTTGGAGAAGGCTGTTAATTGGGCTAAAGAGCATCCAAGTGCTCTTCAATCAGTATTCAGGATACCCGGTACTACCGTTGAAATAGATATGGGAGAAAAGGTTTGGCAGAGATTCCTGATAGGAGAATTCTTCTTTAATCCAAGTCATGAAATATTTGAGAGCTATTATTCTAGAGGATTCACACCACCAAAGGATACACTAGTCGGAGGGGAGATAGTTCCCGGTGATACCAGTCTAGCAGAGGCGATTAAACTATCTATCTCTAAAACCCCTGTAGAGCTGCAGTCTTCCATATCAAGAAACATTATACTGTCTGGAGGGGCCTTTAACTGGACTGTACCTAAGGGCCTTGAAGGGATAGCAACGGATTCTTCTACCAAATTGAGGCTAATGATGAAATCGATAGGTTTAGAAACTCGACCTAAAATGGTTTCAGATCCCCAATTCAGCGTTTGGAGAGGGACCATAGTATATGGTATGGCCATAGGAGAAGGCATCACTTGGGATTGGCGTAAGATGGAAGGGTGGTACTACCTAGATTGAATCATTTCCTTTAACTGTAGGGCATTCTCAAAACTATAATAGGAATTATTGAAGAGAACATAGTTCTCCTTTAATAGAAACTTTTTTATCAGATTAATTAAATTAGAGAGATCTCTCTTGGTATATTTATATGAATATAATATTTTCTTGCCCTTTCTACTTCCATGCAATCTATAATACCTGATCTCACCATAAACTGGAGTCTCGTAAAATGGATCAACAACGTGAGATATCTCGTGTTTCTCTAAAATAAGAGGAAACTCTTCACTAGAGAACCAACTTTCATCTCTAACTTCCCATACTATTTCAAACTCTCCCTTTATAGAGGAGAAAAAGCGATCAACATTACTTACGTTCTCCTTTGTGGCTTTAAAAGAGGGAGGGCTCTGGAATACTATAATTTTAGCATCTAATCTTTTAGCTGCTTCCTTAAACTCCTCCCATATATAAAAGTTCTTCGTTGTTGGTTTTAGTAAGCCATATCCCTCCTCCCGCGGTAAACCAGTCTTATCCCATATCCTGCTCTTAGGATCGTGGGTTAAGGCCATCCAGGCTTTTACCGTAAATTCGAAATTCTCAGGTGCCTCTTTTCTCCATCTATCTAATGTACTAAGCCTAGGTGGTCTATAGAAAGTCTTCTGGACTTCTACTAACCTGAGATTCTCAAAATACTTACTTTTAGATGTCTGAAAACCACAACAGCCTATTTTTATAACTACATCGATCATCTTGTCCGCCTGTCTAAAGTGGAAAAATACATATAAGAAATCACTCCCTCAGAGGGTTGAATGGAATAGATAGGTAAATAATCAGTTAGGATCTGCCGATGTGATAACCTAGTGATTCTTAAAAAGATCAGCTTACTGAATCCATAAATGGATAGGATTACCCTCTCAAAGGGAGAAGGCATTATACTGAGATCTCCAGCTTCATTTAGTACAGTAACTGGAGAAGTTGAGGTATGGGGAAAAATTGCCGAAGAAGCTAGTGTTTTACTAGAGGGAGTAGATCTGTTAATAACAGCAAGAGTTGCCTCTACGATAGACGTAAATGGACATTATACTAGGCTAAGAGACCCAATTCCTCCCTGGTGGACATCTTTACCTAGTTATCTGGTGGGGAAGAAAGCTCTGTTTTTAGGGAGGACAGACTCGGGAAAGAGCTCATCCATACTGTACTTAGCTAATAAGATAACCAGCAGTGGTGATCCTGTAACGTTGCTGAACTCAGATATAGGTCAATCAGACTTGGGACCACCTGGCGTTATATCTTTAAAATATTTAGATTTCCCAGTAATTCATACAAAGTTATTAGAACCAGATTTTATGTATTTTATAGGAGACAAAACGCCTATAGGCCATTTCCTACCTATGATGAAAGGTATTCTAGATGCTCTCAAAGAATCTAAAACAGACACGATTCTCATAAATACAACAGGATTCGTAGATGGAGGGTCTGCCAGGGTTCTTAAGAGTTTCAAGATAGAATTCACCGAACCTGACATAGTAATAGCCATTGAAAGGGAAAAGCATGACCTAGACCATATAATTAAGAATATTCCGAAGGAAATTGAAGTTAAGAGGGTGGACTCCCCCGTTTATGGCATTAAGAGCCAGCCTTACAGGATAGGCGCCAGGAAGGCCCTAGTTAGGAAATATTTACAAAATGGCCGTATTAGAAGGTTTAAGTTGGAGAATGTTTGCCTTAAAAATACATTTATATATACAGGGAGAGAGAAAAGTGAATACGCGCCATTCTTGGAGGATCTACTGGGGGTTAAAGTTCTCTGGGTAGAAGAATCACCTGATATGCTTATTGTACTCACAGAAGCTCCAGTAAATAGGGAAAAATGCATAATGATGTCTAATCTACTGAAAAAAGATGTGAAAATTGCTCCATTAAGGTATTATGATGGACTATATGTGGGCCTCCTTAAAGGCAAGTTATATGCTGGGGTGGGGATCATAACTTCCTTAAGTCCTAAGAGTGGAGAAATTGAGGTATTGACGAGATATAATGGAGAAGTAAGTGGTATATCTTTTGGATATATTAGGTTTAATTCAGAGGGAGAGGAAGTAGGTAGGAGAAGGAGGGAATACCCATGACCTTTATTTATATAAAAAATGCGGAAGATTTAATAGATAACGGAGCTACAAGGGTCGACAAAGATGCGAGGAGATCTCTCTTAATGGCTTTTGATAAGGCCATAGCATCTGTTGATTCATATAAAGTTGTATCGAATAAATTGTCCAATGAGGAAATATTCTTTGGCACTTCCTCTATCAAAGTATTATCTTTTAATGATTTATATGTAATTGGTGCCGGAAAAGCCGGGAGTATGATGGCTAAAGCTGTTGAAGATAAGTTAGGAGGCAAAGTAAGGGAAGGATTTGTTAATGTCCCAGCTAAAACAGATAAAGTAGCTAGACTATCTAAAATAAAACTAAATCCGGCAGGGCATCCTCTACCAGATGAGGGAAGCATAACAGGCGCGAAAGAGATCCTTAGGATTGCCAAAGAGGCTAGCGAAGGGGATCTAGTATTGACTCTGATATCTGGAGGAGGATCTGCCCTTATGGAATATCCGATGAAGGGCATAACCCTCGAGGATCTGAGGGAAATGAATAGGCTCTTAGTTCTAAGTGGTGCTGATATTAGGGAGATAAATTCTGTCAGGAAGCATGTATCTATGATAAAGGGAGGGAGGTTGGCTGAAGCTGCTTATCCAGCCACGGTGGTATCCTTAATAATATCCGATGTAATTGGTGATCCTCTAGACTCTATAGCATCAGGACCAACAGCTCCAGATGAAACAACCTTTGAAGATGCTTGGGACGTCTTGGAAAATTATTCGCTAATAGATAGGATGCCAAAGTCCGTTATCAGGACAATAAAAGATGGCTTGAGGGGGGAAATCCCCGAAACGCCCAAGCCAGGTGATGAGATATTTGACAGAGTTATTAATGTAGTGGTTGCAAATAATAAGAGAGCGATCCAGGCTGCCGAGAGAACTCTAACCTCAATGGACTATAACACACTGTCTCTGGGAGCTAGAGTTCAAGGGGAAGCTCAACATATTGGAAAATTCTTAGCGGGTTTAGCATCTTCCATAGCGAGGGATGCAATACCAATCTCCCCACCAGCAGCTGTGATCTTAGGAGGTGAAACAACAGTAACAGTCACAGGCCAAGGCATTGGGGGAAGAAATCAAGAACTTGTACTTGGAGCAGTAAGGCAACTCTCTGGACTTGAGGGAGTGGCTCTAGGGTCCATAGGAACCGATGGTATAGACGGAGTATCCGATGCAGCTGGAGCTATATGCGATGGTCACACGCTAGAGAGAGCTCTGAAGGAGAAGCTAAAGCCAGAGAGTTTCTTGAGGAATAACGATTCCCATACGTTTTTCTCGTGGTTAGGAGATACCATAATCACGGGTCCTACCCTGACCAATGTTATGGATGTGATGGGACTCGTTGTTCTAGACTGATCCTTTAGAAAAGAGAAAAGTATTTTTAAGTTAGAAAATACATATGAAACAAAAGCGTTGGGGAATAACATGCCCAGAAGGAATCCAAAAGAGAGTAGCTCCTCCCGGGGTTGGAAAGGGAGACTAGGAAGAAAAGCCAGAGGAACCCTTTATGTTACAAAGTTCGATAAGATTGAAGGAAGAGCACCCTCAATAAAACCAGGCGATATAATAGAAGTACTGGTTCAATCAGTTAACAGACGAGGGGAAGGAGAAGGGACATATAGGGGAAGAACTGTTATCATTGTAGGGGCTGCTGATCCGGGATTAACCGTGATTGCTAGAGTTCGAAGGGTAATGGAGGGTAAGATCATAGCTGAGATGGTGGAATCTAAGTAATGATCAAGGAGGACAAAACACTAGTCGGCATGAAAAGAATTCTCAGGGAGCTGGGTTTCTCCAATTATGAATCTGATGTTCTTGCATATCTAAGCTTAGCTAGAACTCCTATGAAGGCGAGCGAAATAAGCTCAGTAACAGGTATCCCTAGAACGAAGATATATTCGGCTCTATACTCACTAGCTGAAGCTAATCTCGTTACCATAGATCCCAGAAGGCCAATGCGTTTCTCTGCTCCACCACCTGAGTTACTATCTTCCCTTCTATTTGACAAGGTTATAGAAGAAACATTAAGGAAGGTTTCCATTCTAAAGAAGATCTCCTATCTGGAGATGTCGGAGGGCTTATGGATGATAGGTGAGATCGTACTTCCTATGAATGGACATTTATTGGGGAAAATTGTACCGATATTGATAAATAGCTCCAGAGAGTTCCTCATCCTTATCTTATCTAGTAAGAACAAGGAGGCTCTACCTAAGAAGTTCCCTAATGTAAAGGTAAGTCTATTAGTGGACGATCATGAATCCTATGAGGGAATAGAGATACCTGGCCCTAAAGACGTAAGGTTTGGTAATCCTAAAATTTTTGCTATAGTAAGTGAGAAAGCAGCCCTATTATCTGATGCCGATTTGGAGGAGGGCCTATATGTATCAGAGAGGAAGATGCTCAGAGTAGTAACTGAGATGGTTAAATCTCTCTATACTTCTGGACTTCCAGAGAGCTAAATAAAAGGTTATAATGCGTTACAGAGGTAAACTGTGGTGTAGCTTAATGGATCCAGAAGATAAGGAGGAATGTCAATGGGAGCTTGAACTCTTCAAGGTTAATTCATTACTTGACTTACTGAGGCTCGCTGCTGCATCTAATTCCATCACGGTTATCATCGAATTTTGGAGTGAGTCCCTGAACGAGAGGATTATAGGTACATTTGCCAATAATTATGGGGCAGAGAAACCCGATATATTCTCTTATGTGGTCTATAAAGGTGATGAAACGGGAAGTTTCCTCGTATATAAAGCTGATGAGAGTGGAGAGCAATTCAGCTTTTCAAATTTTCTATCTGCTGGTAGCATGACATTTCCACTGATCAAGCTCTCTGGAGAACCTAAATGGTTTTCTAAGAGGATAAAATCGCATGAAAGCGAAAAATAAAAGCATAGTGATGATAATAGTGTTGCTTGTTGCGGCATTTTTCGCATTAATCCTCTCATACTACTCCATCTCAAAATTTAAGTCAAGTCTCAAGGCTTCACTCGTCTGTAAGGGTGATAGGGCATTCCTCAAATTAATCAACTATGGGGATGGGACTAGAATATTCTATGTCAGTATTACGGAGGGTGATGAGATAATATCCATAAAGAGGATAGGCACCGTCCTAAAGAAAGGAGATAACCTTCTTATCAATCTAGGGATCCCGGATGATAAGGTAGAAATTTCAATTATGTTTGAGAGAGGCATCATATCAGGATTAAAGTGTGGGACCGCCAAAACATCCGAACCATGAAAATTTTATCTATAGCCTACACTATCAATGGGGCCGTGGTCTAGCTAGGTAGGATGCCGGCCTTGGGAGCCGGAGGTCCCGGGTTCAAATCCCGGCGGCCCCATCTAGGGGGGGATTGTCTGATAAGAAAGATTCTAGTTCGTAAAAAGCACTTGGTTATCCCTAGCAGGTATGCTCCCCATAAAGCTTACCTGTTAGAAGTAAGCAGAGATGGTTCGATGCTATTAATACCCATGAAAATGCAAATATCCTCCAAACTCAATAAAGCTCTCTTACCTGAGGGGATAGATTACTACATAAGGAGAGGTGCCACTCTCTGAAATCAAAGAGGGCCATCATCGACACTAATGTGTTGATATACGCATATTTTGAAGATACTGATGAGCATGAAAGGGCTAAAAGAATTCTCGGTTCTCTAGAAACTTGGATGATACCTTTCATATCCATAATAGAGCTATTCTGGTTTAGTAGAGGAATCGATTTGGGGATTAAAGGATCAAGGGATCTCTTGCTGAGGTATTTACTAGATGGGAGAACGCGTATTATTTATAATTCCGTAGACGATGTGTTAGATTCTCTGATGATAGAGGATCCTTTGGATTGGGAGGATGAGCTAATACTGCTGATAGCGGAAGAGCAAGGTGTTCCTATTGCGACATTTGATACAAAACTGAGAGCCAAGGCGAAGGAGAGAAATATCCCTCTAATACCTGATAATGAACCTTGAGCTTAGTGCCGGGGCCGGGATTTGAACCCGGGACCCCCGGATTTCCCAGCAGAGCACCGTGAGCCCCCTGACTCGCTTATGAGTCCGGTGCTCTAACCAGGCTGAGCTACCCCGGCTCAAGAAACCGAGGGTATTACGTATTAATAAAATTGGTCCTCGATAGAAATTGTTCTCAAATATTCCTTAAGCCCAGAGACTTGAGGTCCACGCTCGGTGTGAGCTGGGAACTTCATCTCCATGAGGATTCGTTGATGTTCGCTCTCCTCATTGCGTGGACCACTACCTATCTCCTTATATGGTAAAATTAACTTTATGGTACGATCATATAAGTAATAATGAGGTGACTCTCATGGGATTTGAAATAGAGGAGGAACCATCAGAGGAAATGCCCTATTCACTCAAGGATTACATCCTGCAGCCCTTAAGATTCAGCTCCGAAGTGCTTAAGGGGATATCTATAAGTCCAAAGTTAAAGTATTGGCTGATAATTCTCCTTATTAGCTCTGCTTTCGTAGCAATAGGAAACTATTCAATGTTAAGAAATTTAAATATAGAAATAAGTGTGGGAGGGAATATACCTGAGGAAACCGCCACTGTGGTAAAGGGAATGATGGAATTATTCATTAAAAATCCAATTATATTGTTTTTAGAATCTTTCATTTCAGGTCTGATCCTTCAGGCTGTAATAGCTCTCGTGCTCTTTATTCTAGTCAAGCTACTTGGAAGTTCTGGCAAATATTCCTCTTCTCTCATGATAGTAGGCTTAAGTAATGTACCCTCTATTATCTATGGACTGTTCCTTTTCGGACTAGGGTTGATCATGCCCCCTATTACTTGGACGATAAGTATATCTCCCCGACAGGCTTCCTTTGGAGGAGTAGGATTACCTATTGAGATAGTATTGCAGCAATCAACACTGAGCCTTTTGATTTCTATATGGACTCTAGGCATAATATATTCCGCATGTAGGCAGGGATTTGAGATGAACAGAGGTAAATCACTAATTGCGGCCTTAATAACATGGCTTGTTGTAATAGCCCCATCCATTTACCAAATAATTTCTCTGTTGTGAATTTACTCTTCCCTATTTATTGAGAAGAGCGCTATATCTCTAAGAATATTTTTCTGAGGTGAATCCTGAAGGACATCTAGCTTACTCACAGCCTCCTCTGCTAAATTAATAGCTATGCCTTCTAGAAGATCCTGTACCTCATCACCCTTAAGAAGGGACGTTAACTCTCCTTTATTCCCCCAATCTAGTAAATCATCCTTTATCTGATATGCAACACCTAAATAGAGGCCATAGAGACCTAAATCTTTCTCTAAATCTAGCTTGCCAGCTATTACAGCGCCTAACGAAGATGCAGCTTCAAATAAGACAGCTGTCTTGAGTTTTAAGATCTCTAGGTACCTATCAAGGGATAGAGCCCTGCCGTCCTTTAAAGCTTGGACTTCCATCATCTCTCCTACGGACATTCTCTTTGAGGTGTTTGCAAGTATCTCCCCTACCCTTTTGTTGCTATATCTGTTGGCTATATCTAAAACCAGAGAAAGTATGAAATCAGCAATGAGAATAGACATCTCAAAACCATATTTCACATGAAAGGAGTTTTTTCCTCTCCTTAAGTAACTCCTATCGATCAGGTCATCATGTATTAATGAAGCCGTATGTATTAACTCAATTGCAGCCGCAGCGGGACCAGGATCCTCCGCTACGCCCTTGCATGCATCGTAGGTAAGGAGCAGTAATGCCGGCCTGACCTTCTTTCCTCCTTTCAAGAATTCCTTTAAAGGATGATAGAAAGGTGTATTGGATTCTTTATCCAAGAGTTCATTAATAGCAATTCTAGCCCTATCTACGTACTGATCCAATGATGATTTTATGCGATCTCTTAAGGACTCTATCAGCGCTCACCTCTGTAACATCGGTTCACTCCTCTAAAATAATGCTCCTCCTTTTAACTACTTTATCGGGGTGTATCACTATTCCATTATTTGTAATCTCAAAGGGATGCCTCTTCATGGAATGCGCCGTTCCCCTCATCTTCCAAATTATCAGGCTCCTTATGAGCTCCCCATCCCACTCATCTAGATCGAGCCTTATGATTCCATCAGCAGCATGCTCTACTCCAGGCCCTCCAAATCCTCTTTCTGTAACTCCTACTTGGCTTATTAAGATGGAAGTTGTTCCGACACCAGAAAGCACTTTCTTCAGGAGCAAAACTGTTTTTCTAGCAACAACGGGCTTCGTCAGGTAGAGGGTAGTGACAGAATCGACAACAACTCTGACAGCACTGGTATCGCTTATCGCTCTCTTCATCTCATCGATTAGGCTATGCACATCCTCCGGGTCTGTTACTACGTACTTCTCCCTCCTAGCGGCTCCTCCTATTCCTCCGGTGTAGGCATCTACTATTGCTAACTTACCCTGCTCCTCATAAGGTCTAGGATCCCAACCGAAAGTAGACATATTTATCCTAACTTGAACCGGATGCTCTTCTAAAGCTATATAGACCCCGCTTTCACCGTTCTTTAGCCCATTATAGAGGAATTGTAGCCCAAATATTGTTTTACCAGTTCCTGGCCCTCCTGAAAGTAAAACCACATTTCTTTCTGGTATTCCTCCATTAAGGAGTTCGTCCATACCGGGTATGCCTGTAGCCACTCTCTTCATTCGTCTCACCATGTCTATTACTTTAAAGTAAATAAATAATTTCAACACTAGATCGAGGATGAACCTCATATTCATGAACGAGGAGGAAATAAGGAAGCTATTCCGTAGAGGAGAGCTAGTAGTATCAGTCTATGGATTGGGATTTGTTGGCTCCTCCATTTTAGCAGCTTGGCTGCTAGCTGGTGCTAAAGGAATAGGAGTAGATATAGATGAAGGGAAAGTAGAGAATCTCATGGAAGGAAGATCTCCAATAAATGAGCCCTGCTTGGAGGATGTGTTTAAAGTGGCTAAGAGAGATGGGAGGTTAACTGCTACTACTGATGGAATTAAGGCATCGAGGGATTCAAATGTTAAGATAATAGCAGTACCAACCTTATTGAGAGGAAACGGGGAGCCCGATCTGAGTGCAGTGGAATCAGCAGCTAGTTCTATAGCGATGGGACTCAAGAAAGGCGATCTAGTTATATTAGAGAGTAGTGTTCCTCCAGGTACAACGAGAAGCGTTCTCAAACCAATATTGGAGAGCAGCGGGCTGAAAGCTGGCAAGGATTTTGGGTTAGCTTATAGTCCCGAGAGGATATCCGAGGGAAGAGCCCTGAGGGACATAGTGGAATCATACCCTAAGATAGTAGGTGGTATAGATGAGAGGAGCACGAATGTAGCAGCGGTCCTTTACTCATTTATCGCAAAAAAGGGAGTAATAAAAGTATCAAGCGATATAGTAGCAGAATTTGAGAAATTGGCCGAGGGAGTATATAGAGACGTGAATATAGCTCTAGCCAACGAGCTAGCTGATCTTTCTAGGAGAATGGGAATAAACTACGATGAAGTCCGACGAGCAGCTAATAGTCAGCCGTACTCCCATCTCCATAAACCGGGAACCGGAGTTGGAGGACTATGCATACCCATATATCCTAGATTTCTCATATGGGAGGCAAGTTCAATCGGAATCCAGCTTCATCTAGTAAGGACTGCTAGGGAGTTAAACGAGGATATGCCTAGGGTAGTGGCTGGTCTCGTGAAGGAAGGATCCAAGAGGTTGGGCATAGATGATCCAGTAGTAGCTATTTTGGGATTGGCTTTCAGGGGAGATATTGCTGATTCAAGGCTCTCCCCTACCTATGATCTAATTAAAGCTCTGTTTAATGCTCAGATAAAGGTCAAGAGCGTTCATGATCCCTTGATAAGATATGATGAAATGCTGTCATCTCTGGGAGTTAATTTAACAGAGGACCTTAAAGAGGCTTTAAAGGGAGTCAATGTAGCAGTAATATCGACTGATCACTCGATTTACAGGATGACACTCACAGAACTCTTAGAAATGAATCCAAGCCTATCGTTGGTTGTAGATGGAAGACATGTGATAGAAGTGGATTCAGTACCAGATGGCAAGGCTTATGTAGGTGTTGGAAGACCATGGATCATTGGGAGAACCTCTTCGAAAGCCACATGAGAAAATTGATGGTGTAGAGCTCAACTAAGGAATCCATGGCAGAGAGAGCGGCCCATGGATCTGAACCTACAACCACAGCACCATGACCCTTTATAACTACTGCATTAGAAGACCCATCGGCCAATGCATCCGAAACAGCGTTAGCTAGTTCTAATGTGCCAAAAGGCCTTCTATCTATCACTCTAACCTCTGAACCTAGCAATAAATGGCTTTCCTCCGTCCATGCATTAACCCTGTTGAGCTCAGCAGGAGGTGGAATTATACCAGCATTGGTTAGGCCTGTTACAATAGGAGGATGGCAATGTAAGACAGCTTTTATATCTCTCCTCCTTTTATAGAGCAAAACATGCATCTTCCACTCAGAGCTCGGCTTTCCCTTTCCTCTTATAACATCTCCCTTCTCATTAATTAGTATGATGTCATTCTCCTCCAGCCTTCCCTTAAACTTGCCTGAGGGAGTTATTAGAATTCCATATCCAACGCTTAGACTCGCATTTCCACCTGCGCCGGTAGTTAATCCCCTTTCATAAGCTATCCTCATCACTTCTGCTAGATCTCTTGCATTACCATGTACTTCCATGGTAATAGTCCCTCATCATCCAAAGTCTTCTGAGATAGCGGACCCTATGCCTGTAGGGATACGCTATTATCAGCCCTGTCAAGAAACCACCTATATGAGCCCAATATGCAACGCCCGTTGACTCTCCCGCTAGTAGTCCTGGTATTAACTGCCATATGAACCAGAATAGTATGTAATATTTGGCGGGTATCGGCTCCACTGTTATGAAATACCATATCATTAGGGCCGTCATGATCCTAGCTCTGGGGTAGAATACGAAATAAGCTCCTAAAACTCCACTGATAGCTCCAGAAGCTCCAATAGCTGGAATATTCATAGGTATACCAAACACGGGGAGAATAAACATGTGCATGAGATTAGCTGCCGTTCCAGATATGAGATAAAAGAATAAGTATTTAATATGACCGAATGCTGCTTCTATATTATCACCGAATATATAGAGATACAGCATATTCCCAAGGAGATGCAGCCACCCACCGTGAAGGAACATAGACGTTAGCATTCTATAGAGGTTAGAGGAAGGATCTTCCAAAACTAAGGAAGGTATGAAACCGTAATTCATTATTATCTGCTGAAATCCTTCCGGACCGCTCAGCACCTCCAAGAGGAAAACTATGGTGTTGGTAAGTATGAGCATGTAATTAATCCATGGTGTTATTGGACTTGGATTCTCATCCTTAAGCGGAAGCAATAAATCATCCTCCCAGAGGACTCAGCTGACCCTCTTCTGGGCCATATCTGCCCTCTTGCCGAATGCTCATCATGGTCCTCTAGAGGAAAGGGGAGGAGGTGAGCTTAAACCTTTACTCTCTTTAGGATAGACTTACCTATTTCCTTCCCCCTATCTACGGCCCTCAAGTTAAGTTCTATGAATTGAGGTTTTACCATCATCCTTATTGCTTTTTTCAGGTTCTCTACTGGAATCATACCAGTTACTGTAACGAATACTCCTAACATGAGCATGTTGGCAACCAATCTATTTCCCAATCTCTCCGCTTCATCTGTGGCTGGAATTTTGTGGATAGCCCTGACCTTTCCCTCGACAGGGTCGAAATATTTTATCATTGAAGAATCAGCTAAGATTACGGTTTTGTCGAGGGGATATCTCTTAGAGAAGGTATTTAGAGACATCTGATTCAAAGCTATCCAGTAATCTGGACTTATCACTTTAGGATAATCTATTTCCTCATCAGATATCACTACTTCTGATCTGGTTGACCCTAATCTCGCTTCAGGTCCATAGGTATATGTAGCGGCAGCATAGTAACTGCTCAACACGGACGCCTGGGATAAAACGGCACCAGATAGCACAACACCTTGTCCTCCAAATCCAGATAGCATTACCTCAATCCTCAAGCCACCACACCCCCTTACTAACTATCTCGTCTCTCTTATTCAATCTACCAAACCATGGCTTCTCGTATTTCTCCTCAACTTCCCTAATTTCTTCCTCCTCCTTCTCATTAACTATTATCTGTAAAGCGAAGTCTGGGCAGTACCATTCACATAACCTGCATGCTCTGCATTGCTCTATCCTCGCCGCTACCGGTTTCTTAACTCCTCTCCAATTCCTTTCCTCGCTTATTTCGAATACATCCCAAGGACATGCCCATATACAGAGGTAACATCCCTTGCATAGTTTATCGCTGACTACTATCTGCTGCACCTTGACCGGAGAAGCCATTTCAATCACCTCCTAGCCCTTGCCTCTAATTCCTTGAGCCTTTCAGTATACTCTTTTCTATCTGTTCTCTGGAGATATTCACCGACGATTATCTTCCCCTTCAGCTCTTCTGGACTCTTGTTCTTAGCTAAGCTTAGGGGTATGGAATTCTCCTTAAACCACTGCATCATGTCCCTAGGATCAGGTTTGTTCAGGATGTATCTTCCAGCGAACGTCGGACATTGAAAGACTATCTCTACAGCTGCGAATCCCTTATGCTTTATGGCCTTCTTTATGCTGTTTTTGGCTTGAATAAAATGATATGTCGTCCATTTAGCTAAGTAGGTCGCTCCAGCTGCCTTAAGAAGTTCCATCAGATTGAAGTTCGGCTCTATATTGCCATAAGGTGTGGTCTGGGTCCTAGCTCCCTCTGGGGTCGTTGGGGCCATCTGTCCTCCTGTCAGAGAATATAACATGTTTGTCGCTATTATTGCTGTGAGGTCGATATTCCTCCTTGCTGCATGAATTAAATGGTTACCTCCAATTCCCATGCTGTCTCCATCTCCCATTACAACGATTACGTTTAGGTCAGGTCTCGATACTTTAAGTGCCGTAGCAAAAGCTAGGGCCCTACCATGCAATGTATGGGCTGCATCTCTCCTGAAGTATAGAGGAGTCCATCCAGAGCACCCTATTCCTGAGACAAAGACAGTTTTCTCCCACTCCTCCCGTCCTAACTCCTCAAATGCCATAAGGATTATCCTCTCGATTATCCCAAGCCCGCATCCTGGACAAAAAGCATGCGGCATTATCTCGGTTCTCATATACTTCTTAGCTAGTATATGCTCAAAATCCGAATCGGATAGCATAAAATCACCTCTCAGCCATTTTTATGGCATTTAAAATATCATCCGGATGATGGAGAACACCACCTACTTTAGGTACAGGTATTACCTTAGCTTGACCTTTCGATGCTCTTTCAACTTCTCTAACTATTTTACCCATGTTCATCTCAGGAACCACGAAGGCCTTAACTTGGGAAGCAGTTTCTTCAATGAGTTTATCATAAAATGGCCAGAGCGTGATGAGCCTTATCAATCCTGCCTTTATCCCTAGCTTCCTAGCCTCCCTCACAGCCCTTAAAGCGGTTCTGGCAGTAGATCCGTATGCCACTACCGCTATATCGGCATCGTCTAAGTATCTCCTCTCATACATAGCTATCTTCTCAACGTTCTTCTCTATCTTATAATACAGCCTCTTTATCATCCTCTCAGCTGCAACATGGTTAGTCCCTATTCTATGACCGAATTCATCGTGCATCACGCTTTCCACTAGTACATTATATCCATCACCAAAAGCTGGCATGGGAGCTACCCACTCACCCGGATCAGGCAAGTAAGGTATATACTCTTCAGGAGGGACTTTAGGTTTCCTTCTCTCTACAATTTCTATCTCATCAAGGGAGGGGACCTTCACAGGCTCACGCACATGGGCTATAACTTCATCTGCCATTATCACTACAGGGTTTCTATACTGCTCTGCCAAATTAAAGGCTTTAATTGAGAGATCAAACATATCTTGGGCACTCGAGGGGGCTAAAGTTATTACTGAATAGTCCCCATGGCTTCCCCATCTTGCCTGCATCACATCTCCCTGAGAAGGCAAAGTAACAAGTCCTGTTGAGGGACCACCTCTCTGCACATCGGTTATCACTATGGGAACCTCTGTAATTATCGCATATCCCAATCCTTCTTGCATGAGAGAGTATCCTGGGCCACTAGTAGCTGTCATGGCCTTTCTTCCAGCCCAAGAGGCACCTATTATCGCCATTATAGAAGCCAGCTCATCTTCCATCTGGATGAAGATCCCGCCTACTTGAGGCATCCTCCGTGACATTCTCTCAGCGATCTCCGTTGCAGGTGTTATAGGATAACCGGCAAAAAATCGGCATCCTGCTATCAGTGAGCCCTCTACTATTGCCTCATCACCCTGCATTAGGTGAATTCCTGGCTCGACATACAAGCCTCAACACCAAAGCTAGGCTTGTCTATTAGAAGAAAAATTTAGCGCATTAATTCCCCATAAGGCGGCCTTCGGAATCTATCTCACCGGCTCTTATCCTATGGGATTTGAGTGGTTTTCCATCCTCGGCCATTATAGTCGGTATAACTACAATAAATAGCTCCTTAAGACCGTTTGAAGCCCTTTCCTCATTTATCATCAGGGCCCTCTCATAAGTCTCTGGTGATACCACTATGACATCCGCCTCTTCATCGGTACCAGCGGGACCTATTGGTTCAATTATTTTAACAATATTAAATGGTATATTCTTTTCCTTTAGGTAGTTATAAATAAGAGCCTTCCTTTCTTCGTAGGGCATTATTTTCTCCTTAAAGGGTTTCGCAGTGAGTAAGGGACCATCTGCCAATCCTATTAAGATACTATCAGCTAGTCTTATAGCGGTATCTATGAGGATCCTATGCCCCTTGTGAAATCTGTCGAAGGCCCCTCCAACTATAGCCTTCTTAAAAGGTTTCTTACAGCAGTTCCTATTCGCCAAGTCTCATATACCTCCTTACTCCTACCCTCTTCGATAACCTCAGCTCCATTTTCCGTTAAAAGCACTAGAAATTTCACATTCATTTCCTTAGCTTCCCTAACTATTTTATCACTATTAGCGATCAATATCGTCTTTTTTGGATCAAATCCATCGGAGAATACGTCTTTTAATGAAAAGTGAGGACCTATCCAAGATGAGTGGATGAGGTGATGAACTCCTAGCCTTATTACCTTTTCCCACTCCTTCACAGGATCTCCTCTAGAGATTACCCCTATATTCAAGCCTGATTCCCTTGCCGCTAATATCGCATCGATTATACCTGGAAGAGGTTTTAAAAAGGCTCTCTTAACATCATGGTAAGCTATTACACCTGCTGCAATTACCCTATAATCCTCTTTCAATCCAAGCCTCAACATGAGCTCATTAAAATGGTAGGGATAGTCCTCTCCTTTCTCCCTTATCACTTCCTTCAGAACGCTCATTGCTGTATCATAATCAACTGGGAAGCCTGCTTCCTTCATAGCGGTAAGAGCCCATTCCCTAGCTACGCCCTTCAGGAGATTGGAATCATACAAAACATTATCTATTTCTAGCAGAAGGAGTTTCATTCGGTCACCACCTTTGATAGCTTCTCCGGCTTATCCGGATCCAACCCTCTTAAAAGGGATAACCTATAGGATAACAGTTGCATAGGTATCACCATCAAGAGGGGAGATAGCTCATATGCCGTGTAAGGAACCGGAATCTCGCCCTTATCTCCTACTCTGATTATTTCTCCTCCAAAGGATTCGACTTTCTCAATGACCTCGGTTATCTCAGTCCAGTTCAGGAAGATAACAGGAGTTCCCATAGCTACGAGCTGTATAGGCCCATGGAGGAACTCTCTGGCAGCATAGCCAACATAATGAAGGTTCGATGTTTCCCTGAGCTTGAGGGCTGCCTCTAGAGCTGTTGGATAATTAGGCCCCTTACCAAGAACAAAACCAACTATTTTATCCTTTATTCTACCCGCTATATCCTCTATAACATCTATATTGGAGATTACCTGATTCATTTTGCTAGGTAGCTTTAATAACTCTCCTTCAAGTAGTTGTATATCTAATCCCTTTATCTTAGCTAGCTCAAGGGAAAGCAGGATAGATGCGGCTAGTTGTGCAGTATAACTCTTAGTTGCTGCGATAGCTTTCTCCCTTCCAGCTCTAGTCAATATCGTGATATCGGATATAGAGGCTAAAGTGCTATTTTCCGTGTTTGTTATTGATATGATGGGGTCATTTGGAGCTCTCTTCCTGAATTCATTCACCGCTATTATGACATCCTTGCTCTCCCCACTTTGCGAGAACGCTATTAAAGCTGAGTTCTTAAGATCAGACGGAATCCAATTAGGTAGTTCAGAAGCAGGTATGGAGGTTACCTTGGATCCTGCTATTCTCATCAAAGTTCTGTTTAACACGAGCGATGCATGATAGCTGGACCCGCTACCGGTCGTGTAGATGAACCTATTCAGGAGATATTGGGCAGCCAAGGAGGCTTCGGATTTCGCCTCTAGTAATGTTCTTCTGACAGCTTCTGGCTGTTCCTTTATCTCCGAGGCCATGTAGATTCCAGGCTCCTTCTCGCTCATTAGAAATCTAAACAAGTAACCTAGGATAAAGTTATTTATCTGTCGGAAGATCAATCCATATGGAAGACGAAGCTGTATCTTTCTTTTCAAGGTTCTCCGAAGCTTTTGGCCCATCTGGATTTGAAATAGAACCGTTAAAGATGTTAAAGGATAGATACTCTCCATACTCCGACGAAGTCCTTTCAGATAAACTGGGATCCCTTATACTGAAGAAGGTAGGCATTAGCGATCGACCGAGGGTAATGGCCTCGGGGCATGCCGACGAAGTCGGATTCATAGTAGTTTCCATAGAAGATAATGGCTTCCTGAGATTTGAACCACTAGGCGGTTGGGTTACGACAACACTACCGGCTCATAGGGTCATAATAAGAACAAAGAAGGGAGATTATGTTGGAGTCATTACAAGTAAACCTCCTCATTTAATGACTCCTGAGGAGAGGAAAAAGCCTCTTGAATTCAAGGATCTCTATATAGATGTCGGAGCTAAGAATAAGGATCAGATAAAAGAGATGGGTATAAGGATAGGGGACCCAGTAGCACCATTATCGCCCTTTGAAGTCCTTAGAAATGGAAAAGCGTGGCTAGGAAAGGCTTTTGATGATAGAATAGGAGCTTTTATAGTTATGGAGACATTAAAGAGATTGAAGGAACAAGAGATAAGCCATCCTAATACATATTACGCTGTATCTACTGTTCAAGAGGAAGTCGGTTTAAGAGGGGCAGAAACAGCAGCAGACGTTGTTGATCCCGATGTTTTCATAGCGGTCGATGTTGATATAGCTGGTGATTCTCCAGGTGTTTCACCTAGTGAAGCTCCTAGTAAAATGGGAGAAGGTGTTTCAATACTTACATGGGATAGGAGCATGATCCCTAACGCTAGGCTCAAGGAGTTCGTGATAGATATAGCAGAGGAGGAGAACATACCATATCAATTATCAGCAGTAAGAGGAGGAACAGATGCTGGCAGGGTACACCTACACAAATACGGAGTTCCCTCGATCGTTCTAGGAGTACCTACCAGACATATACATTCTCATAGCTCTATAATGTCTCCCGATGATGTAGAGGCCGCTATAAAACTATTAATGGCTCTTATAAAGCGTATTGATATGGATACAGTCAGGAGGTTTACTGAAATTTGAATGAACTCAGGTTAACGGCACCCATCTCTTGGCTTGATGGGATAGATGTTAAGACAGGTAAGATCATACAGCGAGATCATCCACAGCGAGGAGAGAGCCTATCAGGTAAAATAATCTATGTTCCCCATTCAATAGGATCAACAGTTGGTGCATATACATTTTTTGCCCTCAAAATGTATGGAACAGCTCCTGCTAAAATAATATTAGAAGAGCCTGACAGCATCACTATAAGCGCTGAACTGGCTGGAATTCCTGTAGAAATTAAAGGGGCTAAGGAAGTTAGATTGGAAGATGAGAGTACCAGAGAGGAGTTTAAGAGGTATTTAGAGAGAGAGGCATCTATATCTGATGCTGAAGGGTTCGTAAGGATATATTCAGCACACATATCTGGGGTTTCATATGCCACTATAGGAGAAGCGGGAAAACGATGGCTTAAGGATATTGAGGATAAGGTTAGGTTCAGGGTAACTGCTACAACAAACCCCTTGGGGATGGATCTCTATAAGTGGAGGGAGATGGGTGTACCAGAGAAATTCGCTGAGGGGCAGATAGGCATAGTCGAATCTCTAATGAATATGGGAGCAATACCCTCGTTTACATGTACCCCCTATCTAGCAGGAAACCTCCCTCACTATAGAGAACATGTGTCTTGGGGAGAATCTAGTGCTGTCTCATTCATAAATAGCGTAATTGGAGCTAGAACTAACAGAGAGGGAGGAACAAAGACGATAATAGCCGCAGCTACAGGCTATACCCCATTGTATGGAAAGCATTTAGATAAAAATCGGGAGCCCACCATAACTGTAGAGTTGGAAGGAGATTTAAACAGGCTAGTTGACTATTATGCGCTAGCTTATTTTGTTGGAAGGGAATATCCTAACTCCGTTCCCTTATATAGAGGGATAGAAGAAGCATCTACTCCCGAATTAAAGGCATTAGCTGCTGCTGGTGCTGCATCCGGCTCAATAGAGATCTTTCATATACCCAGAGTAACTCCTAACACATTTAAGGAGCCAGCTAAGGCCGTAAGAGTTAGCTTAAACGATCTAAGGACTATATTAGAAGAGCTGAGCACCTTTGAAGGGGGATCAGATCTAGTGGTAATCGGCTGCCCTCACCTCTCTCTCAGCGAATTTAAGAGAATAGCTTCACTGGTAAGCAGCCGTATTGCAACTACAAGATTCTGGCTTTATACTTCTAGAGCCGTACTTTCTCAGATAGAAAGATCCAAATTGATTTACATACTTAAGAAGTTTGGCGCCGAAGTATGGGCAGATACGTGCATGGTTGTTTCTCCTTTAGAGGATATGGGCATAAAGAAAGTAACAACTAATTCAACAAAGGCAGCCAAATATCTAAGAACTTTAAGGGGGATGGAAGTAGAGGTTCTTAGTCTAGAAAAAATAATAGAAAGGTATAGTGTAATAGCCTAGCTAGCATGCTTACATTCCCAGATATGCCTTTCTAACATGCTCATTACCTAATAACTCTTCTCCACTGCCTTCCATCACTGTACTACCGTTTTCAATGACATATGCTCTATGGGATATGCTTAAAGCCATATAGGCGTTTTGCTCTGCAATGAGAATAGTGGTACCTTTCTCCTTGTTTATCTGCGTAATGGTATCGAATATCTTATCCACAAGCATAGGAGCGAGCCCAAGAGAGGGTTCATCTAATAACATGAGAGTAGGATCCCCCATTAATCCCTTGCCTATAGCTAGCATCTGCTGCTCACCGCCACTTAATGTACCAGCCAGCTGCTTTTCTCTTTCCTTTAATACAGGGAATAAAGAGAAAACGAAATCCAGGTCCCTTTCTATGCCATCCTTATCCTTCCTAAGGAAAGCACCCATCTCCAGATTTTCCCTTACAGTCATGTTAGGGAAGAGCCCCCTTCCTTCGGGAACGTGTATGATCCCTATGGAGGCAATTTGATACGGCTCCATGCCCACTAGAGATTTTCCTTTGAATATTACTTCTCCCCTAAGGGGCCTGATAATGCCCGTAATGACCCTCAGCGTCGTTGTTTTTCCCGCTCCATTAGCTCCAATTAGGGAAACTATCTCCCCTCTATTTACCTTAAGAGATACACTCTTAAGGGCAATAGCCTTACCGTAAGCAGCAGATAACTCCTTAACTTCTAGCATGAAACCTCTCCCCCAAATAGGCTTTTATCACGTCATCATTCCGGGATATCTCCTCAGGAGTTCCCTCAGCAATCTTCTCCCCAAAATTAAGCACCATTATCCTCTCGCAAATATTCATTATCACTCTCATGTTGTGTTCTATTATCGTGATTGTGACGCCAGAATCCCTTACCTTCTTAACTACTTCCATGACTTCATCCATCTCCTTAGGTGTTAAGCCTCCAGCTGGTTCGTCTAACATCAACATCTTTGGCTCAGTTGCTAGTGCACGAGCTATCTCCAACCGCTTTCTCTCCCCATGAGGGAGTGTCTCCGCCAAATTCTCCTTTCTATGAAGCAAACCAACGAAATCTAATATCTCCTCAGCTCTTTCTATGGCATCTCTCTCATCCAATCCAGTGACTATTCCCTTAGTTGCATATATGGGAACTAAGACATTATCTATCACTTTCATCCCTAAGAAAGGCTTAACTATCTGCCAAGTTCTAGTTAAGCCAAGTTTTGCTAGCTTATGAGGCTTTTTGCCAGTTATGTCATTCCCCATGAAGAATATCCTGCCCTCATCGGGCTCATAAAAACCTGTTATTACATTGAAGAGGGTAGTCTTCCCAGCTCCATTAGGCCCTATTATCCCGAAAATTTCGCCTTCCTTTACATAAAAGCTCACATTATCGACAGCAACTAATCCACCAAACCTTTTAGTTACACCTCTAGCCTCCAAGATCATCTTTCTTTCACCTTCCTAGCAATCAATTCCACCATTCCGTAGATCCCTGAGGGGAAGAATTTCATGACGAGTATTATGAGCAAGCCATAGATGAGATATCTGTACTCCAAATATGGACGTAACAGCTCCTGAAGCAGCGAAAGTACAGCAGCACCCATCACAGGACCAACTATAGTACCAAATCCTCCGATGATATCCATGGACAGTATATATATTGATTCGCTTAGAGTGGACAACCCAGGACTGATGTATCTAAGATAGTGGGCATACAGGCCTCCCGAAATACCAGCAAAGAATGTTGCTATGAGGAATGCATATACCTTGAACGATGGTACGTCTACACCAACGGACAAGGCAGCTTCTTCATCCTCCCTTATGGACATGAGGATTTTTCCGACTCTGGATTTTGTTAATAAATGCATGAGAAAAATGCTTATTAAGGCAAATATCAGCGCAACATAGTAGAAATAAGCCTTGATCCTGAAATCTAATGGCCCTATACCTGGAAGAGGGGGTATATCGGGAATTCCAAGGGGACCTCTAGTTAACCACCCTAAGTTAATTAACATGAGCCATACTATGACACCAAAACCAAGTGTGGATATGGCTAGATAAGGACCTCTTAACTTAAGAGAGGGCACTCCTAGAATCAATCCGAAGATGGAAGCCATGATCCCTCCGATAAATATGCCTATCCACGGGCTTACTCCCCAATTCATAGCTAATAAGGTCGATGTATAAGCTCCTATGGCAAAGAATGCAGCATGGCCTAAAGATAACCTGCCAGTGTACCCAACTAATATGTCTAAGCTCGCTGCTGTTGCAGCATATAGGAGTATCAAGATTGATACATGAGTGACGTAATCTCCAGCTAGGGGGATAGGTATCAATAATATTCCCGCTATTACATAATACTTAGCCAATTGAAGGAGCACTTCTTTGGTAACTCCGAGCATCACTTCTTCCCTCCACCTAGTATCCCCTCAGGCTTGATCCATAGTACTAGGATCATTATCGCGAAGGCGACAACCTCTCTGTATTCTGTTCCCAAGAAAAGGCCTCCTAAACTCTCGGCTAATCCAATAAGGAAACCAGCAAGCATACTACCGATTATATTGCCCATACCACCTGTTATCACCACGACAAACGCTATTGCGACAACGTCAAGTCCCATCGTCGGGTAAACGTTATAGATAGGTCCGAGAATACCCCCAGCTAAAGCTGCCAAGCCGGTAGAAAGGAACATTGTTATATCGTAGATCTTATAGACATTAACACCGACGAGCATGGCGGCAGATGGATTTTGAGCAGTCGCTCTTATTGCCCTACCTGTCTTAGTTAGCTTTAAGAAACTGTAAAGACCTACCATGGTTACTATGGCGATAACAAATGCTAATAATCTTGCTAAGCTAAAGGATAAGTCTCCTGGTAGCTTAATATCAACTCTCGTCAGAGAACTGGGTATAGACATTGGTATAGGACCCCAAAGGACTAGTGCGAGATCTACAAATAGTATTGAAATACCGATGGTTAACATGATGAATTTTAGATCCTGAAAGTAAAAAGCAGCAGCGCCTTTTATTTCTTTTAATTCCCTATATAAAGATTTAAACAATAATTTATTTAGGATTATACCTACTATGCCAACAGCTATAGCTGCTAAGGGTGCTAGTAGATAGGGATCCCCTCCTAAGAGTATTACCAAGGTATATGTGAAGTAGGCTCCTAACATGTAAAATTCCCCATGGGCGAAATTGCTGAACCTCATCACACCGAATATCATCGTTAAGCCAACGCCTATCACTCCATAAATTCCTCCTATCATCAGCCCGAAGAGCACCTGCTCTATAAGCTCCGTTAGCTGTACTATCAAGTATATCCCCTTCCCCTAGTCTAAGCTTATGAAAATAAAATAGAAAAGGTGAGTAAGGTAATCAGCCCTTGTAAAGCTTTTCAGGAGGTATATACTCTCCCTGCTTATCTGCTGGTGGATACAGTATCACTCTCTTAAGTTCTCCTCCAACTTTCTGTACTTGTACTAGGAGAACTTTGGTCTGGGCCTGACCATTCTTATCAAAGTATATTGTACCTTGGGCTCCTTCAAATCTGAGGGACCTTATTGCGTCTGCTACTTTATCAACGTCCCATGTGCCTGCCTTCTCTACACCCTTCTTGAATGCAAGAAATGCGTCCCATACACCTGCGGCATACATAGCGGGGTTTCTTCCCCATCTAGCCTTGAATTTCTTGACAAACTCTACCGCAACTGGTCTCTTGGATGTAGGTTCAAAGTAGCTCACGTGAACAAGCCCTAGAGCATCATCATCTGCCAGCTTAAGGAACTCATCGCTGGTCACACCACCCAGCATAACAAACTGCTTATAGAGACCAATCTCATGGGCTTGCTTAAGAATGTTAGCGGCATCTCTTATGTTAGCCACGACGAATATAACATCCGGATTTACGGCCTTTATTTTAGAGAGTTGGGACGTGAAGTCAGTTGTTCCATAATCAAAGTACTCCTCAGCAAGTACCTTTACGCCCTTGGATTTGACCCTGTCACCCCAGATCTTAAGGCCTTCTCTCCCATAATCATCGTTCACTCCTAGCATTGCAGCGGTCTTAGGCTTGAGATGCTCTACTACCCAATCAGCATTCTGAGTAGTCTGCATCCATTGATTGGCGCATGTCCTGAAGGTATATTTGTAGCCCTGCTCTGTTATCTTAGTAGCTACTGAGACGGGGACGAAGAGAAGTTTTTTAGCCTCCATGATCATTGGTTGAACAGCTAGCGTTACAGTAGAGCAGTATTCACCAAATACAGCATATACTTTATCTTGTGTAAGGAGCTTCTGTACTGCTGAAGTAGCTTGGTTGGCATTGCAAGCCGTATCTTCTATTATAAGTTCCACTTTCTTACCTAGAATACCGCCCTGGGAATTTATCTCGTCAACAGCTAGAATGGCTGCTTGTTTCATATCGAGACCATGTTCAGCTAAACCTCCAGTTAGAGGAGCTATAAGGCCAACTTTAACTGTTCCCTTAAAAGCGGTAGTCTTTTGCGTAGTCTTTGTAGGAGCTGGTCCAGTCTGAGCTAAGAGTATAGCTGCTGCAGCGATTATGATCACGATCACGATAATACCAATAATAGCACCCTTACCGAGAGTCATACACTCCCCTACTGAGGAGCTTACTAGCTTACTTTTAAACATTCATCCTCTAGGTATGTGATAAATCGCTATAAAACTCTCTAGCAAACTTTTTTCCAAAAAAGATATATTTAACTTAGTATAACCGAGAAATAATAGCTCTTTATCGAATTAAAATAAGCAAAGATATCTGGTCGCGTAGCACTATAACATTACTTTTCTTTCTAACTTCTATATCTCCAAGTGCTTATAAACTTAGAAAAGTTCTTTAGCTAAACTATCCCCATCATATACATCTCAGAGGTGATTTTGATGGCATTATTTAATTTAAGGGGAAGAGATTTCATAACAACTAGGGATTTCACTAGGGAGGAGTTAGAATATCTGATTCAAATGTCCATGGATCTTAAGAAAATGTGGTATTCTGGTATAAAAGTTAAACCTCTGGAAGGGAAGGCGGTGGCTCTTCTCTTCAAGAAGCCTTCCACTAGAACCCGAAACTCATTTCAGATGGCTATGCACAGATTAGGTGGTTTTTCTGTTTACATGAGGCCGGATGAACTTCAACTTAAGAGGGGAGAGCCCCTAAAGGACACAGCTAGAGTGCTGGACAGATACTACGATGCTCTCGTGATAAGAACCTTCGGTCAGGAGGAGATCGTAGAGTATGCGAAGTATATGAGGAACCCCGTAATAAACGCACTTTCTGACGAGGAACATCCATGTCAAGCAATGGCTGATCTTATGACCATAAAAGAGAAATTTGGCTACTGGGAAGGCCTTAAGCTTGTCTATACAGGTGATGTTTGGAACGTAGCTCATTCGCTTATAGCGACAGCTCCTGTCTTTGGTATGGATCTTACGCTTGCTGTTCCTCCGGGATACGAGCCCTTAGAGGATATATGGAAATTCGCTGAGCAAGAGGCCTCTAGAAGAGGAACTAAACTAGAAATAGTACATGATATCAGGGAAGCAGTAAAAGGAGCTGATGTGATATACGCAAACACTTGGTGGAGCATGGGTAAACCAGAAGAAACTAAGGAGAAGAGGAAGAAAGACTTCGCTCCATTCACAGTTACCCCTGAAATAATGGGATTGGCTAAGGAGCACGTTATATTCATGCACTGCTTGCCCGCTTACAGGGGAAATGAAATGACAGAGGAGGTAATAGAGGGCAAGTGGTCGGTAGTATTCGATCAAGCTGAGAATAGGCTGTGGACTGAAGCTGCGATCCTTGCGGCCCTCATAAGATAAGCTTCTCCTTCTATTTTTTGGGGAGAGTGTGATCGATGAAGAAGCTCATCACGGTAGCCCTCGGAGGCAATGCCCTCTTACAATACGGCCAAAAAGGAACCTTTGAGGAGCAACTAGCCAATGCTAGGAGGACTAGTAAGCAACTAGTCGAGTTAATAAGGAGAGGGTACGATCTAGTGGTGACCCATGGAAACGGTCCTCAGGTAGGAGCTATACTCCTACAGCAGGAGGCAGGCGCATCCCAAGTTCCTCCCATGCCATTACATACCTGCGGTGCGATGAGCCAAGGATTAATTGGCTATATGATCCAGCAGTCACTGATCAACGAGCTGAGAGCTGCTAGTATAGATAAACCCGTGGCCACGATAGTCACACAGGTGCTTGTCGATAGAAACGATGAGGCATTCCATAATCCTACCAAGTTCATAGGGCCATGGTACCCTGAAGATGTCGCTAAAGAGAAGGAAAAATTGGGATGGACGATGAAATATGATGTAGGAAAGGGTTGGAGGAGAGTAGTCCCATCTCCGGATCCCATCGCTCAAGTAGAGATAGAAGCCATAAGGAGGATGGTGAATGCCGGTATATTGGTCATAGCATCAGGTGGTGGGGGAATACCAGTAGTTGACGAGAGAGAGATAGAGGGGGTAGATGCCGTTATAGATAAGGACTTAGCTGGAGAGAGACTAGCTACCTCCTTAGGATCTGATATCTACATGATACTGACTGATGTAGAGAAGGTCGCTATAAACTTCAAGAAGCCAGATCAGAGATTTATAGATGTAATGACCTTGGAGGAAGCTAAAACATACTATGATGAGGGTCATTTCCCTCCTGGAAATATGGGGCCTAAGGTAAAGGCAGCTATGAGATTTGTAGAGAGAACAGGTAATGTCGCAATAATAACCAGCCTAGATAAGGTGATAGAAGCCTTAGAAGGAAAGACTGGCACCAGAATTATCCCGAAATAAATGGGAATAGATTAGGATTAGATGGGGATGCCTAGGAAATCTTCAATACGTCTTCATACCCCTTGAGATCAAGTAATCCATGGCCAGAGAAGTTAAATGCTATTACTTTTTCTTCTCCATTCTCCTTTGCCTTCAATGCTTCATCTATAGCTGCCCTAACAGCATGCGTTGTCTCAGGAGCCGGTATTATACCTTCAGTCATTGCGAAAATCCTACCAGCTTCGAAAGTCTCCTCTTGAGTATAGGTAACGGATCTAATGACTCCTTTTGATTTCAGCAGACTGACCGTAGGGGCAGCTCCGTGATACCTAAGCCCGCCGGCATGAATTGGAGGCGGGACGAAGTCGTGTCCTAAAGTAAACATCTTTATGAGAGGTGTTATGCCGGCGCTGTCACCAAAATCATACCTGTACTCTCCATTAGTCAGGGATGGTGCAGCTTTAGGCTCAACCGCGATTACATCATATTCTTCCCTACCATTCAAGATCTCTTCTATGAATGGGAACGTGAAGCCGGCGAAATTACTCCCTCCACCAACACATCCTATGAGTATATCAGGTTTCTCGTCAATCAGCTCGAATTGCTTCTTCACCTCCTGACCTATTATTGTCTGATGAAGTAGTACATGATTTAACACGCTTCCTAACGAATATTTGGCCTTCTCATTATTTATAGCTGTTTCTATAGCCTCGCTAATGGCTATTCCCAGCGAACCTGGGTGATTTGGATCCCTTTCCAGGTACTTCCTACCAACTTCGGTCTTGTCACTGGGAGAAGGGACTATATCTGCACCATAAAGTTTCATTACAAGCTTCCTGTAAGGTTTTTGTATGTACGATATTCTTACCATGAACACAAGGGCCCTTATTCCCATCATGGCTGTGGCATAGGATAAGGCACTTCCCCACTGACCTGCACCTGTCTCCGTCGTCAGGAACTCTAATCCTTCTCTAGCGGCACAGAAAGCTTGAACAATTGCAGTATTTAACTTATGGCTGCCAGTTGGTGTCACATCTTCTCTCTTATAGTATATCTTAGCCGGTGTCCTAAGATAATTCTCGAGCCTCCTAGCTCTATAAAGAGGAGTTGGTCTTCCTATCCTAATGTAGAACTCTCTAAGTTCATCGGGTATCTCTATATATTTCTCCTTGGAGAAATCTTGGTTAACACATTCTCTCGTGAATATTGGATAGAAATCCTTCGGTCCCAAGGGCTCTTTGGTAACCGGATGAATCGGAGGTGGAAGATCAGGTAAATCTGATACGATGTTGTACCAATATCTCGGAATATCCTCTTGAGGTAGATCTATCCTGATCATAGAGCTTCACCTCGAATAGCCCTGCTACACTGCTTAGGGATATCTACAAATTTCGTATTCTTTCTGAAGTAAGACAAAACTAGATCTAAGGGCTTAAAGCCAAACTAGATCCCCCATATAATTCACCTCTGGTGCTACGAGTTGTAGCACCATCAGTTAAAAATAATAATATACGGAACTCCCTGCACAGTAAAGGCCTCCTTCGAGAGCATGCAAAAAGGGGCATTACGATGGAAAAGCGGAACATCCTAATACTCTCGATAATCGGATTTGTCATATCGCTTGGCTTCGGGGCAATATCCCCGATACTTCCATACTATGTTGTATATCTAGAAGGAGGGATAAGCGAGCTTCCAGAGGAACTCGGAGTCATAAAACAGGCTTCCCAGTACGCTTTAGAGTATGGATTTATGATGTCAGCTTTCATGCTAACCCGAGCGATATTTGCCAGGTATTTTGGATCATTAAGCGATAAACTGGGACGAAAGAGACTGATAATATCCGGTTCAGTCATATATTCGGTTCTAGCTTATGCCTACATACTGTCCTCTAGCGTCTACCACTTATATCTAATAAGGGGGCTACAAGGCATCGCATCTGCCATGGTATGGCCAGTGGCTGAAGCCCTACTCATGGATAGCGTACCTAGCGAGATGAGAGGGAGATCTATGGCCATCTACATGACATCATCTAATTTGGCCATGATAGGAGGACCTGCTGTTGGAGTCGCATTGTATAAGATCGGGATATATACGCTCGGCATAAGGGATCTAGAATGGGCCCTTAAATTCCCCTTCCTTGGTCTCGCCGTAATGTCCGCCATATCCATAGTGTTTTCCTTCCTATTGAGGGAAGAACGTGGTAAAGCATTAGAGGGAAGGAAACAGGCTTCTATCAATATAAAGCTTCCAAAATCTATTAGAAGAAGCATAAATACTTTATACGTCATGGGATTGGCCAATGGATTTGCTATGGGGTTCATAGCCCCGATAATGAGCCTTTACATAATGCAATTCATATCATCAGATCCCTCCGCCATAGCAATAGTCACCACCGTTTCGGGGATAATAGGGTTGGCTGCCGCATACCCTGGCGGGAGATTAAGCGATAAAATTGGTAGGAAGGGCATCGTGATAACGGCAGGAGCTTTCTCAAGATTGATGACAGCAATTATCCCCATAGCAAGAGATATAGAGAGCCTAACTTTTCTCTCCACGCTTAGATCTATAGCCTTTAATGTGTACATTCCACCCTTTAGAGCACTACAAGCCGATATTTCACCCAGAGAAATTAGAGGAAAGGTTTTTGGAACGGTACAGGCTACCTTTAATATTGGCGCGGTGTTAGGTCCCATAGTTGGTGGTCAGCTATATCAGCAGTACGCTCTTAGGGAGATATCCTTATTCGGAATAGCATTACCAGGAGTCGCTCTTTCATTTTCAGTGAGCGCAGCTATAGGATTCCTCAGCCTGCTACTATTTGCTCTCTACGTTGAGGAGCCATCTACTCCCCAAGGACAGTAACGAGAATCGTCCTCTTTCTGGGGCGCGTGTCAACTTCCACCCATATTATACTTTGCCATGTGCCGAGGCTCAGCCTTCCCTTGCTTACTGGAATAACCTTGCTAGGTTCCATAAGGATAGATCTGAGGTGGGAATGCGCATTAAACGGATGTCTATAACCATCTCTTGGAATAATTCTTTCCAATAGATCCTTTAGATCTTCTAACAAAGAAGGATCGTTCTCGTTTATTATCATAGCTCCTGTCGCGTGAGGGGCGAATAGCAACACTAGGCCCTCATTTATCCCGCTTTTCCTTACTATTCCATCAACTCTCTCCGTTACATCCACAAAATCTATCTCTCCCTTAGTGCTAATAGAGAAGGATGAAGAATATACCTTCAAAACGCTCACCTCACAAGGTAAAAGTAATCAACTTTTCCTCACGAGATACAAACATTCGCTCTGTATCGTCAAATGGTTTGCGGGACTGATGATCATCTCAACTCTTACCCTCATATCCATGTCCTCCCAGTGAGCATATATCCCTAGCTCCTTAATCATGAGGAACGTAATGTAAATATTATCTAACGATTATCATAAAGAAGTGGACCTTAAGAAGCTAGCTGAGAAGAGCCTTTATGCTTTGGTCAGTGGCGATTGGGAATTAGTTCCTGAAGACCTTCTCTCTTACCTGAAGGACGAAGTAGGGGGAGATCCTATTAATGATCCTGTAGCAACCGCTCTAGCTTTAATTAGAGTAGGTCTTTCCCCTGAGAAAGCCGCAGCACTCCTAGACTGGAGGAAATTTGAAGACCTCTGTCTGAGAGGATTCCAGCTATCAGGGATGAAGGCATTGAAGGGGATCAGATTTTCCTTCGATAGTAGGAGATATGAAATAGACATACTCGGCACGTTAAATAAACTGATCTTGTCAGCAGATTGCAAGATGTGGTCTAAAGGAACTTCTCCCAAAGTATATAAGCTCAGAGAGGCAGCCATGAAGCAGCTTGAAAGGACTAAATTACTAGTCAGGGTCCTTAAAACAACTAAGATAGAGGGTATAGAAGTGAGAAGAGGAGAGAGCTTGGTGATTCCGGTGATAGTTACATGGCTTGACTTCAATGAGAGGTTCTCGGATGGCGTGCCGATAATACCTCTCTACGCTCTTCCCAACTTTTTAGATAACATTTGGAATATAGTGAATGAAATATCCTCTCTGAGGGTTGATTATAGAATAAAAATCATGAAATGATCTCATTGATGGCCTTGGCTGCGTCTTTAAGACTCACGGTTTTCCTCATCTCATTTGAATAGAGAGTAACGCTCCCTTCTTTCTCCTCCTTAGGTCCTACGAAGGCGATTATCTTTGCTCCCAGTTTTCTCGCATATTCCCTCTGATTTGACTGATTCCTTCTCATGAGGTCTAAAGAAACGTAAAATCCCTCATTTCTTAATAGCTCTGCCACCTTCCATGCGTATCTCCAAGACTCCCTTTTAACGCTCACTACGAAAACTTGGGTGTAACTCCTATCATCTAATGAGAATATCCCTAGCTCTAACCCTGCATCTATGAGCCTCTCTATACCGATGCTAATACCTGTAGCAGGCACGTCCTTCCCAGAGTAGAGACCTATCAGCTTATCATACCTTCCTCCCCCAGCTAGGGATCCTATCCTCGGTTCCTTAACTACAGTCTCAAATACGGGGCCCGTATAGTACTCTAGGCCCCTGACTAGAGATAGATCGAACACCAATCTATCATCGTTGACTAGGCTAAATATCTCCCTAAGATGATCTAGAGCTGTTCTTACCTTCTCATTTCTTATGCCACTCAGATCTTCAGCTATTTCTTCAAATTTTCCTTGTATTTTCATTAGATCCATTATCCTGTCAACTAAGGAGCTACTCATTCCCTTTGAAAGTAACTCTGATCTTACTCCCTCTTCCCCTATTTTATCTAGCTTATCAATCGATCTATACACGGGAACTGGATTCCTTATACTCAACTCCTCTTCAAATATTCCTGTTAAGAGCCTCCGATCGTTAATCTTTACTAGATATTTATTAAAGCTGAATGTTCTCATTATCTCGATGTTAAGCCTTATTATCTCCGCATCCGCTTCAGGGTAGGGACTGCCTACAGTATCTGCATCGCATTGCCAGAATTCTCTATACCTTCCCTTCTGAGGCTCTTCATGCCTCCATACCTTTCCTATGTGGTATCTCTTGAATGGTAAGGGGGTCTCGGGATGCATTGCCATATATCTAGCGAGAGGGAAGGTAAGCTCATACCTAAGGGTATACCACTCCTTGCTTAGAAAATCCGGGAATATGAACATGAGCTTATTCTCCGCCTCTTCCCCTAACTTTCCCTTCACCGTATCCCAGAACTCCAGGGTAGGGGTATCAAAGGGATCGAAACCATATCGCTTGAATACCTCCTCGATCTCTTTCAATATTCTCTTCCTAAGTATCATAAATGGAGGGGGGAAGTCCCGGAACCCCCTTGGTATGGAAACCAATATTCACACCTAGGCTGCTAAGACCTGCTCCCATATATCATTGATCTTCGCTCTGATCTTATCGGTCAACACCGGTGATAGGTAGAGTTTCCTCATCTGTTCAGGAGGTGGTATTAGAGCAGGCTCGTTAGCTAGCTCTGATGGCAATAACTTCTTGGTCGCTGGTATAGGCATTGCAATATAGACAGAGATCGTTTTATAAGCCGCAACAAGAGGATCTATCAGAAAATTTATCAGAGCTTGAGCGGCTTCTGGGTTAGGAGCGTCCTTGGGGACAAGCATATTATCTATCCAAGCTACAGCACCTTCCTCCGGTATGAGATAAGAGATGTCTTTGAAGCCATCTCCATATTTAGCTGTTAACACGTCTCCATTGTAGGCGTGGGCCGCGACTAGGGAACCATTCTCCAAATTGGGTATGTATTTATCAGTACCAAAGTATCCAGCTAAGTAGGGTTTTTGCTTTATTAGCGCCTCCTTAACCTCCTCCATTGTAGAATCGCTCCAGTCATCAAGTCTCTTGCCTAAATAGAGCTTAGTGGCAAACATTACTTCTGGAGGATCTTCAAGCATAGATACTTTCTTCTTATAGTTAGATAGGTAACTAGGGTCAAAATACTGCTTCCAACTGGTCAGATCCTTTATTCTCTTTGAATTAAACCCTATGGCCGTACTACCAAATCCATATGGAACTGAATACTTATTTCCCGGATCATATTTTAAATCTCTAAACTTGGGATCCAAGTACTTTAGATTTGGTATCAAGCTCTGATCTAGTTTCCTGATATATCCTCTATCTATCGCGTTCTTAACATACTTATCCGTAAGGACGACTACATCGTATCCGCTCCCACCAGCTTCTAGTTTCGCGAAAGCCTCATCGTCGCTATCGAACAAATCATATATAACGTCTACCCCAGTTCTATCCTTGAATAGCTTGAAGACAAATGGATTGTTGTTATTGCTCCAATCATACATGGCAACCTTTCCCCTAATTTCCTTCTTAGCCTCACTGATCTCCTGCTCTACTTTACTAGGAGAGACAGAGGATCTATAGAAATAGCCTGCAGATCCACCAACAAGTAGTCCGGCAGCTCCTACAACTGCCATCTTGAGAAATTCCCTTCTAGAGGTGAACTAAATCCCCCATGCATATCACCTCGGCTAGTTTTCTTGAGAAAGAATCTCCTTATAAAGTTTCTCCCTAATTTCGGCTGCCTTAGCATGGTAATCCAATCCCTCTAATCTAGCGAAATGACCGCACATTTTGGATACAGATGCTTGAGCCTCCAAACTACCAACTTGTTTATAGGAGTATGAGCCGTTAAACTCTCTAAAGAAGGAGAATGGGCTCAGACCAGGTCTTTCTAGGAGGGTCCCCCCTGTAGGCAAGATATGATTAGCACCGGTGTACCCATAGTCACCGAATACGACGCCCACGTTCTCGAATATCGCACCGGCAATCTTCACTCGAAAGTCGCCGAAAACCTCCAGATGCTCCGGCATGAAGACTTCACTGAACTTGACTAGATCTTCTTTCTTCCCATAGAGAATACCGCTCTTTCTCCTAAGGGACCTAAATCTATCTACATGGAGATATTTAAGCAAGTAGGCTCTCAGTTTAATGGCATATTCGCGTGATGTTGTGAGAGCTAGGGCTATAGAATCAGGTCCGTGTTCTGCTTGGGCGAGCATATCCAAGGCGACTAATTCGATCGGAACTCTTTCATCTGAAAGTATAAGCACCTCAGATGGACCAGCCAGTAGATCTATCTTGACATCTCTGGACACTAAAGCTTTGGCTGCCGTAACGTAAGAATTTCCCGGCCCTACTATCATATCTACCGGCTGAAGTCCTATCTCCGGCAAGCCATAAGCCAATGAAGCGATTGCTTGGGCTCCCCCAACTTTTAGGAACTCCTTAACCCCAAATACAGCAGAAGCATATTCTATCATCTTATAATTTCTAGGAGGGGTTGCAACTACAAATTCTTTCACCCCAGCAGCCCTAGCAGGAGCTATAGCCATGAGGAGTGACGATATGAGGGGATAGTTACCACCAGGAACGTAGATCCCCACTCTATTAACTACATTCCCTGTTGGAGGAGAGCCTTTCAACCACTCTATTGAAGTCGAGAATCCGCCTACCTGGCATTCCGAATTATCTAGGAGGGACCTTGCACAGGAGAGCAGCCTACTAAATGACTCCTCCATAAAGTTAGGTATTGATCTGCTCTCAGGCTCCACATAAATCTCATCAGGAAGTAAAGAAACACCATCAAATTTCTCCGTAAGTTTCAAGACCTCCTTTAGTCCTCGATCTCTTACCCTCCTAACGAGATCCTCAACTTGCTTAGTAGGGAGATTCTTCTCTGCCCTAAGACTACCTAAAACGTGATTCCAGTTATCCCTTAACTCCCCAAAGAATGGAAAATCCATATTGCTGGCTTGCTTATAGGAATAATAAGTTTTTCTTTCCGGTCTTGAAATAACCTTTAGAAGTGGGGAGGCTGACCTATGAGCATGATAATAGAAGCCTTATTTGAGAGTGTGAGAACCCTATCCTTGGCAGGGGAGTATCTTCCCAGTGACAAACTGGCTTGTATAATAGATTATATGGCGAGAGCTTACGTCGAGAGATTACCTATAAGCGATAAAAAATCATTTCTCGAGAGTTTCGAGCTAATTAAGGAATCAATGACATCTAAGCCTCCCACAGACGAGGATGAAGATATTATCAAGCTAGCCTCATATAATCTGAGGCAAATGGAGGAGAAGCTTCATCTCAATTATAATCAACTTAGAAACGAATTTTTAAGGGAAATAGAAGATGTCTTAGGGAAGGATCTAGCTAACCTAGTTATGCTATTTGAGAGATCCATAGTATCCCTTAGATAGTTCCCTTTGGAAGAACTCCTTGTAGATCTTACCCTTTTCGAGAACTATCTCCCTCTCTCTCCTAAAATTTCTGATTTCATCTTCGCTAAGTTCTCTAACTTTTTTCGCTGGTATACCTAGGACTAGAGTAGCTGGAGGAACCTCTTTGCCAGGGGGTACCAGAGCTCCCGCTCCCACTACGGCTCCCTCTCCCACAATAGCCCCATCGAGTACCCTAGCCCCTATACCTACCACAGCATCGTCTAGGATCTTTGCTCCATGGACAATGGCTGAATGAGATATGAGGGCTCTCCTCACTTCCACTGGATGGCCCGCAGGTGCTTCTACAAGGCATAACTCTAGGATACCCGTTTCAGGTCCTATTACCACAGAATCATCGTCTCCTCTTACAACAGAACCGAAATAGATAGCGCTATCCTCTAAAACGGATACATCACCAGCTATTCTAGCTCCTGGGTCAATAAAAGCTGTTTCGTGAATGTAAGGTCTCTTGTCCTTAAAGGGGATCATAGAATCACATCACCTCCATACTTCCCTTTTCCCTATATTTCATATGCCATGATAATGCTTCACCATGGAGTATGGGCATGTGCCCACCTACTTCCTTGACAGCTCTCTCAAAGTATTTACGTAGCGCATCTCTGTAATTAGGATGAGAGCACTTATCTATTATCTCAACTGCTCTCTCCCTAGGCGATTTACCCCTTAAGTCACAAACACCCTGCTCGGTTACTATAATGTCTACGTCGTGATCTATGTGATCAACATGACTGACCATCGGCACTATGCAGCTTATCTTTCCTCCCTTCCTCATGGAAGGCGTTATGAATATGCTCAGATAAGAAGCCCTAGCGAAGTCTCCCGAGCCTCCTATACCGTTGATTATATGAGTTCCCATCACATGAGTACTGTTTACGAAGCCATAGATATCCACTTCCACGGCCGTGTTCATCGCTATGACACCAAGCCTCCTTATCACTTCCCAGTCATTTGTAACTGATTGAGGTCTAAGGACCGTTACTTTCCTGAAATCTGAGATGTTACTGAAGAAGAAGTCTCTTCCTCTAGGCGATAGCATGAGAGAGGTGGCAGAAATGAACTCCATCTCTCCAGCATCAACCATCTTATAGAAGGAGTCCTGAGCTACCTCCGTCCATGCTCTAAGTCCTTTAATGCCTGCTTCCGCCATGGCAGACATTACAGCATCTTGGACAGTTCCTACACCAGATTCTATAGGAAGCATCCTCTTAGGTATCCTTCCAGCATCTATCTCCTCCTGAAGGAAATTAAGAAGGTTATCTGCTATCCTCCTCTCCGTAGAGCTGGGCTCACCTACATCTCCACCTCTATCATATCCACCTGACTCCACTATAGCAGCTATTTTATCTCTGGACACTTTTAACCGATCGGTTCCAACCCTATCGCTTACATCCTTTATGGGTATAGGCTCTCTCTCAGGAGGGATTCCCGGGGAGTATATGTCATGGATTCCCATCAGCTCCATCGGTATATCCGGATTAACCTCGACGATCACTTTCTTGGCTCTCGAGACGAACGCATCCACGGCCCCAACGCTCATAGAAGGGACTATTCCTTCTTCATCCACATAAACTGCCTCTATTATTGCTATATCTATATTACCTACAGCTTTGCCTAGGAACCCAGATCTAATGTATTGGGGCCATTCACCCAGATGATAGTCGTAAAACTCGACGTTGCCAGAGTTAATGAGCTTTCTCATCGCAGGGCTATATTGATAAGGGTATCTCCTCCTTATGATACCTCTCTCCCCAAGCACTTGATCGACTTTATAGGCTGAGGCCCCTGTTAAGAGGGTAACTCGGGTAGATATTCTTCCCTCATCATACAGCTTTGCTATAGCTTCAGGAGTGACTTTGGGATACCCAGCGGAGCCGAAACCACTTATTCCTATAATCGCATGATTCTTTCCTCCAATAGTTTCTATAACAGCTTTTTCTACATCCTTCACAAGGTCTTTGAGACCTTTAACCCTTCCTCCGATCGCTTCACATCCCCCTTTAACTAGTTCGGGCTTCTAGAAAACAAAAAAGTTACTTAGCAATGTTTATTAACTAAGCTATGTTAAATTCTTACACAAAAGGTGTGCTTATGGACAGCGAGATACCAGTGTATGAACTTGTAGATGTAAGAAAGAGGTATGGAACGAGAAAAAACTACGTAGAGGCACTTAGAGGAGTATCACTGACTATCAGAAGGGGAGAATTCGTTGCTATAATGGGTCCCTCTGGTAGCGGAAAGACGACATTGCTCAGTATAATGGGGCTCCTAACGAAGCCGACTTCAGGTACTGTAAAGATATTGGGAATGAATGTGATGAGATTGACTGATAAGCGGGCTACATTACTTCGTCGAAGAACAATAGGTTTCATATTTCAGACATTCAATTTAGTTCCATGGCTTACCGCTGCCGAAAATGTTGAGCTAGCTTTGGCCATAGGAGAGTATCGTAAAAATAGGAGGAAAAGAGTAATGGAACTCCTCAGGGCTGTCGGATTAGAACACAGAGCTAATCATAAGCCATCTGAGCTTTCTGGTGGTGAACAGCAGAGGGTAGCAATAGCTAGATCCCTTGCAAATGATCCGTCGATAATACTAGCGGATGAGCCCACAGGGAACCTAGATACGAACTCAGGTCTACAGATCATGAAAGTGCTCAGATCTCTAAGTGATGAAGGGAAGACCGTTGTAATGGTTACTCACGATCAGAGAATGGCCGAGGCTGCTGATCGCATAATAAAGATAAGAGATGGAGCTATTCTAGGTGAGGTGGTTCCTAATGTTAAGGCGTAAATTTGTCATTCCCTTTTTAGTAGTTTTGCTCTTGCCTTTGATCCCTTCGTTTGCCATGAAGGGAAGTTTAAGTCTTGTTGATTATAGTTGGGGGAATCAAAAAGGTTCTATAGTAGTGCATTCAGGAGATGGCATAGTTCCTCTCTTCGTCGTATTTCAAGTTTCCGTGGAAGAGAACCATACACTTAGGCCTTTGGAAGCTACTCTAACAATACCGAGCCCTCTTAAGAATCCAAACGGAGGTGACAAGGAGACGTTATTGCCGGGAATTCAGCTGGCGAAAGAGAGCTTTAAGGATGGAGAAGGCTTCTCGCTCACATTCAATGTAGAGGTACCAACTAAGACCCCTCCCGACTGGTACGATTTCGATCTCAATGTTTCCTATGAAATTCTGAATAAAGACGGCGATGTCGTCAAGAAGGGATCAAATGACTTCCACTTTAAGCTAGAGGTCAAGGGGAGATCTACCATAGATTTCACCCTAGCCGGAAGGGGAGTCAAAGGAGAATCATCAACACTATACCTGACATTGAAGAATATGGGTAAAGAAGATGCTATAATAACCTCAGTTCAGCTAAGTGCTTCCCTCATTAAGATACTAAATCCAAGCATAAATGGTGGAGCCTTACTTACACCAGGCTCTGTAGTGAAATATGATATAGGAGCATACGTTGATGAGAATATAGACCAAGACACTGACAAGGTCGCTGTTGTGGTTCACTATTCAAGCGGAGGAAAGGACTATAGTATTTCAAAGGTCTTTAATATACCGCTTGTGGAGAAAAATAGTGAAGAAACCTCGCCTAGCATAATAGTACTGTCAGGTAAACATATGCTTAGCGCCGGCATATCTAATGATGTGAATCTGATAGTGAAGAATGTAGGAGATGAAACTGCCAGAAGAGTCAGGCTTCAGCTTTCCTCTAAGACGCTAACAGTGCTAGGACCCTCTCTCTTTGACTTAGGCGATCTGAATCCAGGAGATTCCAGAAATATCAGTTTAATCCTTCTGCCCTCTGAGGATAGCAAATCATATAGACTAAATCTTCAGTTCACTTACAAGGAGAAAGAGGATAGCAAGGACGTTACAAAGGAACTCACGACGGAGGTCGGTTTTGGAAGGATAGAGGAAGCTAGGGTTGTAATATCCTCCTTAGACGCTAGCTATAGCCTAGGGAGATTGAGAATAAAGGGTAATTTAGCTAATGTTGGAAACAGAGAGGCAGATAACGTTAACGTCACAATAGACTCTGGAGCATGTGTTGGTACATCTACATATCTTGGAGAGTTAGATAACGGTGAGAGTACGGGATTCGTCCTCTCATGTAAAGTTAGTCCAGATAAGCTATCACAGAAGATAGGAGTTACCGTAAAGTACCTTGCATCTCCAGAAAACTGGAAGGAGTCTAGGAGGGAAGTGGCAGTGGAAGGTCAAACATCAGTGGCTCCTAATAAATCTAGGCAAGCAACTTTGATTAGTCCTGAATATGGGATAATATGGGCTTTAGCTGGTCTAATAATAGGTGTAATCATAGGAAAAATAGCCTTTGGAAGGAGGTCTGAAGAGGTTGAAGTTCCGTGATATAGTGAAATTCTCCTTCAAGGCTATGATGAGTAGAAGGAAAAGAGCGACATTGACATTGCTTGGGATATTTCTGGGAGTACTAACGCTGACTGCTGTCATATCGTTTGCTACAGGCTATGGTTTCGCCTTAAAAGATATATTTAAGGGAAGCAGCATGAGGCTCATATACCTGACAGCTAGGGAAAAGAGCTTCAATGACCTAGACATAAATAAGATAGAAGATATGGATGGAGTAGAAGCGGTTATGCCTCTGATAAGAATACCCATGAATTCTACCCTCCTAGGTAAATCGAAAACCTATGTGGTAATGGGAGTAGACATGAACTATGTGGAAGATGTATTTCCGGGGATAAAGTTAATGTACGGGGATTGGCCATCAAATCAGAAAGAAGAAGCAGTGATATTGGGTTCAAAACTACTTGAGGAAGTCCCTCCTGATGAAATGGCAGATTTAATAGGACTTAATGCTAAATTCTCCTTCGGCAGGGCCCTGACTACCAGACCTAGAATATATGGAATATTAGCTCCCTATGGGACTTCTATCGTGGCGGATGTGGACAGATCCGTTCTGGCTCCTCTAGATTATGCTACAAGACTTTATGTGAAACTAACTGGTGAAAAAAGATACACAATTCTAGCAATAATAGCAGATGACGTTAATAGTGTGGATTACGTGGTTGATCAGCTCAGTGATGAGTATGGTGATATGGCATTCCCAATAGCAATGAAAGACGTTCAGAAGCAGCTAGATACCGTTGTTAACATGTCGCTCTTGGTCTTAGGGGCTATAGCTGCAATGACGATAGTTGTGGCCTCAATAGGCATAATGAACGCGATGTTCACTGCCGTAACCGAAAGAACAAGGATAATAGGGGTAATGAGAGCCATGGGAGCCTCTCAACGAGATATATCCCTATCTTTCCTTTTCGAAGGGATCCTGATGAGCAGTATTGCCATAATATCTGGGATGTTACTCGGATATGGTACGTCCCTCCTCCTCGCCATGATCATGGGTCCAGGAGAAATGGGAGGACCCCATGCAACTACATTCTCAGTAACACCTATTCTCCTACCAGAACACGCAGCAGCAATAGCGGGAGTCACATTACTCATAACAATATTGGGAGCACTACCCCCGGCTCTTCAAGCTGCCAGATTAGAACCAGCTAAGGCTCTAAGATTCGAGTAATTTTCCCTTCACAATTCTTCTAGCAAAGCTTCAGCCCAGAAATACACTCTTTCAGCTAGATCTTGGCTAGCATCTAGGAACCTCTCATCCGCATATATAGCTCCCATTTCATTTGATACTATCAGATTATACCTAAATTCGAAATCCTCCAGCTCCGGCTCTCCTATAGAGGGCCTATACATGTGAGGGATCATGAGATATAATTTAAGCACATTATCATAGCCGGATCCACTGGAAATTCCTAGCTTTGAGAGGCATGCTTCGAAAGAGAGGATCATCGATTTCTTTATAGATTCTAAAAAGCTTATATTATCCCCTCTCTCCCTATCTTGTATAGCGCTGGCTATTAACTCTCTGGCTTCCCTTAACTCCTTCAATAAACCCCCTCCTACTTGATTAGGTATCATTTTTTTAATGATTAAATTAAATAGCTATAGCAGCTGATATTTGAAAGAACATAGTTCAGGCACTTAGCCTTACGGTACTTAATACTTAGTGGATGAACTCCGGAATATTAGTAGAAATTATGACGTTACTAACCTAACGGGCCTACTAAGCTAATCTTAGACCTCTTTTTTATCTAAATTGAGCTTTAACGGCGCGCATATTTTGCTAAAAGAGGGAGCTTCTATAGATTCTAAAGAAGTAGCAGAAAATATAAGGGTAGAAAAAATATAGTAAACGAATCAAATCATTGGTGTAGAAATCCATAATATCACCAAAAACTAGGAAATCTCCTGCTAAAAATGATCTAAAGAAATGGATATATAAGAAGACGAATAAACGGGAATAACCCATTTACCCATCCATTAAAAATTACAATTTTACAGCTACTCTTTCTCTTTCAGCTATCTGTAGTGATATCTTCTTCTCATACTCTCTTAGCATTTCAATCAATGGATGCCTTAAATTTATTCTATATAGCTTAGCCCTACCAATCTTCCTAGATACCTCAATTATTCCATATCTCTCTAAATCTGGGAAATACTTGTATAATGTCTGCTTACTCATACCTAAAGCCTCTATAACCTCCTTCTTCGTAAAATCGAATAACGGGTTGTCTAGAAAGAAGTCTATTATCCTAAGCTTCGGAGAATCACCTAAAGTCTTTATCAAGATCGAGCCATAATCTTTCGAAACATATAATTTCTCTGCATTTCTCCCACTTTAATAAGTATTAGTTAAACTTAGAGGAATAAATTATTTAAATTTTTATCTTCTAAAGGTACTATAAGTGAACCCAATGAAAATCGGTGGTGTGAGGAGATTAAGGCTGGATTAAGGCTGATATAATGGATAAACTTATGAGAAGGGTTGTTGGGAAGCTAGGTATCTGCCTCTAGACAGCGTAGTTAATTGGGTCTCTAAAAAAGTTAAGAGAGATGGGAAGAGGGTTAGGATGTTGATTAAAGAATTTATCAAAGAGAGATACTTACTGCTTCATAAAGGAGGTAGAACAATATCGCTTAACCCAGCTTTAAATAGGGAGATAATCGATTATATAGAGAGGACGCTTAGGAAAATGTAGGAAGCTACGGATTTATTTTCTTCAAGTTATACCTAGCTTTTCGATCTATTCTCACTAAATAGCCAATTTCTATATAAGTGTTCGCTTAGAAAATTTAGCGGGCCCGGCGGGATTCGAACCCGCGACCCCCCGGTTAAAAGCCGGGTGCTCTTCCATGCTGAGCTACGGGCCCGTAACTACTGGTAGCCAATCCCTAGATAAACCTTACCTCACTATAAGAAAGTCCATATAAGGATTAAGATTTGGGGCATTAGAGCCAATGTTATCAAGTACTTAGCCATACTGCCAACTTTCATCAGTAGAGATAGCATAGCCATGAGATCCCTTCCTATGAAGGTGACTTCCCTCTTTCCTCTATAATAACTAGCTTCTACTGGGATCATCGAGCTCAGAGATTTCTTAACTAACTCCATTAGGTAGAGAGCTTTCTCTCTTAGGCAGCTATAATCATTCTCACATTCTTTTCCCACGGGATTATAAGCTATTTTAGTCGAGATCACCTCATGGGTGTCTGTGGTCGCTACTACTAAGCTAACACCCTTAGGAGTCATCCGATCCAGTTCATCTCTGAGCTCAGGAACCATATTGTTACCGTCTATGGAGAGATAGGAAATAATCCAGTCCTGGGTTTTGAGGCTCAATACCCTTATACCCCCGCTTCCAACGCTCTTCCAGCTGGGATGGCCTTCCGCATATCCGACTTCCACCTTCTCATAGCACCTAGCTGGAATGCGGCTGCCCAGAGATATGAGCCCATCTAGGAGCTCCCTTCCCAGTTCCGTATCAGGAAAAGCCATTTCGTAGTGATCAGGCATGAGTGAATCATGTCGATCCACTATGGAAATACTGGCACCTAACTCCCTTGAAACAAGCTCCTCTATTTCATGAGGAATGTCCTCGAAACTCCTTAGGAGATGGCCTGATACAGTAAATAGTATTGTATCACCAAACTTCTGGGCACTGAGTTCGAAGCTCTTGGTTTTGGCGAATATAGGGGCACTGATACAGCATTTAGAGGTCTTTTCCAAATCATCAAGCATGCTGCTAATTAGCATACCTAAATATCTGCTAGAAGCCAGATTTCTCTCATGCGAACAGGCCCTTCTGAGGAATACAGATTTCACTCCTCTACTCTCTAGCGAACTGAGTATCTTACTAGGAGCATTATAGCTTCCCATCTTGAATGGTCCTGGATGGATATCAGCTGTAACTAGGGCTAAATCTCCTAGCTTTATCAGATCATAAGTAACTAAACCTTTAATCCCCCTTCTCTCCAGAGATTGCTCAAGTTTTCGTCCTGATCCGCTTAGAACTATTTCAGCCAAAGCTTTGACGCTATCGAAGTTTTTGAAACCCAATACAGGCTCGGAAATCTTTCCAATGACTTTCCCCACTAAATAAGCCGATGAAATAGCTATTATAGAGAGAATGAATGTAATAGCTTGGAATTTACACATTAATGGGGAAACTAAAGAGAGAGCTATCGGTAACGCCTTTGCCCTAACTCCCTCACCTAGAGACCACGATATTAATGATGCAAGGAGAACTGATGTGTAAACCATGAAGTAGAAAGGAATGTGAGCTATCTCTAAGAAGGAACCTATGGCTAAAGGCAATATAACAAAGAAGCCAGCCCATAGAGATCTCCTAGTATCGAGGTAGGGGGCGCTTCTCCAAATCATCATTAAGGATATCACGAGGAAAGTTAGTGCAAAAGATACATATTCTAGAGCAGCTGATCGAAGTTTCAATACATAAAGCCAGTAGTAAGGGAGTAAAATGGCAAAAATATTGAATAATAATGCCATATGCTTGCTCGGAAGCGTGAAAAGATCCTTACTCCCCTCGGTGGCAATATTTAGGATCGCATTATATCTCACTTCTATAACACCATCCCACCTAATTCAAAAAACTTTTTATTCAAGTGATAGTAAAGTGACAAGGAGTCATATATTAGACTCCATATTCCTATAGGACGGCTCTGTGGGGGTGTTATCCTATGCCTAGAGTGAAAGGTATTACCGCGAAAGAGATAGAGATATTGAGAAAACTGGTAGAGAATGGTAGGGTCACATATACTCAGATAGCTAGAGATCTTGGGATGAGCCCAGCTGGTGTCATGAAGAAGGTCAGGAAGCTTGAGGAGCTCGGCATAGTCAAAGGTTATACAGCGCTTGTTGATCACGCTAAACTTGGGAAGGGAAATAAGTATATAATATTGCTTGAAACGGAACCGGGTAAACATACTGATGTAGCTAAGAAGGTAACCGAATTGCTTGGAAATTCTGTTTTGGAAGTCCATGAGATAACTGGGCAATTTGATGTAGTTCTCAAGGTCATAGCTGGAAATCAATCTGAACTAAATGATATACTCCGGAAGATCCAGAGCATACCCGGCCTTAGAGATACTAACACCTCTCTGGTACTCGAGACTGTGAAGGAGAGACCCTCTGTTGTACCTGAGGAGATACCAGGAATAACTACCAAGAAGAAATAATCTATAAATAAATCCATTCTTTACCTAAAGGTTCTGCATCAATCCCCCATTTTTTCAACCAGTTAGCGAATTCTTTACTGAACCCGTAGATTGTTAAAACCTTATCAGGATTCGATGTCGCAACTACATTCATGAGCCCATCGAAATCCGCATGTGCGCTCAATGGAAAGTCCTCCTTTCTTCTAGAGAAAAGGGCCCACCCTGTTACTCTCGCCTTCCTTTCAGATTTAGCTCTATGGGTGACTAGAACATGGGGTTCCTCTGAGTTAAGGGTGTATTCTAAGTTAAATTTATCCTTAAAAGGTGTGCTTACCTTAGCTATCTTCTCGGATACGACTACCTCCATATTAGTATACCTGTTTAGTAAGGCTATTACTTCTTGGGATTTTCCTACTAAATAGGCCTCAATTACTGGAGATCTCCCCGCATAAACCTCTTCAGCAGCCCACTTAGCTATTTCTAACCTAACTCTTTGGGGGTCAGGGAATCTATATTTGGGGGATCCATAAGTCGATTCTATCAGAAGTATATCCGCATCTGGAACTTCAGCAGGCTTTTCTACTGTGAGGCCGCCATAGGGATTTATATCTCCTGTATAAAAAATTGACTTACCTCCGCAAATTATCAGAAAACCGGCAGACCCATAAATATGGCCAGCAGGATATGGATACACATCAATCTCTCCAAGAGTATATCTCTTGTTGAAATGAAGTATATGGAATCCATTAGCCCCATATCTTCTAGCTAAAATATCTGCTGTGCCTTGAGTGGTAAGAAGTTTACTCCTTGGTTTCCTCACATCTCTAGGTACGTGGTCTGAGTGGGCATGTGATATGAGAGACGGCACACCACTAACAGTCTTTATTGGATCTAATAGCAATTTCTGCTCACAGAGGAGCTCTATACCATTATTGAATCTTATCTTCATCAACAACTCTTATCATTGTAAATTTATTAGTGTGTTATCCTCCAACGGTAATGGGGAGAGGGTATGCCCAAGAGGAAGAAAGACAAGAACTTCATGCCTATGTCCGTAGCTGGTATTCTTACATTTAGTACAGATGAAGCAGGGGGATTAAAAGTTCCTAAATGGTTTCCTGTATTGCTGTCTATCCTTACCGGGGTTGCCATAGTGGCTCTTCATTTAATCTAATAGTAGGTAATGCCAATGAGGATATCCGAGGCTCAGGAGCTTATAAGAGAGATATACGGGGAGAGAGATCGAAGAAGGGGTATTAAAGGGACTGCTCTTCATTTAGGAGAGGAGCTAGGGGAGCTTTTTAGGGCCTTAAGGATAAACGATAAGGACAATCTAAAGGAAGAACTGGCCGATGTGTTAGCTTGGCTCCTAAGCTTATCAGATCTTTTATCTATAAATTTAGATGAAGCTTTTTCGGAAAGATATGGAGGGGGCTGCCCAAAATGTGGTTCCATACCTTGCAAGTGTCCAGAGGTGTAAAGTATGAAGTTCCTCCATGTTGGTCCGGAAGATGCATTAACCTATGCTAGAAAGTTAGCTGACCAACTACTAGATTCTGGATTCAAGCCACATACCATAGTAGCTATATTGAGAGGGGGAGTTGTTATAGCTAGACTTCTCAGCGATTTTCTTGATGTTAGAGATATAAGGAGCATAAGGGTAGTCCACTACAATGCATTGGACCTGAAGGAAGGAGCTGAGGTAGTAGAACCCCTCTCTACTAGACTTGATGGAAAGAAGGTCCTATTGGTGGATGATGTGGCTGATACAGGAGAGAGCCTTATTGTAGCTAAACAACACCTCTTGGAAAGAGGCGCAGATGAAGTGAAAGTTGCCACAATGCACTACAAACCATGGAGCAAGATAAAACCAGATTTTTATTCAGAAGAAACTGAAGCATGGGTGATCTACTTTTGGGAATATGCTGAGACTGTGAGATACTTTTTCATGAAATATCTACCCGAGAAGGGATATGATTATGTTACCAGAACCCTCGAAGAAGCAGGGGTTCCTGAGGATATTGTAGATTGGGTCGTTAAGAATGAAGGGTACGTACGAGAAGGTTGTTGAATTAGCTAATAGAAGAGGGTTTTTCTGGCCGTCAGCTAGAGATGTATATGTAGGAGCGCCTGCAGGGTTTTTCGTTTACGGACCTCTCGGCCTTAGAATGAAGAACAAGATAGTTTCCTTATGGAGAAGAGAAATAGTACTCCCTGAGGGGGTTCATGAGATCGAAACTCCCAACATACTACCGATTAAGGTATTTGAAGCTTCAGGACATCTGGAGCATTTCTTCGATAAGTTAATAGAATGTAAGAGATGTCACTCTAGATTCAGAGTTGACAAGCTTATAGAAGAATCATTAGGACTGAAAGAAAACTTAGAAGGACTTTCCGATGATGAGCTTATGAGGATAATAAGGGAGAACAATGTGAGGTGTCCGAATTGCGGTTCAACTGATTGGACTGGAATAAAGAAATTTAACCTCATGTTCACGGTAGCTGTAGGCGCTGAAGCTAGTGAACCGAATGCTGCCTTAAGGCCGGAAACAACCCAAGGAAGTGTGGTAGAATTTAGGAAATCATTCATCGTCATGAGGGGAAGGTTACCCTTCATCCTAGGTCAGGTCGGTAAAGTATTCAGAAACGAGATATCCCCTAGAAGGGCATTAATCAGAATGAGAGAATTTCAACAACTTGAAATACATGTATTTTTCGATCCAAATAACCCTAATAGAATATACAGAGAAAAGCTGGAGCCCTATCTTAACTATAAGATAAGGTTCCTCAGAAAGGAAGATAGGAAAACTGGTGAAATAATAGAGATGACTGCCAAGGAGGGATTAGAGAGTGGATATACGATAAACCCTCTAATCACATATTGGCTAGTCATTTATCAGAAGTTCTTTAATGAGGCCCTTAAAATTCCATTAGAAAGGATAAGGTATAGAGAGCTTATAGAAGGAGAGAAAGCTCATTATGCCTTAGCACACTGGGATCTTGAGGTATATACAGAAGATCTGGGGTGGACGGAGCTTGTTAATAATACGTATAGAACGGACTATGACCTATCTGGGCATGTAAAGGTATCTGGTAACGATCTAAGGATATCTGATGCCGAAGGAAAGAAAATTTTACCTCATCTATATGAACCTTCCATCGGGCTAGATCGAGTTCTCTTTCACGAACTCATGCTATCTTACAGGGAAGATGAGAAGAGAGCTTGGCTTGAGCTTCCCAGATACCTAGCACCTATAGAGGTAGCAGTCTTCCCATTAATGAAGAAGGATGGCATGCCTGAGAAAGCAAGGCAGATATATAAGGGGCTAATAAAGGAAGGCTTCATAGCTTTCTATGATGAATCTGGCACGATTGGAAGACGCTATAGGAGGATGGATGAGATTGGTACACCAGTTTGTGTTACAGTAGATCATCAGACGTTGAAGGACGATACCGTAACGATAAGAGATAGGGATACAATGAATCAGATAAGGGTGAAGGTAATAGGCCTACCTGAAAAGATCAGAAGGTTCCTTAGAGAAGATATAAGCATAGAAGAACTTCAAGATTGAGGACTACCTAACGATCTACATACCGGGCAGTTAGGATTCCTTTTCACCTCTATCTTATTGAATTCCATACTAACCAAATCTCCTACTAATAGAACACCCTTCAAAGAAGGTTCCATGCCGGATAAGTATTTTATTGCTTCTGTTGCAGCTATGGAAGATACTTGGGCTGGAGTTGTTCCCACAACTGGTATGTTCCCCTCGTCCTTCGCATTAGGGAATATGCAGCGGAGGCAAGGAGTCTCACCAGGAATTATGAAAGTAGCAGCGAAATAAAAGCCGTGTATAGCCGCATATATGAAAGGTATCTTATTTTTAACGCAAAATTCGTTTATAAGATATCTTGTGGTGAAGTTATCCGTGGCATCTAATACAAGATCTACGCCTCTAAGCAAATGTCCTATATTTTCTTTTTTCAACTTGAAAGGTAATCCTTCTACAAATATCTCACTATTTCTCCTTCTTATCTCCTTCTCAGCTACTAAAGCTTTAGGTAACCCTATATCCCCCTCACTATAAAGGATCTGACGATGAAGGTTACTTAAACTCACCATATCTCCATCTATTAAACGTAAATTAACTCCCGCTCCTGCCAGATATAGGGCTAGGGGCGATCCTATGCCTCCCAAGCCCACAATTGCCACCAACGAAGATCTAAGTCTCTGCTGACCTTCCTTACCTACGAGAGGTATTTGTCTAGCGTATCTCATTGCCATCATTCTTCCTTCCCTTTACTTCACCAAAGAGTTTCCTAATGGCTTATCTCTAGAGAAATTCCTCTATAGATACCTGCCTCTCCCTTCTTAGGTCTATCTCCACTAGACGCCACCACAGAGGGAAAGCCACGTTATACACCTTCGTATTTCCAACCTCTGCCATCTTCTTACCATTGTGGACATGCCCGTGTACGGCTATATCCACAAGGCCTTCCCTCATATATCTCTCAAACCCTCTATGACCTAAATATCTCCATGCCCTTGGGTTCTCCCCCCTCATGGTCTTTGTTGTAGTAGCATAGTGGGTGAGTAATATAGAAACATCAACTTTCCCCCTTAAATCTAGCAAGAGATTCCCCACTAGCTCCACTCTATTTCTATAGAGCTCATCTATTCTAGGTATATTTCTTTTCTGCCAAGTAGTCGGCATCTCTAAACTACCCCTGGAACCAACTATCCCGATTTTAAGCCCCTCAATCTCTATCACCTTGGATTCATCATCTAGAAATGTTACCTCAGGATTCTCCTCCTTTATCTCTTCCTTTAAGCTATCATACTCGTCATTTCCAAAAACTGCTATCATATCTGCCTCTAATGTGGATAAAAGATCTACTATCTTTCTATAGTATTTTACGTTACCTCTATCTATCATATCTCCAGCAATGAGCAAGAGATCTACCTTTTCATCGATTTTTTTGACGGCTTTCTCTAAATCTTTAAACCAGACGGGAGAATGGACATCTGAGATGGCAAGTACCTTCATTTTTCCTCTGGAGAAAGAATCCGTTACCTAATTAAACAATTTGCTCGGTAAATAGGTGGTGTATGAGAAAGGGTAGGGTAAGAAGTATCCTAGAATCGATGCTATGGGACCCAAGGAATGATCCTAAAGACTATAGAGTAGTTTTCGTTAACAGAGGGGCCCCTAATGATTTAGAAGAAACTATAGGAGATGGTATCAGGGTGCTAAATGATAGAATCATTTTAAGGGATGGAAGGGTAATTCCTCATCACAGAGTAGTTGCTATATGGAAAGGAAAGAAAATATTATACTTAAAAAGGGACAAAGTTTAGCTTTTCCTTAGTTGAATAAATGATCAAGTTTTTGAATTTTATTTTCCCTTACTTCCAGATGAGACTAAGCTCAAGGATTATGATCTTGCTATGCGCTCTCGTATCTCTATCAGGAGTTTTGATAAGTTTATACACGCAATACATGGTCAAAGTCAATCCATGCTTCTCCTGCTACATCCTTAGATACAGTTATTTGGCCATATTGCTAGTCTCCATAGCTTCATTGAAGGCCAACCGTCTTATCTCCTTGGTAATGGGACTGGCAGTACTAATAATAGCGATATCAGCCTGGGGAATCTTAGGGTATGCTGGATACGTTCCTAACCCGTGCATTGAGGTGTGTCCTCTAGGAGAGGACATAGTCATCGGATACGCTCTATTCATCTTGGCATTCATCGGAGGGCTGATGGAATTTACCTTCTCATATTTAGCTGCCCGCTTCTCATCATAGTATCCTTCCGAATACACAGTTATACCTATAAATTATGTTAGATAAATGGATTAATGTTAATTCTGATGATATTTAGTAAGTAGCTTAGGATATATAAATGTTATCTCGGTACCTGTGAACTCCGAAAATTATATATAGGGAGTTCACAGTAAGCAACGCGGTGTTGGCAGTGGTCGAGATAACATGTCCTGCCTGTGGTTACGAGTTTTACCTAGACGAGGAAGATTATGAAGGTGAAATACAATGCCCCAATTGTGGCGCGCTCCTAGAGGTTAAAATAGAGAGAGGAGAGGTAAAGGAAATCATTCCTCTGGAAGAAGGGATAGAAGAGGAGGAATGGATAGAAGACGAGGATTTCTGGGAGGAAGAAGAGGAGGAAGAGGATTTCTGGGAGGAAGAAGAGTTCTGATTGCAGTTAATGGCTTATCTTACCATTGAATAAAAAGAGGGGATAGGGATCAGTACCCTGCTCTTTTCAACAGGGTTTCCCACTGCTTATCTACCCACTCTTGGAACTTATCTATCATCCACTTATTCTCAGGCTTGAACATGTGCCTAAATCTTCCTTGCAACTTCAGGTATTCCTCGACTGGTTTCTTCCTAGCTGGATTCTTCGCTATAGAAATGCTTGGACCAGTTAATCTATACTCACCATTTAAGACTTCATAGAGCGGAAATACGCATGTCTCTACAGCAAGTTTCATGATCTTGACTGTATCTTCTGGTGCGCTTCCCCATCCTAGAGGACATGTAGAGAATGCATGAATGAAAACAGGACCGTTTGTTTCAAATCCTTTCCTAAGCTTGGCTATGGCATCATTCCAATACGCTGAAGATATCGTAGCAGCATAAGGTATCTGATGAGCCACCATTATATCCACTATTGGCTTCTTAAAGAGGGGTTTGCCCTTTATCACCTTACCTACAGGAGTGGTTGTAGTTCTGGCTCCAAAAGGAGTACCTCCGGATCTCTGAATCCCAGTATTCATGTACGCTTCATTATCATACAGCACATACATGATCTTATGTCCTCTCTCGAACGCTCCAGATATTGACTGAATTCCTATATCGTAAGTTCCACCATCTCCTCCTAGTACTATTATATCATAATCAAGATCTATATCTGGATCACTTTCAAATCTGCCTACTCTGGCAAGTTTCTTCCTGGCAGCTTCGACCCCTGATGCAACAGCAGCAGCATTCTCAAATGCGTTATGAGCCCAAGGAACATTCCATGAAGTATACGGAAATATCGTCGTAGCTACCTCAACACAACCAGTTGCATTTATCCAAACTATAGGCTTTCTCGCAGCCATAGCAATCTGCCTGATGATTATTCCTGCTCCGCATCCAGCACATAGTCTATGCCCGGACTCAATAGGTCTTGTTTCCAACTCTCTCCTTGCTAACTCCTTGATATCCGGTCTCCAAACAGATTGCGTAGCCATTACTCCCTCACCCCCAAATATTTGATAACAGGCCTCTCTGGTTCTGTTTTCACCTCTAATAGTTCATTAAATGCCTTAGCTATCAATTTAGGTGGCAATTCTCTTCCTCCTAGTCCATAAACGTAGTCATAAATAGCTGGCTTTGATGGTGAGCTATATAGGGCAGATCTCACTTCTAGAGCTACTGGCCCTCCCTCCGCACCGAAGCTGAGGGACCTATCAAGTACTCCAACGGCAGTTATCCCTGAAAGTTCTTTCCTTATCATATCAGCGGGAAACGGTCTAAATACCCTCAACCTTATAGCTCCCACCCTCTTTCCTTCTTCTCTTAATTGATCAACTACCTTCTTGACTACGCTCATAGTTGAAGAGAGGCCTAAGATCACTACATCGGCGTCTTCAGTCTTGTAGGGGATCATATGAACCGGTTCATAGGATCTACCACTGATTTCTCCATACTCCTTATGAATCTTCTCTATTATAGGAACGGATGCCTTCATCGCTTCATTTTGCTGAACCTTATGTTCGAAGTAGTAATCATACAGATCTAATGGGCCGAATGATACTGGGTACTTTGGATTCAGCATAAGTGGAACCTCCTTTTCTCCATGAATATTAGGTAGTTTTATCCTCGGGATCTTCCTCACTCCAACGAAACTGGATACGATCTCGTCAGGTAATACGGACACATTCTGCAGGGTATGTGATATAGTAAAACCATCCAGAGTTATCATCACAGGTAACATCGCCTCCTCCGCTATCCTAAACGCCATTATAGTATTGTCATAAGCTTCTTGGGCATCCTCGCTATATATTTGAATCCATCCAGAATCTCTAGCGCCCATACTATCGCTATGATCATTATGGATGTTTATTGGCGCACTTAAGGCCCTATTAGCTATTGCCATAACAACAGGAGTTCTAGTGGAAGCTACTATATACAAGATCTCCCACATAAGAGCTAAACCATTGGCAGCAGTTGCCGTGAAGGCCCTTGCTCCAGCTAGCGCAGCTCCCCAGCTAGCACTAAGAGCACTATGTTCGCTTTCGACTTTAACGAATTCGAGATCAACTTCCCCGTTATGGACGAACTCTGATATCCTCTCCACTATTATCGTCTGGGGCGTTATTGGGTAGGCAGCAACCACATCCACATTGCTCTGCTTAACAGCCCAAGCAACCGCTTCATCACCATTTAATGCCATCATAGTTTGCTCCTCATACTTCTGAATTGCCATAAGATCGCCTCCTTAAACTCTAACAAGCTCTATAGCCTTAGTAGGGCACTCGGCTACGCAGATACCGCATCCTTTGCAATGATCTAAGTCAGGGACTGGCACTTCTTCACCATTCCACCTATAAACACTATCAGGACAGTACATCCAGCAAAGGCCACATTTTATGCACTTTGATTCATCAATCTTCGGTTGAAAAACTGCCCATTCACCTGTAGGATACTCCTTAGAACTTAAAAAAGGAACAGCAGCCATAGGAACTTCTTTCCAACCTACCATAGGGGTACTCATACGCGAACCACCTCCTTAGCAGGATCCACTTTGGCTTCCTTCATTGCTCTCTTTAGCGCATTTATGTTCTTCTCACCTACAGCTCCAGGCCACCTCCATAGAATTCCCTTCTCTAGATACTCAACTGGTAGGATATTTGTAGCAGCTAGCAGTACACCTAGCATTGTGGTATTCGGAGAAGCCCTCCCTATTTCCTCTAAGGCTATTGTTGTTGCGTCTACTGTCCATACGTTAACTTCTTCTGGCAAATTTAGCTGTTTCCTCAAATTGGATGGCTCACTCTCACTATTAGCGAGGAAATATCCTCCCTTCTTCAACCCGCTTAAGAGAGAGCTAAGGTATCTCTGTTTTAACAGGCTTGGATCTATTACTATGACTATATCGGGTTCGTAGATCGGGCCTCTATCAACGATCGGCTCGTCATCTATTCTGTTAAAAGCTGTTACAGGTCCACCGATCCTCTCGGGGCCAAATTGTGGAAAAGACTGGGCATATTTTCCCGCTTTAATAGCAGAATATGCAAGTACCGCAGAACCGCTCCAAACTCCTTGACCACCTCTACCATGCCATCTTATCTCTATCAGGGGGGATCACCCTATATACTGTCAAGTGAAAGAGTAAAAAGATATCTATATCTCTTAACATGTCCCTTTATCTTTAAAAAATTTATAATATCTCCCATAAAACTTTCATATATTTTTATATATGCTCTATATAATAAATAATATAAGCTATTATATGTAAAAAAGACATACCTAAATAGGGAAAAATTAATGAACAAATAGGTGGTGGCAAAAATCAAGTGTTTTTTCTTAATAATTTATCCGCTATAAATAAGAGCACCATAGCTGTTGCAGCTTCAGTAGTAGGACCTATAGCGAATATATCGCCTCCAGCTACTGGAATGAATAAGCCTAATATCCCAATGATAATCGCCTCAACAGGGTTTAGGCCAAAAATCATGTATAAAATGCATGAAGTTGCTATATCATATAGGAAAGTCGATATATAAGCTAAGATAACTAGGAAGAGTCTATTTTTAGTCCTAATTTTCGACCATAGAGCACCTAATATTCCAGCAACGCCTCCATCAACTATGGTCCACAGCCCTAAACCCAAAAAACTATCAGAAACAAGAAATGAGAGGAATCCGACCCCCATACCAACTTGTGCACCATATAGCATACCAGAAAGCATTGCGAATAACAAAGGTAAGTTAATAAACTGAATAGGTCCCACTAACAGGTGTTTCCCTAATCTAGTGACAACAGATAAAGCCGTCCATATGCCTATTTGTGCGGTCACATTTGACAGAGATTTATTTCTTTTTTCGTAAAACATTAGCTTTCTACCCCTTATTATTTATATATATTAAAGTTAACGCCGTTTTATAGTAGTATGACCCCCTACCCAAGGAGTTAATATAATGGAATTTAAATAGATAAGAGGGCATAACCCACCGGTGGATGATATGAGCAATAATATTAACCCTTCTCAAAGGATAATTGACGATCAAACCGCTGCACAGCTTAAAGCTCGGTTTGACTCAGAGATGCTTAGATCGGTGGAATTACTAATGTTTAAGGGAGTAGGAAACGAGGAATACTCCAAATGGACTGAGCAATTATTGGCTGAACTTAGTGCTCTCTCTGATAAGATATCCCATGAGATATATGATGTGACTCTAGAGCCGTCCTTAATAGAGGAATATGCAATTTCAAGAACACCTACGATTCTTATAGATCCAAAGGTGGGCTATAAGATAAGGTATACAGGTGCCCCAGCAGGATATGAGGCATGGGCATTTGTTGAAACGCTGATCTTGGTTAGTAGGGATGACAGCGGCCTTACTGAGAGAGTAAGGGAGATACTGAAGGAGGCTAAAAACTATGGAAAGGAAGCCCATGTAATGATATTCGTTACGCCCACATGTCCTTACTGCCCCCACCAAGTTCTCTTGGCTAATAAGTTTGCTATAGAGCTAAGAGGAATAGTAGAGGCTGATTGCGTTGAAGCCTATGAAAATCCTGAGTTAGCTAATACCTTCGGCGTTTCAGCGGTCCCTCATAATGTAATTACAATTAGGGAGGATGGAGACGAAGTACCTAAGGACATATCTGTTGGAGTACAGCCCGATGAGAAATACGCAATGGATCTAATTAAAGCCCTGAGGGAGTGAAAATGTTCACTATTTTACTGACTAATGACGATGGACTCCATTCTGCTCCCTTTAGAGCCTTCTGGGCAGGCCTTCTAGAGGCCAGATTGGGTAAAGTTACAGCGGTGGTACCGGAGCATGAGATGAGCGCAGCTGGTAAGGGGATCACGCTTCACAAGCCCTTGAGGATAAGGAAGCTCCCAGTAAAGGTCAGGGGCTTTGGATATAGAGAAGCCTTTACGGTAAGTGGAACACCCGGAGATGCCGTAACAATGGCTGTAAAGTATATAATGGACTCCGAACCTGATGTAGTGGTCTCAGGTATAAACATAGGAGATAACATAACCTTGGATAATATATTCACTAGTGGTACTATAGCTGCGGCTCTTCAAGGGACCATAATGGGAATAACCTCCTCTGCCTTTAGTGTGGAGATACCAACAGGTCAACCAAGCCGTCCTGTTGACAAATTTCTTATACATGCAAAGCTTGCTGCTAAGATAACAGAATGGATAACAGCTAATGGCTTACCAGATGGTATAGATCTCCTCAACGTGAACTTTCCTTATAAGATATCGGATGATACTCCTATCAGAATCACTAGGTTAGCAAGAATGAAGTTCGAAAACTATGTTCTTGAGAGAATAGACACAAGAGGTAACCCTTACTATTGGTTAGGAGGCAATCCTGTACCAGTAACAGAAAATGATAGAGGAACTGACCTCTATGCTCTTATGGTGGAGAGGGCGGTATCTATTACACCAATAACCCTGGATCTCAGCGTAAGAGAATTGAATTGCGAAGAATTTAATAGAAAAAGAAAGAATGCTTTAGAGAAAATGTTTTCTTTAACTGAGATGTTAGGAGATTACCTGCTTGACCTGCTAAGAGCATCAGACGTTAAGAAGAGTTAAGCCTCCACGCTTGATATTCCTCAATAGTTCCCCTTCGAGTTCAAATATTGCTATTTCAGTAGTGCCACCTACATATCCTTCAATCAAATGCCCCGCAATAACGTTGTCTCTACTTCCCAGTACGACGTGTATGTGAGCAAAGGGTTTTCCTTCTCTTAAACTTATATTTCCATTAAGAGATGCTAACTCCATAGGGTTATTAACATCAAAAGAATCATATCTTTCCTTTTCTGGGTTAAATATCGCTATTTTTGCTTTGCTTAGAAATCCTAACCCGCTTATGACTGCCGCTTTTATCCCATTATCCTTACATGCCCGTTCTATCGCTGAGATGACTTCTTCTCCGCGATCTATTCTCATAATATGGACTTTCTTAATATTAAAGGCCTTCATACTAATCTCCTCCCTTAGTGGCAATCGGATAGAGTATGGGGGTACTACCCCCAGAGGCACTAACTATTATAGTAGCATTGGACTTCGCTATATCCTTTAATCCCTCTAGGTAAATAACTAAAGGTGCTATGTCCTTGGGATTAGCTCCTGAGCTAACTAATATATCTATTGATTTGGCGGTCCCATTTGCCACTATTATCCTAGATTTAGCCTCTCCTTCGGCCTCTAGAATTTTAGCCATTGCAGACGCGTTAGCAAGTATTAGAGTTCTATTTTTATCATAGTATGCAGCTATCATCCTCTGCTGCGATGCCAACTTATCTTGGATTGCTTTGAGGAATTCGTCTGGTAACTTTATGTTCCTCACATATACCTCATCTATTACTATTCCTCCCGCTGTCGTTTCATCCCTATTGAAAATCCCCTCTAATGAGTTATATATTTCACTGCTTATCTTATCACGGGCAACAGGTACCTCAGCCGCTTGATATTTAGAGAGAACATCTCTTGCAACTTTTCTGATCTCTGGAACGATAAGCTTATCCTCATAGTCCAAGGCTGGGTATGATTCCACTATCTTAGGCACAGAGCTAGGTATTATATGCCACCTTACGGTTAAATCGATCCATGCTTGGAGTCCATCCTTAGTAAGTGATTCTATTGCTGGATAATCGCCTATAGCGCTACCATAACCATGTTTAACGGCGCTAACATCAGTCCACATGTGGACCGCGTCTGTTGCTATGTAAATCTTCTTAACGGATTGCCAAGGCATCTTAAATGCTATCTTAGGTCCTATTACCGGCTGAGATATTGCACCCGTAAATGGATCGACTGTAACCGCTGCATAACCAAGTTCAATTGTATATACGCTAAGAAAAGCTAATATTATGGCGACTATCACTATCCCTGCCGCTATTATTGCCTTACTGCTAATCTTAGGTTGATAAGGAAGCTCAGGAGTATAAACGGGTATCTCATCGTCTCTTCTAGGCATTTGCCCTCCCGATATACTGATAGGAATGGGCTATAAAGTTGTGTCAGCTAAGCCTACCCGTGATAAGGAAGACCTCTCTCCTCTTCCCCCTCAGGCTTATATTCTTCGCTTTCTCCTAGCTTAATTTCCTCTTTAATTATCTCCTCTGCAGCTTCTGCTTCCTTCTCCAGTTCTCCTAGATCTATATTTAGATCGTAAAGCTTATCAATGACTTCAAGAACCATCTTAGAAGCCTTTGGATCAGGAAAAGCCCCAGTTGTTGTTCCCAATAGGCAAGCACTAGTAATCCCCCTTAAGTCGGCTAGACCAACCAAAAGACCAGCAGCTCCTGTAACGTAGCCTCCTATCAATGGTTGTACACCTACCTTCTTCAATCTCTCCATGAAACTATCCTTATTAGTGCATGCAAAAACCCCTTTGATATCAGGAGAGCCAGGTACATATCCCCCCATGGTTATTACTGTCGATAGCCCAAACTCTTGGGCATAATCCAAGACAAGCTCTCCTATCTTGTATTGTCCAAAGGCTATAGGCTGCACTTCTGACGTTAATACAAGTAGGTCATTCCTAGATCCTTTTATAACATATATATCATAGCTAGGAGGCTGTATATCTTCCCCCTCGATCCTAATGCCTGACGATCCATCTGGCAAGGGAAGATAATCGCTATATATAACTGCTATCTTCTCAGCTCCGAGTTTCCTTATAAGATAGCTTGCGGCTATTTTGCCAACTAAACCTAGCCCAGGTACTCCTTGGACTAAAACAGGGTTCTTGAGCTTAATATCTTTCAATTTCACAAGTTCTATATAAGCCAAGTGACACCCCTTCTCTCAAAAGCTTAACTCAATATTAAACTAATGAATCTCTATTAAGCTGAGGGGGAGAGTCATGCAATACGTCGTCGTTGGTCATGGCACAGCAGGGCAAACTGCTGCTGCCGTGTTGAAAAAAGTAGATCCGGATTCAGATGTTTATGTGCTTGAGAAGGGAAAATACGTCTCGAATCATCCTTGCTCACTTCCTGCCGTCGTTGGGGGTCGTCTCTCATTGGAGGCTCTGGAGAAGACTGCTCCTAAAGGAAGAATTAATATAATACTGGAAGCCGAGGCATATAAGATAGATACCGAGAAAAAAGAAGTTTATTTTAATAAAGAGGGATCATCAGATAGCCTTTACTATGATAAACTTATATTAACTACTGGTTTGAGGCCTGTATTTCCAAGGATTGAAGGGATGGGTCTAGATGGAGTAGGGACTGTATGGGATATAGATACTGTAAAAAGACTTCTTAACATGTTGGGGAATAAAGTAGCTGTTGTGGGAGGTAGCGCAACAGGCATAGAAGTAGCAGCAGAGCTAGCTAAGACTGGAAGGGAAGTGATTCTGATAGAGGCCCTTGAGCAGCTAATGCCAGGTAAGCTTGACCCACCTATCTCCTCCATGATAGCTCGTACACTCACTAAAATGGGTGTCAAAGTGATGCTTAAAACTCGTATGGAAAAGTTAGAAGGTTCTGGAGGGAAGCTAAGCTATGTTGTAACTAATTCAGGTAAGATAGAAGCTGATACAGCAATAGTAGTTATCGGAGCAAAGCCAAACTCAGACTTGGCCTTACGTTCAGGTCTCGTTATAGGAGAAACAGGAGCGGTTAAAGTGGATGAGTATCTCTATACATCCGATCCTAACATACTTGCTGCAGGAGATGTAGCGGAAGTTAGAGATTTTGTAACAGGACACCCAACAGCTACAGGCTTGGCATCCACAGCCGTAGTGCAGGGTAGGATAGCGGCTGAGAATGTATCAGGAACCAACATTAAGTATAAGGGAGCACTCTCCCCTTATATAGTACCAGTCGGGGATTACTGGTTCGGTGGAGTAGGGCTTTCCGCTAGCAAGGCTGATAAATTGGGTATGGATTACTTGGCCTTCCGCTTTGCCGGCTCAGATCTTCCCAGATACATGCCGGGAAGAGATACTTTCATAACATGGTTGATAACGGATAGGAGAGGCAAAATACTCGGTGCTCAATTATTTGGTAGGAGAGGAGTTAGAGAGAGAATTTTGTTCTTAACCGCTGCTATCTATGCAGGTTTTAGAGTGCAGGATGTTAGACTTATGGAATTCGCATATCAGCCTGAGCTATGCGACCTTCTTGATCCTATAACGATAACCGCAGAAGGAATGAGTAGGAAATATAGATTACTCTAGTTTACCTGTAACTAAGTAAGATAAGAGACCCTTAGGTCTTTCACCGGTCCAGCAAACTTCCTTATCAAGTAACCTGGCTAGAAAAGCTACTAACGAGATATCTGGATCATTACACTTTCCACTCACAATAAAACAATCCAAAGAAACTAGCTTCTCTATAATATCGCTGAAACTAGAGTTCACATCTATATAAATAACATCCTCTAGCTCTAAAAAAGGATCACAGCTTCTTAGAGTTCCCCTCCTTTTATTCATACTCATCTGCTTAGGTCACCTAGCACTTCCTTTACTACAATCCTCGGATCCTCCAGTTCATCTATTTTTCTTGATGCGTCTATAAAGAAACTATCTGGATCCCTTAAGATCTGACTCACGATGCTCTTAGCTTCTTCCAAATTATGAGACCTCCATATAGGAAATCCCTTCCTTCTCAGGTATTCATTGACATATAGCTTGATATTTAGAGGGAACGTTGAGAGAGAAGGTGTTCCGAGAAGTGCAGCCTCTCTAGCCATCGTTCCGCCTCCCGTTATAACGAGGGATAACTTAGTGAATAACCGAAGAGTATCCACGGTATTCTCCATTATTATAATTTTACTTCCATATCTCTCCTTTAGAGCTCTATATTGATAGATATATCTTGGTTTTACAAAGACCTTCGCTCCCATATCAAGAATCGTATCTATAAGTGCAATGGCAATGGAGTTCTCTTTTCCAAGTAGATAAGATGCTTTACTCTCCTCAGGTCTTATAAATACGGCATATTCCCTTTTATGGTGACTGTTATGCTTAAGGAAGTCCTTAACCCAAGCTACCTCATCTACTCCTTCATAGGGAACTAAGGCAGCTTGAGAAGCGCCTAATTGCAGCATATCTACTCTAGGGATAGCTTCCGGATATATTATCCTCCAAGAAAGGGGGAAAGTTAATCTACCCACATGATAGGAGTGAGGGCTATCATTCATAGTGAGAGCTTTAATGGAGAGGCCGAAGGCAACTCTTATCGCTTCTGGAGAGGAAAATGATATTAAGACATCAGGTTTGAATTCTAGTACTATATCCAAAAGTGACTTAACTCTTTCAGCATAGGCTAAGAGCTTGTCTTTGAGCCCTCCAGTTGCATATCTACCTATCTCCATGAATTTAACATTTAATTTCCTTAATAGATCGGTAGACTCACTCAATCCCTTACTTGTAATTAAATATTCGCATCCCAGCCACTTTGCTATGGAAGCCATTAATCTAGCTTGCTTAGGAGTAATTACATCGAGCCATACTCTCATTTATCTGCCTTCCTCATGGGGGCATTCCTTTAAAGATGTCAGTGTACCCTCTATGAACTTCAGTCCTTCGTCCAACAATCTCCTTCCAGAATCTGTAATCTCGTAGTAATCCCGCATTTTACCAGTTTCCTTACCTTTTCTCCTTGACATCTTCACGTAACCTTTGGATTTAAGGGATCTCATTACTATATATGCAGTTACCCTAGCAGGTCTCCAGCCAAACCTCTCCTCTATTAAATCAGATATCTCGTAGGGATAAGCGGGCCTCTCCCTTAAAATGGATAGGACATAGAGCCATAGATTCTCCTTGGTTAATTTATCTTTAAGCCTGCGAAGGGGAGCTGGAAACCTACCCGACGTACTCTGCGGATTCATCCGTTCCACCTTGGGCACCTAGCTCCTCTCTGATCTTCTTTTCAATTTCTTTCATTAGCTCACTTTTTACTCTTTCTATCTCCTCTATCTGCTTGTCTATAACTTCATAATCAAGACCTATCGAGAAAGTTTTATCGAGTATCTCAAGTACACGCTTTGCTGCCCTCGGATCTGGAGAATAGTCAGGGGCTACTCCACTTAATACCACACTATTTATCCCTCTTATCCTAGCTAAACCTAGAACAGAGCCGGCTAGCCCTATTACAGATTTTATAGGATTTTCTCTAGTAGCTCCCGCCTCGAGGAATCTATTTAAGAGGAGATTATCGTTCCCGAAGGCAAATACCTTTCCCACAGAGCTTTCATCCACGAATCCAGTAATTACTACGATGCTCTTCACTCCCATACTCAGAAGTACCTTCAAGATTTCGCTAGATACCTCCATCCCTCCCCAAGGAACTGGCTGTACATCACTGGTCACTAGAGCCATCTGAGGGCTACTCATATGAAATATCGATATAGATGGGAGTATGAACTTTCCTCCTTCTAGTATGGATATCCCTACCATATTATTAGGGAACATCAAGTATTCGGAGTATATCTTGGTAATAGGAGTTGGACTCTTCTCCTTCACAAGATACGTTATAACCTGCTCCCCAATATTAGCCATTCCTGGAAATCCCATTACTGCTATGTCTGCCTTTAGAGGTTCAGATATCCTCCTGACCTTCATCCAACCCATTCTCCTTACCTTACCTATCTGAATAGAAGGACGTATTAAATAAACACAGTCTAAGATGGGTATGAGAAAGGTAATATTCATAATTCTGGATGGCCTTGGAGATAGACCAAATCCTAATCTTAAGTGGCTTACCCCTCTTCAAAGCGCAGAAATACCTAATATGGATCTCATGGCCGCTAAGGGCATCCTAGGGATGCAATACCCGATCTCTCCTGGTATCCCCCCAGGTAGCGATACAGGTCATCTTTCCCTCTTCGGATACGATATAACCTCTGAGTATCCCGGAAGGGGTATATTCGAAGCAATGGGGGAGAACATTTCTCTTGAGAGAGGGATAGCCTTCAGGGCTAACTTTGCTACAGTAGAGGAAAAAGATGGCAAATTTATAGTTAGAGATAGGAGAGCTGGCAGGATATCAGGTGAGGATGCTGAGGAATTAGCCCATGAAATATCTGAAATGGACCTCTTAAATGGAGATGTTAAGGCTACATTCAAGCATACCCTAGAACATAGGGGTTTTCTGATACTCGAAGGACCTCACCTATCTAGCGAGGTGACAGATGTCGATCCCCATGAGGTTGGTTATCCCGTACTTGAGCCGATACCTATAAACGATGATGCTAAGAAAACAGCAGAAGCCCTGAAAGAGTTTCTAGTTAGGGCCTACCTATCTCTAAAGGATCATGAGGTAAATAAGAGGAGATCTAGAGAAGGCAAACTTCCAGCCAATTTCATACTCCCAAGAGGAGCGGCAAGTCCGCCTAAACTCGAACCTTTTTCATCTAGATGGGGATTCAAACCGGCTGCCGTGGCTGCTGGCCCCATGTACAAGGGTATTGCTAAAGCCTTGGGCTTTGATGTATTTCAACCGGAGGGTGCTACTGGCCTACCAGATTCGAATTTCTCATCTAAGATTGGGAAGGCATTAGATCTTCTTAATGCATATGACTTCATATACGTGCATGTTAAGGGTACAGATGTGGCTTCTCATAAGAAAGACCCATTGCTGAAGGTTAGGGTGCTCGAAGAGGTAGATATCGCACTAGAGCCCTTAACAGACCCACCAGAGGATCTATTAGTAGTCGTAACAGGAGATCACGCTACTCCCTGTACGATAGGAAAGCATTCGGGGGATCCTGTGCCAATATTGTTCTTTGGTAAAGGGCTTCCAAAGGATGATTCAACTAACTTTCAAGAGCTAGATGCATATACTGGGGGGGCGGGATGGTTCACCGGAAGTGATCTAATGAACTTGATCCTTAACTACTCTGATAGAGCCTTAGAGTATGGGTTAAGACCTGTTTCCAGAAAAATTCGTTATATACCGAGGGTAAATCAGTTGACACCCTTCATCCTCTAATCAATTTTTCCCTTACTGAATCCAAATTAAGCGGTTTCAATAAGTCTCTCCCTACGACCTTAGATAACTCAGCCTTGAACTGACAAGCTTTGCATATATCACTGGTCGTTGGTTCTCCGCAAACTTTACATCTTTTTAACTTCACATCAGGTGCTATCTCGTTAGATATTAACATGAAAGATCTCAAAGCCCTAATCTTGGCCCCTGCCTCGAGATCTTCTAATTCGTCTATCTCTCTCCTTATTCCTATTCTCATCCCCTGGGTAAGTGGACATTTACCTAGATGAGCAGTTATCCGCTTAGCAGCCACTAATGCAGCTACCTCCTTCTCATAGACATACTTCAATGGCCTAACCCTAGGTACTAATCCATCTTCAATTCTTCTCTCGTGTCTCAGCGTCTTGACTAATGCTTTAATATCTCCCCGCGCTAAGTTCATCAAAGCCGTTTGGACTATATCATCCAAGTTATGACCGGTGACCACTACGGTAGCACCCATCTCCCTAGCCACAGCATTTATCGCTTGCCTCCTGAAGACACCACAATAAGTACAGGCACTTCTTTTAGAATCTCTCGGAAGCTTATCCTCTAATTCTCCTATGGATAATCCATGTATCTCTTCCATGGTAAAAGTTAGGTGCTTAATTCCCAATTCTCTGCATAACTTTTCGGCTAGATCTATCGAGGATTTTCTGTAGAAAGTACCCTCATCTATAGTAACAGAGGTAATGGTAAGATTCATATCCGGATTTGCATCTGAAAACTCTTTTGTTAAAATTAGAGCAAGAGAACTGTCCTTCCCTCCAGAATGAGCTACAACTATCCTATCCCCTTCGATTAATTCCTCCTCTAAGACCTTCCAGGCCCTTCTCTTCACGGAAGACATTAGACAGTCGGCGCACAGTGAGATCCCTTTGGTATAATCTGTGTATACCGCTTCATTGGCTCCACACAGGTCGCAGATCCTCATCTGATTTCACCGGGCTCTCATGATAGGTTATCCTGAGCCAAGTAATCACATCTCCATCCTCTAAATAACAGTCATCTGCTTTAGGCCTACCATTTACGAGTATTAGAGTGCTCCACTTGCTTAAACCCAACCTTTGATAAAGGTCCCTGACCATCGTATTCCATGGTAGCTTTCTCTCTTTACCAGCCAAGAAGACTTTAATTGTATCCATCATATCCCCTAGGTGCCCATCATGTATCTCTCTAAAAAAGCAGTACTCTCGGGAGTTTCCATAGAGGGAGATGTTACAGTTTTAGGACCTACATGTATTGGCAGAGGATCTACCTTAGGAATGTATTCCGTAGTAGGATATCCCTCCTTCAGTAAGATAAAGGGGATTAGGGGGAGGAACTCTCAGACATACGATGAAATTAGCGAAGGAGCCATAATAGGGGAGAGTACTTTTATCAGAAGCCATTCCATTATTTATGAGAGAGCAAAGATAGGGAGAGGAGTACAAACAGGCCATGCCGTTTTAATAAGGGAAGACACCGAGATAGGAGATTACACAGTAGTAGGAACGCATTCTATTATAGATGGACGTGTTAAGATAGGAGAAAATGTCAGTATCCAAAGCGGATCTTATATCCCTCCAGAAAGCATTATAGGAAATAGGGTATTCCTAGCACCCTTCGTGGTAATAACTAACGATAAATATCCAGCTAGTAAAAGGCTCCTAGGCGTAACGATAGAAGACGATGCTGTTATAGGAGCTAACTCAGTACTCATATCAGGTGTTAAGATAGGAGAAAAGGCCGTTGTTGCATCAGGTGCGGTAGTAACTAAGGATGTCCCTCCAGGAAAGGTTGTTCTCGGAGTTCCAGCACGTATTGTCATGAACCGTGTTGAATATGAGAGAAAGAAGAGGGCCTATGAAAGCGGAATTTAAACATCCTCTATGCCTCCCTCCGTTATCATTATCTCAACGGTTCCCTCTGGGAGATATGGGCTCTTAACGAGCTTAACAACTCTCCTATCTTTTTTCCCTCTCTTTATGTATAACCTGGCAGTTACTCCATGACCGAGGACATGTCCTCCCGCTGGTCTGTTTGGATCCCCGAAGAACGCAGTAGGATCTGCTACAACCTGATTTGTCACTATCACAGCTAAATTATAACCTAAAGCTAGTTTAAGGAGCTTGTGAAGGTACTTATTAAGTTTCTGTTGTCTTTCAGCTAAAGTTTCCCTCCCTACATACTCCCCCCTGAAGTGGCTTATGAGGGAATCAACTATTATCAGTCCTATATTTTTCTCCTTAATATAAGGTTCAGCCCTTTCAGTTACTATCATCTGATGGTCGCTGGTAAAAGCCCTTGCATACAATATGTTCTTTAAAGTTCTCTCAGGATCTAATCCAAACCTCTCAGATATCTGAATTATTCTCTCTGGTCTGAACGTTCCTTCTGTATCTATAAAAAGTGCAGCTCTACCCAAACCACCCTTTTCCTCTGGCAGCTGTACGGTAACTGACATTTGATGAGCAAATTGCGTCTTTCCTGAGCCATAGGGTCCATAGATCTCAGTAATGGACTGAGTCTCTATGCCGCCTCCAAGTAGCTCGTCTAGCCCTTTGGAACCAGTAGTAATCCGCTGAACCACTTTCCTCTGCTGATAATAATCATAGGCTGACATAACATCGATATTAAGCTTGCTTCTAGCAGCCTGTATTATCTTCTGGGCTATATTCTCTCCAATACCTGCATAAACGGCCAATTCCGATGGTGTAGACATCGCTATCGACTCTAGTGTAGTAAATCCTGCCTCTAACAATCTCTTAGCAGTAGCAGGTCCTACTCCTTCTAATTCTGTTAGATCCACTTCCTCAGCAGGTCCTACCTCCTCATAGTAATCTTCACTAGCTTCCTCCTTATCTTCCTCCTCAGATCCTCCTTTAACAATCTTCTTCCTCGGAATCTAAATCACCTTCCCTTATGATCGGGAAGCTAGGGTATATAACTCATCGCATATCCACAATAGACCTTTATATAACTTCCCTTTAATGTTATGGCTCTAAAGAATCATCTTTTGGTAGCGCACTCTCAGATCGATCTCCTAAATCCTCTAATGTCCCACCAGCTTTCTCCTTGTATGGCTTATGTCTGTACTTCCATATATAAAATCCGAGTGTGAATGAGAAAACGAATGTTAGAATACCCTCCGAAGGTAACTGAGGTGAGATCATTATTCCTATTACTGCTAAAATCATATAGAATACAGAAAGCACATTCATTGCATAAAAATTTCCTCTCAATACACCTATAGCTAAAAGCAAGAGGATTAACGAAGATAAAAGGCTAATTGAAGAATATAAGGGCTCCCTTGCCCAGAGGATGAAGGAGCCATATCCGAGTATGATGGATAGAGCTAGTGTTGCTAGGGAGGATGCCACCATACTAGGTCTCATAGGAGACAAAGAATCACCCTAATGCCCTCGCTATTATTGGGACAACGGAGGATCTAGATCCTATCCACTCTATTGTATCACTAGATAAGATAATATCGGCTCCAGCTCCAAGAATCTTATCTATGGCTCCAGGAGCTAGAACGGGATGTACAAAGGCTGATACCACGAGTCTGGCACCCATCTCCTTAGCAGCCTTGACGGCATTTGCCATAGTACCTCCCGTAGAGACCATATCATCTACCACAACCACATCTCTTCCACTGAGATCTATCTTCTTAACTGTCGTTTTTATTTCTCCGGTATGGATATCTCTCTCCTTAGTAAATGCATCATACTCCTCAGCTCCGTAAAATTCAGCCAATTCTCTAGCCCAATTTATGCTTTCGGTATCTGGTCCTAGGATGAAGGGATTCCTCAGGTCTAATAGCCTTAACTCCTCTGCTAAGGACTCGAATCCGCTTAGATTTATAGCTTCTGTTCTATCAAATAAGTTAGAGAAATTACCTATCCTATGCAGATGAACTGTAATGCTTATTATTCTATTAACTCCTGAGCTCTCAAGCAGCTCTGCAACATACTTAGAGCTAAGAGGCTCTCCTAACCTAAATATAGCATCCTGCCGCGCGTAGGGAAAATAAGGCATTACTAAGGTTACCTCACCTGAATTCATATGCTCCCTTAAGTTTCTAATGGTAAACAATACCTCCAAAAGATATTCATTTGGTTTACATCTTCCGGCCTTCATTCTTAATGAGAGGATCACATCACTTCCCCTAACTTCATTCATGACCCTAGGGCAGACTTCACCGTCAGGGAATACTCTCCTCTCCATCGGGATAAGGCTAGCTCCTATCCTCTCAGATAAAATCCTATTGAAATTATCTTCAGGTCCCACCAATAGCATAAGTTAAGATTCGACTATGAGATTAAAAAGGTAGTCGGATGCTCCATGTTGATGCTAATCGCCTTCGAGGGAATAGATGGTTCAGGTAAAACGACCCATAGTAAAAGGCTTTATTTTAAGCTCAGAGATCTAGGGTACAAATCTGAATGGACTTCGGAGCCAACAAAGGGTCCTATAGGGACTATAATCAGGAAGGCTTTGAGAGGAGAACTAGAGTTCGATACTAAAATACTGGCTTTGCTTTTTGCAGCAGATAGAATCTATCATAACGAGAGGATAAGTCCTCTACTCAAAGAAGGGAAGATAGTTATCTCAGATAGATACATCCTCTCTTCCCTTGCCTATCAGGGGTCGGAACTTCCTATAGAATGGGTTTATTTCATAAATAGATGGGCAAGAATGCCAGATATCGTTATATACCTTGACCTAGAGCCCGAAGATGCGATAAAAAGAGTGAAAAGCGGGGAGAGATACCATCTTATCGATAAACTTAGAAGAGTAAGGGATATCTATCTAAAATTAATAAACTCGAATCCTTGGAAAAATAAAACATACTTGGTGAATACTAGCGGCCGCGAAGAGGAAGTCTTTAGAGAGATCCTTGACATAACTCTCTCGGTGTTAAGGGGGATAAAATGAAGTTCATAGCCATAGGAAATGCCAACATAGATATAACGGTCTTTGTAGATAGAATACCAGATCAAGATGAAGCATCGGAAGCGCTAGCTGCTACAATTAGTGCTGGAGGCTCGGCTTCTAATTTCGCAATGGCATTAGCAGGACTCGGAATGGATGTATCAATAATATCCTCGGTGGGGGATGATCCATTAGGAAAAATTTATTTGCACACCTTAGAGGCTAGAGGAGTAGACATTAGCCATATAAAGATAGCAGAAGGACGAAGATCTGGATTAGTAGTCATATTAAATGTTTTAGGCGAGAATAGAAGGATGATAGAGAGCCCCGGAGCCAACGAGGAACTGCTTCCTAGTGACATAATAAACAGGAGGGACTTACTGAAAGCAGCTGATATAGTGCATATGGCTAGTGTAAGGATACCTATAGCTGAGACCGTAATAAAAGAAAAAGAAGGTGTGTCCTGGGATCCAGGATCTAGGATAATAATGAACAATAGGGAAGATGTTTGGAAACTTTTGAATGGAGTTGAGAGATTATTCCTAAATTTAAAGGAGGCTAAAATGTTATCTGGGGAAGAAAATCCAGAGAGAGCGGCCCATATGATAGCTCGAGAGGGACCCAAAGAGGTTTTCATTAAGATGGGAGCTAGAGGATCACTAGCTTGGATAGATGGTGAGAAATGCTTCGTGAGAGCAATACCAGTTAATGTAGTTGACACTACAGGTGCAGGGGATGTCTTTGCAGCAGCCTATCTAGCTGCTAGAGCTAAAGGGTTCCCTCCAGGAAAATCTATAAGATTAGCAAATGCCGCGGCAGCCTTAACAATATCTAGACCAGGTACATCATATGGATTACCTGTATGGGATGAGGTAGTGGCAATGGAATTCATTTCCTATGGTAAAGCAGATAATTGTAGAAACATGCGTTAATACTTTTAATATCTGGATGGTAGAGCTGCTGATGAGCTACGAGGGAACACCTCGCATCGGAAAGAAGAGCATACTGCTTCTCCTGCTGGGAATAATCCTGATGATACCTTTGCTTGCGGCCTTCGATTTAAATAAAGCACTGAAAAGCTTAAAGACAATAGGCTTTATTCCAGTAGTTTTATCTTTCATATCGATTCATTTAGGTGTCTTCTTCTATAATATGGGATGGTACGAGCTTTTAGAGAGAAAAGCCCCCTTTAAAGATGTATTCTTGATAGGATGGACGAGTTTGTTTATAAATTTACTTATTCCCGCTGGATCTACTACAGGGGAAGTAGCTAGAACATATTTCATAACGAAAAAGTCCAAAATTTCCTTAGGACAAGCCCTATCGACTATTGTTGCTCATAGAGTAGTAATGATAGTACCGTTCATAGTAAGTATAGTGCTGGGCATGTCCTATCTTATAAATCTGGTTGGTTTAGGACATAATACCATTATTACAGTAACTGTAGCCATCGCAATGCTTACAATCTCCTTTTACCTGATATACAAGTTGAGTATGGAAGAAAGTCGACTTCTTAGGCTGATAGAATTTTTCGAGAGAAAGTTGAAAAGGGATTTTACTACATTGAAGGAGATAGTAATAGAGTATTCAGAGGCCTTTAGGAATTTGATGAAGAAAAGGAAAGAGCTAGCGATCTCTTTAGCCTGTGCATTCTTAAACTGGATATTCGACATGCTGCCCATATTCATATACTTTTACGCGCTGGGCTACTGGATAGATCCTTTGATGGGTATTCTCATTTATTCTGTCTCAATAATAATGGTATTGATCCCAATAGGTATACCTGGAAATACCGGTATAAGAGAATGGGTAATGACAGGTTTACTTTCAGCTATGGGATTCAGCAAAGGAGATGCTTTAGCTATAACCCTCGTTTCTTCAACAATTACAGTATTCCTGAACGAATTGGTGTTTGGATTCATAGCTTATCTGCTGGTACTCAAGGACATCCATAAATGACTTGAAACTTTTTCAGTAATGCTAGCCATCAGATAGGGGGTCCTAGTTTATGCCTGAGTTTGCATCTAGAGTTAATTCTCTTGGTGTTGAGGGTGCTTTTGTTGTTCTTGCTAAGGCTAAAGAGCTGGAGAGGCAGGGAAAAAGTATAGTTCATCTAGAGATAGGGGAACCAGGATATCAGCCGCCCAATCATGTCCTTGAAGCGACTAAAAAAGCGTTAGATGAGGGGAAAACTAAGTATACTCCATCGGCTGGAATATACGAACTCAGAGAAGCCATAGCTGAGAGAGTATCCAGTACTAGAGGCATAGATATATCCCCCGAGAACGTTGTGGTTACTGTAGGGGCTAAAATGGCTATATTTGCTGCGATAATGGCCTTTGTAGACCCGGGAGATGAAGTAATAGTACCGATGCCAGCTTATCCATCATATGAAAGTGTGACAAAGTTCGTGGGAGGAATAGTCAAACCGGTGATTTTGAAGGAAGAGAGGGCCTTTTCGCCCGATGTCGATGATATATTAGCTCAAGTTACCGACAAAACAAAGGCTATTGTGATAAATACACCTAGCAATCCAACAGGTGGGATTTATCGGAGGAGGGACCTTGAAGAGATTGTGAAACTTGCTAAGGAGAAAGATATCCTGATAATATCAGATGAGATATACGAAGATATAATATTCGATGGAAAGAAGCATGAGAGTGTCTTATCTATACCAGGAGCTGAGGATGTAACTATCTTAATCAGCGGTTTTAGCAAGACGTGGGCTATGACTGGTTATAGACTTGGATATGCTGTAGCGAAGAGAGAAGTGGCCGATATATTAGCTAAGATACAATCAAATGCTGTATCATGTCCTCCTAACTTCACCCAAGTAGCTGCAATACAGGCCATCAGAGGGCCTCAAGATGAGGTAATTGAGATGGTAAGGGACTATCAGAGGAAGAGGGATGTAATATTTGATGAGATAAATAAGATAAAGGGATTCAGAATGATCAAACCAGCTGCTACTTTCTATGCATTTCCTAACATAAAGGGAACAGGAATGTCTTCTAATGAACTGGCCAACCGATTATTGGAAGAAGCCGGAGTGGCTTTGCTACCAGGCACCGCTTTCGGTGATGCAGGGGAGGGTTATCTCAGGATATCCTTCGCTGGTCCTATGGAGGACATAGTGGAAGGTATGAGAAGAATAAGAGAATTCGTATCTAGCCTATAGATCTATAACCTCAGCATCCTTCTCTTTTGTATCCAATATCACGACTGTCTTCCTACCAGTTAGCTTTCCACATGCCTCTCCTGGATTTATTATCATGGAGGAGTTAACTATATCTATGTGAAGCTCATGGGTGTGGCCATAGAGTACGAATTCATACTTCCCACTGGCAGCGGCTTGCATTGCTATGAACTTCGTTAAGTCCTTAGATCCAAATCCATGAAAGAGTAAGGCTTTCTTTCCACTTAATTCTATCTCAACAGGGCTGGGATAGTAAGTACCATCATTCTCTAGGGTCATAATTGTCACCAAAGGCTCCGCATCATTGTTACCCTTTAGCAATCTGAAAGGAATACCAGAGTTAGAAATAGGTTTTAATGCAAATGGAGATACTAAATCTCCCAAGTGGACAATCTCATCGACTCCAATTCTCTGAAATATTTCCACAGCTCTCTCTAAAGAAATTAGATCATCGTGAGAGTCAGATAAAACACCTACTAGCAATAGGAGTCACCCCTCCGAAGAACTCATCATCCCTCTAAAACTTGACATTCCTATACTAATAGATTCTAGAAGATAGTCCCTTCCCTCTGGAGTTGAAAATAAGGGAAGATCCCAATCCACTCTCACACTTCTTCTCTGAACTGGACCAAAATTGCTGTTCTTAATCTTTATTATCCACCTTATCATGATACCTCTCCTTTGCCATGCTGGGACATCATTTACATTCACTCCAAGGTTCTTGAAAATGAGATCATGAAGCTCGCTGGATTTCTTTCCCTTAAGGGCCTCCACAGCATCCTTCCTGCTTAAACCCTGATTCTCTAATGCTTTTAGGGCATAGGAGTTTAAAGCATTTCTCCAAGCTTCTGACTGCCTCCACCTCATATAATCCACGATCTCGTCTTCATTTCTAACAAATACAACCCTCCCATCGAAGGCTAGTGCTTCATCGAATACCTTAGACAGATAGCCAGATGTGTAAGATGCCAATATCGTGATGAGCTTCTCTATCCTCCCCCTCCAAGGCAAAGGGGGAGCCAAGAGAAAAGAAATCTCATCAGAAAATGTAAATGCGAATGCTATAGGAAATCCCATCCTCATCAGCTCTGATGAGGCCTCTGCAAGTGACTTTGCAAGTCTAGTATCATAAGGTCTCTTAAGACCAATCTTCTCTGTTATCTTTCTGAAATTCCATCCATCAACTCTAATTATTACTGGAGAGTCCTCTGGAACATTTAAGCGTGAGAAAATCTCTCTATCTTTCCAATTCGGCATGTTATCCGCTCAACCTAGATATCTTTTCAGCTATTTCCAAAACAGCCGATTCTACATCTTCCTTATCGGTCTCTAGAGCTATAATCCCTCTAGCCTCTACAACCTCCCTTAATTCGGCGTCAAATTTCTTGGCTATGAGAACCTCACAGTCCCTAAGAATTTCAAGGACGGAAGTAGGTCCTCTCTTACTTCCCTTCCTAGTATTTACTCTCGTATCTACTTTTGTAGGGCTTCTACCCAGTACATCGTATATAGCAAAGAACTTGGCATCATGGAAGGATCCATCCTTCAAAGTCTTACCATCATCTGTGGCAACAGCGACACGAATCGGCAAACCATCTCATCCTCCCATGGGCTATGTTGGATAGTAGAAACACAACATATAATCCTGCCGCTGGAGATTATAGTTAAAGCCCTTCATCGATCCTTCGGCTTAATGAGTATATTAGATCCCTTAAAAACTCGGAGTCCACTATTATAGAAAGGAAACCTTTCCCTCCGAAGATAGAGCATTCAGAGTTTTCTAAGTAACTGGACATCTTTTCATATAGATCTATGTTAGGGTCCCCTACTAAATAAATGAGTCCAAGAGGTGGATCGTAGAAGAAAGATAAGGCATTTTCTACGATTTCTTTTCTCGCTAGCATAGATAAAACGAACCTCTGGTATGGCTCTGGGGACTCCCACGCTCCGAAATTTCTCCTTTTGAGGTATGGCTCATCTAATATATCTCTTATCTCAGACCGCACCTCCTCCACTTTACTTCTTATAATGCTAGCAGTTGCAGAATTTCCATTCAAAAACCAGCTTGGATCATCAAATGATTCCTGTAAAGCTGATACGGCGAGGAGCACCCATTCCTCTCCCAAATAGGATGATGCTACAAGAATTTGCCATATTCTATCTAGGGAATTTCCCCCCATGAGCTCAGGCCATGATAAAATCGCCTTCTTTTCTAGATCTATGCATAGGTTGGAGGTACATTCACCATAGAATCCAGATGCTGCTACCCAAGATAGTATATCGTTATTCTCACTCACCTGTAAGGCAATGAAGTATGCTAATAAGCCAGTGGATATGCCTCCTATATCAGCATTTATCCTAATAACACTTCTCCCATAATTGTAGTTTGAAAAGCTCAAGGAACCATGGTCGATAATAATAGTACTCTTATAAAATTCAGTGGAAACTTGCAATGGTCCCTTTCCATGCGGTGGCAGGTCTAAGAAAATCATTGAATCGCACTTTCCAACGCATGATTCAATGGCATCTAGCAAATTCTCAGGCGTCGAGACTATGAAATCAGATTCCAATCCTTTCTGCGAGAGTATCTCGGCTATTATGACAGCAGAGGATATGCCATCAGGTGTTGGCGGGAAGATAACTCCCGCCTTGCTCGCTCCGGAGATCCCAGATTCAAATAGTCGATACGCCTCTCTAGCCCAAGAATCAAGATCCATGCTTTTCTCCCTTTCTTAATCTAATAGCAAGGAGGAAAGCAGAAGCTATTCCGGCTCCAATGAGGAAATATATAAAGCCGCTCATAATTTGGTCTAATGAGGAAAATGCATGCTCCTCCATGGACGATATCTCATTCTCCACACTTGACAGCATTTTACTGGCCTTATCAAATTCTCCCCTATTTATCGAGCTCTCAATTTCCTCTAATGACTTTTCTATTAGATCAAGCTTCCTCCTCTCATCAGGACTCAAACCACCGGAAGTTTCCTTTAATGTCTTATACCTTCTCATTAAGTCGGCTAATTTAGATCTAAGAGCCTTTTCCAAGTATCCTACGTTGCTCTTACTGATGACCTTTACGGTAATGGTATTAGAAGGTACTAACAGACTTCCATTAATCAATACATAAGTAGGTAATGTGTATTCGCCACTTTCTCTAAATGCCCCAACTATTCTTATCTCTCCTGGGGCAGTACTCTCGATGCTGTTCCCCTTAATCCTACCATTAGCTTCTATTATAGCTAGTTCTCTTGGGAGTTCTACTGTCAGATTTCCTGATACATCCTCAACTCTCACATCAATAGTAATCTTCTCACCAACTTTTACTTTAGACTCCGATACCTCGACAGAAGCTTTTCCCGGCACGCCCCCTATGGGTACTTTAATTTCCTTGGTATAAAATCTCTGGAAGTTCTCGCCCTTTATTCTATAGTAAAACAGGACGGATATCTTAGCAGGACCGATGTTCTTTGCCTTAAACAGGAAGCTCAGCTTTTTAGTGCTTCCCTCGGGTACTTCCTTAAGTATCTTAGATGTCTCTGAAACTGGTTCTAAGTTACTACTGGCATTTGTGCTTACCAAGATCTCGCTTAGGGGGATCATACTTGTTATTGTGATCCCGAGCTTAACTTTGTCTCCTACGTTAGGAGTGGCGGGAGACAAAGTTACTACTGTATTGAGGGGATCTCTCCCCGTTGATACGATAGATATCTCTCCCACATATATTGTAGTCGTATGCCCAAGATGGTCCCTTATATCCAATGAAATTGCAGCTTCGTAATCTCCTGTAGGAAGATTTAAGGGCAGAATTATCCTTTGGGAGCTATTGCCTCGTAAATTTATAGAGAGAGGAAATCTGAGAGATAATACTTCTCCTTTCTTTGTTGTAAGGTTTATTTGGGCATCAGTTAGGGATATTGGCTCTGCCGCAAAGTTTGCAACTGACACGTATAAGTTACCCCTACCTCCAACTAAGAAAATGCTAGTTTCGTTAAGCAATTTAGCTTCATATGCCTTAAGAATATTCAAACTTTCTCTTAAGCCATATACTCCATTACTGGAGTATGCGGTGAGATAGACATAATCCTTAATATCGGCATTAACAGGAGGTAGGGATAGCATTAGACGATAGGGTACTTCCAGTCTATTTAGCATTATAGCTCTCTTCCCAGGAACATAGAGAGTTGCGTTTGTTACATTTTCAGGCAGGTATACTGTCAGAGGGATGAAAGAGCCACCAATACCTTCGCTCGGCATATCTAACTTGATATTCAATTTGAAATTAGTATCTACTACGTAAGTTACTCCTCCAATGATGCAAGTTTTGCATTTTTCAGGTGTAACTACATTATATAAAAGATGCCTTAGCTTGGTCTCATGTACAAGAAAGACACTAGAATTGTACTTATAGAAACCAAAGAATTCCCCTATTGGTAGCTCATTAACCTGTTTGACGGCTGATAGAGTGATGCTTCTGGCATCAAGATATATCGAATCATTCGATATAGATATATGTACCCACTCATACGGGCTGCCGCTCATGTTAAATGATATGTCTCTACTTAGAGCATGTAAAATTGCACGGAAGGGTATTATCGTACCATTTCTATGTATTATAATGGCCGATAAATTTCCAGGCTGCGTCCAGTTCAGGTGAAAAACCCATCCATTAAGACCTTCATACCAGAAGCCGGATAAATTCCTCCCTTCTATTAAAGCTCGAGCTTCTTCGCCGACTTTCGCTTCTAGGAGTTCTATTTGAGGGGCAAAATTAGATATCTTAGAGACTTCTAATATCTTCCCTTGGGAAATTCTAACTAAGAAAGGACCTACTAACCCATATTTCGTCAGATTAGAGGTCCTAGAAATATTCCCATGCCTGACTGGCTGATATATGGAAGAAGATTTCCTGAGGACAAATGTTACGTTAGTTCCATTAATTAGTACTGTATTAAACGTAGAATTATGTTCTATTAAATCAAATAGGCCGTTTTCACCTACCTTAGCTAATATGTAAACCCTATATATTTCAGCCTCCAAGACCTCTAGTTGAGAGGAACTATTTGTATTAGGGATGAGTACATCACCATAATACTTAATATAACCTGTAGGCTGCGCTAGGGTCCTCGGAAATCCCATAAACAGCACTAGTAATGCTGCTACTATTGCAAGAACTCTTCTTTTCCACATGTCAAACTTCTCATATCGAGAACCTATTTTTATGTTTGGACGGCTATCGCCGAATTTTTATTCCTGAATTTAAGGCAGTACCCTTTCAGGGTCTCTGGGGAAGAGGGCTGCCTCTTTTATATTATCTAGGTCGAGCAGTTTCATGATCAATCTCTCTATTCCTATAGCAAATCCTCCATGGGGAGGCGCTCCATAAGAGAAAAATCTAGTGAACCATTCTAGGTTCTTTGGATTCAGGCCCTTTTCCATAATTTGGGAGATTAATACATCATATCTATGCTCCCTTTGGCCGCCAGAGCTAAGTTCTAAACCTTTATATAACAAATCTACACTTCTAGCCCATAGATCGTCCTCTCTCATTACATAGAAAGGTTTCGCTTTAAAGGGAAATCTATTCACGAAAAAGAAATCTGTATTGTATTCCTGCTTAACATATTCCCAGAGAAGCTTTTCTGATTCTGTATCATAATCTTCTCCATACTCTATCTCCTTTCCCATCTCCTCCAATATTTCATATATTTGAGGGAATCTCAGCTCGGGAAAAGGCGTCCTAGGTAAGCTTAACTCTATACCAAGGAGCTCTAATTCTTTCTCCCTCTCCTCAATGATCTTCCTTATCCCAGCCTTGATGAGCTCTTCTTCTATCCTCATAGTATCTTGCTCATTCTCTATAAAAGCCAACTCCACAGCCATCGATCTGAATTCGCTCAAATGCCTTGGAGTATGGCTGAGCTCCGCTCTCCAATTAACTCCTAAATCATATATCCTCTCAAAGCCTCCTAATATAGTTAGCTGTCTATGAAGCTGTGGATCCTGCCTTAAATAAGCATCTCTGTTAAAGTATTGAACCTTGAACACTTCTGCTCCGCTTTCACTAGCAGCTCCTATTATAGCGGGGGTAAATACCCTTAGAAAGCCATTATCTCTCAACCATTCTTCCATTCCAGCAACAAGAGAAGATTCTATCTTAAATATAGCCTGTATTTTTGGCCTTCTAAGATCCAAGGGCCTATTGTCCAACCTAGTGGATAGTAAAGCGGGGACTTTCCAATTTGGATCTAAAGGGAGTTTAGGTTGAGATATGGAATGGACTCTGATTGTTCTAGGTAATATCTCTCTATCAACAGACCTAGCTCTCTTTTCCTTCACCTCCTTACCAACAGCTTCTATAACGGATTCTTGAGTTAGACTCCCAGCTATATCGAATAGATCGTCCGGTGTAACGCCTTTCTTCAGTGTTAACTGTATTTTCTCATTCCAGTTTCTTAAGACTATAAACCTGACTCTCCCTAAATCTCTAACTTCGCTGACCCATCCATGGACTCTTACTTCACTTTCTTTATCCATATGAACACCTTCTCATTATTTATCTTCCATTCCTTTCCAAAGGAGCTGCTAGGCACCTCTTCATCGCTCTTCACAACTTTTATGGAATTGGCATCTGAGTCCCATAGTATATCATCGTAAAACGTCTTAACAGCCTTGTGTATAGCATCGCTTCCCCTTATGTAGATCTCTATTCTCTCTACTCCTATAGTTAGGCCTAACTCCTTTCTCATCGACTGTATTCTCCTAATAACTTCTCTAGCTAAACCCGCTAAAATTTCTTCCTCGCCCATTTCTAGATTCAAGAATACCTTACCTGTACTAAAGCTGGCTTCTGACCAGTTTCCATCAACTGGCTGTTCTCCAACCCTTACTTCTCTGACGTTGGCTTCAATTAATAGCACATCCTTCAGGGAGTTAACAGCTTTCATGGTCATAGGATCGCTAGATACTATAATCATCTCTTTCAGAGGCTGTCTCTTCTTGATCCCTGCATTAGACCTAGCGAACCCAGAAGAGCTCACAATTTCTCTTACATAATTCATCATATTCTCTAACTCTTCATCTATAAATTCGGATCTATGAGGGCCGAGCAAAACGAAATTTATACTCTCAGGATCATTATCTTGCCTGAAAGATTCCTGATATATCTTCTCTGCCATCAATGGGGCGAATAGAGATAAATAAGGCAGCGATTCCTTCAAAACATGATAAAGTACTCTGGACCACAGATCAGAGATCGCTTTATCCTTAGATCTCAATTTCCTTCGAGCTACCCTGAGGTATAAATGACTTATATCATCTAGCAGGAAGCTTAAGACTTCATTACTCGCCATATGTATATGATACTCGTTCATGTATTCCCTGACTGCCTTTTTCATGGAGTTAAGTCTGGAAAGCACCCATCTATTAACTGGATCTAGATCGCTCATAGGGGGAAGCGCCCCAATTTCTCTATCTCTGAGGTACGTAGTCGCAAATACGTAGATATTCCATATTACCGACAGCTTCCTTTGAATTTCCTCTAATCCTCTCCATGAGAACCTCAAATCCTGCCATGGGACCTTAGTAAGTACGAAGAACCTGAATGAATCCCTTGATGCCTTTTTAATTATATCAGGAGGTGGCACATAGTTTCCTAATCTCTTGTGCATTTCCCTCCCTTTTTCATCTAGCATGAAACCATGCATTAAGACCGATTTATAGGGCACGCTATCAAAGAGAAGAGTTCCCATCCTAAGAAGAGAAAAGAACCATCCTCTTACCTGATCATGCCCTTCCGTTATGAAGTCTACGGGAAATATCTCGCTGAACATCCCTTCATTCTTGTATGGATAACCTAAGCTAGCGAAGAACGATATACCCGAATCGTACCAAACATCCATTATATCCGGTATCCTTCTCATGGTTCCCCCACACTTAGGACATTTCCAAGTTACTTTATCTACCCAAGGTCTGTGGAGGTCCTCTAAATGAGTGCCCGATTTTTCCTCCAATTCCTTAGCTGAGCCTATTACCTCTATATTTCCACATCTATCGCATTTCCAAATGGGCAGCGGAATACCCCAATATCTCTGCCTAGAGATTATCCAATCCTCTAGACCAAGTAGCCAGTCTCTAAACCGTCTTTCCCCTCCCCATCTAGGGATCCACTTAGCTTTGCCACTCTCTTTTAGTAGTTTCTCTCTCAAATCGGTTAATCTAACGAACCACTGGGCTGTTGTTCTTATTATTAGGGGGGTATCGCATCTCCAGCAGACAGGATATTTATGTATGATTGTTCCTTGATGAAAGAGAGCGCCTCTCTCCCTTAGGTCTTCTATTATCACTGAATTAGCTTCCCTTACTCGAAGACCTTCATATTTTCCAGCTTCCTTAGTGAATCTACCTCTCTCATCAACTGGACTAACTACTGGGAGATTGTATTTTCTTCCAACCTCAAAGTCTTCCTTTCCATGGCCCGGAGCACTATGCACGCATCCACTTCCCTCTTCCATGGTAACGAACTCTTCACTGAGCACAACCCTATGAACATCCCTTAGTTCTCTCTGGACTTCTATAATATCTTCTAGTGGATGTTCATATCTCATTCCATCAAGATCTCTTCCCTTAAACTCTTCCAGTATGCTGTAATCTTCTATACCAGCCTCTTTCATAACTTTCTCTAGCCTAGCTCTCGCAAGTATTAGTATATCCTCACCTACTCTTACCCTGACGTACGTTTCTTCAGGATGAACCATGACGGCTACATTTCCTGGCAAGGTCCACGGAGTTGTTGTCCATATGAGGAGATATTCTCTTTCCTTTCCTAAGACCTTAAATTTGACATAGATAGAGGGATCCATTATATCTTTGTAGTTTTCACTGACTTCGTAATCAGAGAGAACGGTTTCACATCTAGGACACCAATGGACAGGTCTCTTTCCCTGGTATAGCCTATTATTCTCCCAAATCTTCTTCACGCCCCACCATGCGCTTTCTATGTAATCCCTCTCATAAGTTCTGTAAGGGTTGTCCCAATCCATTGATACCGCGAATTCCTTGAAATGATTAGCCATAGATTTAAGATTCTTAGTGGCAAGCTCCTTACATTTTTTAACAAACTTATCTATGCCATATTCCTCTATATCTTTCTTAGACGAGAATCCTAGGGATTTCTCTGTCATAACCTCTATGGGAAGCCCATGAGTATCCCACCCGGGCTTGTCGAGTACATTAAATCCCTCTCCTCTCTTAAATCGGATAACTGTATCCTTTAGTATTTTATTCCAAACAGTTCCTGGATGAGGCATATCCGAAGATGGATATGGTGGTCCATCTAGGAAATGGAATTGTTTTTTACCTTTTTTAAGTTCCCTCAACTTCTCATAGATCTTATTCTCCTCCCAGAAGTTTAAGATCTCAGGCTCATACTTCTTAGGGTTGAAATTTCTAGTCAGCTGTCTAACTCTACTCATTCTGGGGGCCACCTCATGACCGCGCGTTCACACCTACGAGTACCTTCAAGTTTATAAATGAAATTAGATATTCGCTGATGAGGGGCGAGCGGCCATAGCGGCCAGGGACACACCCGGACCCATTCCGAACCCGGAAGTTAAGCCTGGCCGCGTTCTGTGGAGTACTGAGCTCCGTAAGGGCTCGGGAAACACGGAAGCTGCTAAGCCCCTTTACAAACATCGATGAGATCATTTGCACCAACCTTCCTTACGATTTTCAAGAATTGGTTCCATTTACCTTTAGTCTTGGGCTTCTTTGGGACAAAAGGACATGCTACATCATAGGTTATGGAAATGTCATATGTACCTATCTCCTTAGCTATTCTCACAATTTCTTCCTTATCCATACCTATCAAAGGTCTAAGTACAGGCTTCTCTAGACAGCGGCTCTCGACTTCTAAGTTCTCTAAGGTTTGTGATGCCACCTGACCTAAAGAATCTCCTGTAACTATAGCACTCGCTCCAAGTTCATTAGCAACTTTATTAGCTAAGATAAGCATCCTTCTCTTACATAGGAGGCAAATCCATTCTCTAGCACCCTTCTGTAGGTAATTTCTCAAAGTAGAAGCATGTTCTATTACAATAGGTTTGAATTCCGTTCCATAGGAAAATCTCTTCAATACGGATACGAGTCTCATAAAGCCGCCTTCTTCCTCATCGGTCTTCTTAAAGTGGACCGGAATAACATGGGCTCCACGCTTCATAAGCAGCCATGCCGCCACAGGACTATCTATTCCACTTGATATGAGTGCTAAGACCTTACCTTGTGTACCAACTGGAAGGCCACCATATCCCTCTATCCTCTCATCAGTCACGTAAGTCTTTCTTCCAATTATCTCGATGAGAATCTCCTGATCAGGATCGTTCAGGTTAACAGATCTGCCCGTTTGTTCCTTTATAACGAATCCGATAAGCTTAGCAACCTCTATCGATGTTAAAGGAAATTCCTTAGTAATTCTACGCACTCTAACAGCAAAGCTCCCCTGCTTTCCTTCTGCTATTGATAAAGCAACAGCTTTCAACTCTTCAATATCTGTTTCAATTTCTAGAGCAGGGCTATAAGATTTTATACCGAAAACTAACTTGGTCACCTCTCTCACTTTGGGATCCGATGTATAGACGATAATCCTACTGGCCCTCTTCACGATTCTCAGGAAATAAACTCCTTCATTCCTATAAGCCTCCTCCAGGTTCTTAATGAGCCTTCTCTCCATTTCTCTTCTAACATGAGAACTTTTAAGCCCTATTTCAGAGTATCTGACTATCACTGAATTAAAATTTTCCACAAGGCCCACCGGGTAACCTTATAGCTCTCGCCAAAAACAATATCGTTGGAGCGGAATGCCAGGAGTATATTTTCATCTCGAGAACCTAGATGGGGTTATTGAGATATGGTTCGCTGGTGGATCCAGTAAGAAGATAAGACATAACCCATACTTCTATACACTACCTGAAGAGGAAAACAAGGTCTCTGGATTTATAGAGAAGGAAAAAGTTCGGGCAAAGGTGCTCGGCATAGATAAAGAGCTAGTGAAGTTCAGTTTTCTGGACGATAAATCTAGGAAGAAAGCAGCTAAGAAAGTAGAAAAGCCATTTGATTTGGAAATACCGCCTTGGTTTCAACTTAGCGTAGATAGAGGTTTAATACCCTTCAGCGAATTGGATGATGATTTAGCATCACTAGGGTCTCCGAGGGGTCAAGAGGAGTTAAAGAAACTCTTCTTCTCGGGACTTGTATATAGCGAGGATGGTTTTCCCTTGGAAGGAAAGAGCCCAATAGTAGCTATAGCCTATGCAATAGATGATGGCCCAATAGAGATAATATCTACTACCGATGAAGATGATAAACAGGTCATTGAGGAATTCATCTCATTAATTAAAAAGGAGAATCCTGATGCCTTAGCTGGCTATGGTCATGATGCTGATGAACTTAAACATCTAAAGGCGAGATCCCAATACCATGGAATTAAATTATCTATAGGAAGAGATGGATCGGAGCCTAAAGAAACTGGGAGATTCTTTAGGGGAACAATATTAGTGGAGAATAGGATAAGAGGAAGGGCCAACTTGGATCTATTTCCAATTGCTTGGAGGGATTTCCCCCAATTGCCAGAGAGGACTTGGTACGAACTGGCCGATGAAATAGGAGTAACGAGGCCGAAAGTTCTTATGAAATTTAGGATAGCAGAAGCATGGAAATCAGACAGAAATAATACTTTATCTTATTTAAAGAATAAGCTTTCCACTATTAGAGAAATATATGGAAAACTTATGGATCATCAAGTGGAATTATCTAAATTGACCATGAGACCCATCCATAAGCTCATAAGAACACCAGTAGGTGAAATAGTTGAGTCGTACATAATTAAGGAAGCTAAGAAAATGGGATGGGTCTTCTCTACTAAGGAACCACGTAAGGAGAGCGGTTATGTTGGAGGATACGTCTGGTTAAGATCTCCAGGGTTATATGAAGAGATCTGCTATTGGGATTTTGCGAGTATGTACCCTTCCATAATGGCTCATCATAATATAAGCTTTGAGACGGTTAATCCCCCTCTAGGGCTCTGCAATGAAGTTGAGAAGATCGAGGTGGAGGGGATCTCAGCTAATGTGTGCCGAGATATTAGAGGATTAATACCGACGCTTGTCATGGAGCTGATGGAGGAGAGATCCAAGATAAAATCTCAAATGAGGAGCCTACCAGCAGATAGTCCAGAATTTAAGAGGCTCGATTCAATTCAGAGGGCTGTAAAAGTAGTTACAAATGCAATGTACGGATATATGGGATGGTCAAATGCTCTTCTAATGAATTTAAATGCTGCAAAGCTGACCTCTGCTCTAGGAAGGTATTATATCAAAAGAGTAAAGGAGTATGCGGAAAGCAAGGGTCTAACAACTATTTACATAGATACAGATGGTATTCAATTGATAGGAGGGAACTCAACCATCTATACATCACTCCCTGACGAGATAAATGAAAAGCTACCAATAAGGCTTGAATTAGAGTACATTGCAGAAAAAGGGCTCTACCTTGCAAAGAAAAAGTACGCTCACCTTGTTAACGGAAGATTAGTGGCTAAAGGATTCGAATTCGTCAGGAGAGATTATCCCAAGATAATTAAGGAAGCTCAGAGGAAAGTAGTAGAAATGGCCCTTAAGGGCAAGGATTTAGAGGAAATCAAGAGAGAAATAAATAATTTTAGGAATAAAATATTAAATAGGCAGGTGGAAAAGGAAGATCTCATAATAATGGAAACGATGGGGAAGGAGCTCGGGAGGTTCGAGAGAAAAACAAAAGGGTTCTACGTAGCCTCTTGGCTCCTGAATAAGAAAGGTATAGATGTTCACAGGGGGCAAGTGCTCAGAATACTGATAGTAAAGGGACCGGGGAATGTCAATGAAAGAGCAAGACCAGCTGCTTTCTTCGATGTGCCTGACCTAGATATAGGGTATTACGTTAGATTATTCGATCAAGTTATGGAGAGGACGGTATCATCACTAAAGAAGGTAGGGATATCAGAGAAGGCAACAAGGGGGCTTGAAGAGTGGTTTTGATTCCTCACACTTTTAAGAACTTAAGTGGTAACTTAGAAGACCTTCTCTTTCTATAGGATCTATTCAAAGGAACAGCTACACGCCTTTCCTCCTCAGCCCTTGGTTTCACGATCCCTAGATATACCGCGCAGCTTATGCAGTAATATCTAGTCTCTAACCTCTTTGAGATATATGCCCCCTGCCTCTCGAGATCCCTACCTAGGCTTCCCCCTACGGGAGAGATCCACCTAGTTACCTTCACAGCTTTATCAGCTGGTATGGCTCTACCACACTGATAACACTGAACTATCCTCTCATGGCCTGAACCACCTAGTTTCCTACCCCTGTTTTTCCTCTTTTTTGGCATATATTTCCCCCAAGTGGTCTGGCGTATGGCGAAAATAAAGGTTTGCCTTTAGCCCTCAGGTTCTCTGAGTTTAGGAGCCATAGAGATGCTCAAAATATGTCGGATAAAATGGGATACGAAGGAAAATCAATAGGATCTTCCTATCCAAGCTTTATGTTTTGCCTCTCTACCGCAAATAACGCATTTTTCTCCTGAACCAGCAAGCGCATTTTCTTCATATCCAAGGATGCCGTATCCAACTTCCTCTTCGACCTCATGCCCGCATTCATCTAGTCCGCACCATGCAAAGGAAACCATCTTATCTCCAACGTTTTCTTTTATCTCCTCTATGCTGGTGGCGTGGACTGTTCTCTCGCTAAAGTACTTCTTAGCCTGAGATCTCATGTTATCTTCTATATCTTTCATAGTGCTGTTCAAAGAAGCTATAGCATCATCGGATGGAATCTTTATCCTTTCCATGGTGTCTCTTCTAAATATTGTCAGCGTTCCTTCTTCGTACTCCTTCCTTCCTATCTCTACTCTAATGGGTACACCTTTCATCTCCCACTTGTAAAATTTATATCCAGGTCTATCTTCACTATCGTCCAAAAATACCCTGAATTCCTTGGATAGCATACCAGATATCTCCTTGCAATACTCCATTATCTTCTCCTCGTACCCCTTAGATATTATGGGTACTATTACTATTTGGATGGGAGCTAGCTTGGGTGGTAACTTTAGCCCCCTATTGTCTCCATGTATCGATATTAGAGCTGCAAGTGATCTCTCGGAAATTCCAAAGGATGTTGTGTTGACATGTCTTCTCTCTCCATTTTCATCCATGTATTCGAGGCCATAAGCTTTAGCAAATAGATCTCCGAAATTTATCACGCTGCCCAGCTCTAATGCCTTTCCATCTGGCATTATGGTTAAGATATCATAGTTGTACTTTGCCCCTGGGAACGTATCCCAAGGCGTTGTCTTGACTACTACGTAAGGGATAAGAAGCTCGTCATAAAACTTCCTGTAAATTTTAACACCTAACTCTACTTGCTTAACTGCATCTTCATAGGTAGCATGAAATGTATGGCCCTCCTTGAAGAAAGCGATCTCCCTTACTCTAAGCATAGGTCTCGTTGCCTTTGTTTCATACCTATACACAGGTACTATTTGATAGATTCTAAGTGGTAGGTCTTTGTAGCTCGTAATCCATCTATTTAGGACTTCATACATTATAGCTTCACTGGTAGGCCTCAGAGCTAGCTTTTCTTCTATATTTTGCCTTCCTAACCTAGTGATCCAATAGATAGAATCCTCAAATCCCTTTATGAACCTGAATTCTCTTCCCAGCACTCTCTCTGGAACTACACCAGGAAAGTAGACTCTTTTATGCCCTGTTTCTCTCATTAAACGTTCCATTATGCTCATTACATTTTCCATTAATTCGTATCCAAAAGGTAGCCATACATACATACCTTTCACAGGATATCTCTCGTCTAAGATCTCAGCCTTAAAGAGAACCTCGTCAAACCATCTGGAGAAATTCTCTTCCTTAGGTGTGAGCTCAAAGGCCTCTCTTTCCGACATAACTCTCCCCTGTTAGAAGACTTCAACTTCCCCTATCTCATCCTATCTAAAAATTATGCCTATCGATCTCAATAGATCTAATCTCTCAAGAGATCTTAAGAAGTGAAATCTGGCTCCTGGATTAACCTTTTCTAATTTAAAGGCCATATTTAAAAAATTATTTCCAGATATATAGCCTAGTATATCCATATCATTAACTTTACCTTTGGAGAGAGCCCATGCTTCCTCAATGGGGATCTCAACAAAAGGTGTGATCATAGTGCTTATCTCCCTCATAGCTAAGAACACTCTTCCCCTAATAATGAGAATACTAGGGGATCCTCGAAATATGAACCTAAGGAAGAGGGCCACGACGTCATCTAAGATGAGGGGAAGTACTAGCTTCTTCCCTTCTAAAATCTCCCTAGCCATGCCATAGAGGGAATTCCATAGCTCATCAGGTAACTCCATATCAGTATATATGGAATCTATCTTAACGGGAAACTCTGATTCCATGTCTCGAAAAAGCTCCCATAAGACATTATCGTAAGGGAGTCTCGTTCTAATGTATAGCAGGCTATCATTCCTTGCTAGTAGATTGTATTTACTTACGGATCTCCTCATTCTAGATAAGAGGGACTCTCTCAAACATTTACGACATAAGGCTTCTCCTGAATATCTTCTAATTAAAATTACTTCTTTAGACCCGCACCTGCTGCACCTAAGTTCCTTTTTAGTAGCATTTTCATATATCATAAGATTGATCACTATGACGCTCGATATAAAACCAGAGGCTAAGATCTTTTATAGCCCAGAGCAATGGAAAATTCTATCTAAGAAGAGAGATAAAGCGAAAATCGTCCTTAAAATATTAGAAGAGATTGGAATTATTGCCTATGCATATGGAAGCATAGCAAGGGGCGATATCCATCAAGGAAGCGACATTGATATTATAATAATAGAGCCAACACTGCCCCTTTCTCTACTAGAAGAGCATCTCTCTGCATACTTAGATAGCCCACTCTTTAGAGAAATAACTCAAGCCACTCCACAGAGCACCCCAAAATACTACATCTACTTTAGAGATAGGATAACGGTGTCTCTTCCTATTGGAAAACTAAGGGAGAAAGAGGAAGAATTCTATAAATTTGGTGGAGAAGTCTGTTTAAAAGATATATTATCCGGTATTAGGGTCCCAGGAGTCAATAAAAAATTGAAATTAATAGTACCCAACAAAGAAGGCCACTTAGAATATCCAGTGAAGGGATATGAGGGAGCAGTGGCTAAAGTACTAGGCATTAGAAGGGAATCAGTAGAGGAGAGGGTGAAGGTACTTACTAAGAGAAGTATTGTTGGAACAACGGGACTCTACCTGAACTATCGTCTTATGCCTAGAGAAAGCTTCGAAGAAGCAGTTTTAAGGCTTAAGAGGTTGAAGAAGGGGTTCAGAAAAAGATTAAGTGAGGACTTTCTTTAATCTAATCAGATATCTGATATCTTAACTTAGCAGCTATACCTCCTAAGGAGGCTAATTTTTCTCCAGGTTCGCTTTTCGCATCTATTATATGAAATTTGGCATTGGTTTCATTGCACTTTTCCAGTAGAGAAAGGACTTCCTCTCTAGTCTTAGGATTAAAGAGGAGAGAGCTAACTACTAATACTTCTTCTGCTGCACCATATTCCACAGCCTTGCTTACCTCTTTAAGCCCATAAGTAACTAATCTAGAGCTCCTAGCTAGAAGCTCGAATATATTATCTACAGATTTCATATCGCGAGCTAAGGTGAATTCTTTCGTTACCTTCTCTATATCTCCCCTCTTTATCATCTCTAATATGCCGGAGAATGTAGAATTGCTTGCTCCTCCTAATCTAATCTTCTCTAATATGCTGGATTTCTTCTCCTTTATATAGGAGAGAAACTTATCCTTAGTATAACCAGGTCCTCCAATTATTATAGTTTCAGGATTTATTCTGGAATTTAATTCATCAAGTAATCTATATAAATCGCTATAATATCTCCTCTCAGAGTCACTTCTCCTTCTTGGGTCGCCTCCCTTAGGCGGGAGGCTAGATCTAACATAAGCAATTTCCTCAGCCCTATAGGCATTTAGCTTCGCTACTGTAGCTCCCTCGTCGTCCATCGCTACTAAAATAACATTTCCTTTTTTCGAATATTCTTCGGCTCTTTTCAGTATATCTAAGTGAAGCTTATTCCATTTCTTCTTTTCAATCTTTATTATCGAGCCCTCCGTTACGTTAAGAGTATGATGTTGCCCTTGAATTCCAAACTTCTCAGGTCCAACTCTTACGATACCTGTTACCCTGAGTCTTTCAGAATATTGATCTATCTTTACCTTCTCTACCTCTAACGTTAAGGTCATTGGAACTCTCTCCCCACTATCTGCTCTAATACCATCTTGCTTGATTCTTCGGGTAGTTTTCATTGTTATCAAGTCTCCAGGTTCTATGATCGATAGAAGCCAGTAAAGATCATCCAAGGTATCTATTCTGAGCCTAATGAATCCCTTTTTTCTATCTTGTTCTAATATCCTCAATGATGGCACCTACTGGGTTGTATAGATAGAAATCCCAGTGGGCCTTCTCACTATATCCTTAGCAATTCCTCCCACTATAGCTCTAACTCCAACTTCGTATGCCTTATCTACAATTCTCTGCGTCACTATCCTATCATAAACTATGTATCTCACGCCTCTTGAGTCATTAAGTTCGTTAAGTAGATCTCCTACCGAAATCTCCTTGAGTATATGAAGGTCGTCATCCATTAAGAGTACCTTGTCCGTATCTTTAACCATCAAGTAGTACTCCCTGAGCATCTCTGGTATTCTAGATAGCTTCTCATCCTCCTCGGTTGTTCTTACTTTCTGAATAGCTAAAGGCTTCTCTTCCTTGGGAGGGGAAATCCCCAACTCCCTTCTGACGTCGTCTGCTGGAATAAGAGATGATAACGCCTTTCTTATCTCTTTAGCAGTCATTTCCTCTACAACTTTTCCTTCAGGAGCTCTAGCTACATAGTCTATATCGGTTTGTTCCAGTAGTGTTCTTAGAACCATTTCTCCTCCTCTATCTCCATCTACGAAAGCAATGGCCTCCTTCTCTGAGATCAGCTTAATCAAAGACTTAGGAACCTTCTCTACAGCCCCTCCCATGGCTATGACATTATCATATCCGTACTTTAGGAGATTTATTACATCAGCCCTTCCCTCAACTACGATGATCTCCTCTGCATCTTCTATCCCCCTTGTAGCTGGTAATTCTTCCTCTCCATAGAGTATGAAATTGGACTTGGCGCTTTCCCTCTGAACAAATTCTATTAATTTCCTAAAACTATCTTCCCTCTCCACAGACCACTTCCTTAGAATTTCAGCAGCCCTTTTCGCTATATCATTTCTTCTCTCTTCCCTATCATCTAATATCCTTATAAGCCTGAATTTAGCTGGATAAGGACCAACCTTGTCTACTGTTTCCATGGCTGCCGCTAATAATGCTGTCCTGACCTTATCGAGTCCCGAATAGAGCTCCACAATACCTCTAGATTTATCCCCCTCTCTCCTCATTCTAATATTTATTCTACCGATCTTACCTGTCCTCTGAAGTTCTTTAAGCTCCAACTCTGGACCTAAGAGTCCCTCTAATTGGCCAAAGATAGCGCCTATCACATCACTTGTTTCCACTACACCATTAACTATAACCTCTAATTTGGCTATATATTTATGATGAAAACCATCCTTCCTCAAATTATCAGCCAAATTAATCATCCTCCTATTTTGGAAATGTCCGCCCACCAACTAATCCCCGTAGATCATTGATCAGCCCACGCTTTCCTCTCTATCTACGGGGTCATTAAGTGGTGGGCGGCTGTTATACGACACTTGCCGCAAATATAATCTCTTCGGTCCGTTTACACTACCAAATAGATATGTTAGATAGATCGGTAAGTAGAAGAAGCTTACTAGCTGACCTTTTAGAGGGACTACCTAATCGATTTGTAGCTCATTTATGCTTATCTAAAGATTTAAAAGAGGAAGGTATCTTGCTATATAGATCTACGATGGGGACCGTTAGAGAGAAGATAATAAAGAGAACCGCTTATAAGCTAGTGAAGAAGTATCCTGATCTATGGACTGAAGATTTTGAGTATAATAAAAGGATGTTGTCCCAGATAGCTGAAATAAAGTCAAAGGTGTATAGAAACAGGATAGCGGGATACATAACTAGGCTAAAGGTAAGAGAAAGGGAAGGAACGCTAGTTTGAGTTCTTCGGTGTATTTTCAGGCTCTGTTTCAATGTATTTCGATCTTTTCAATGCCACTATTTTTAGAGATCTGTCGTGATGATACTTGAGTAAAAATGAAGAGGGTCCTAGTTGAAGATCTAGAGACTGTCATTAAATCCAAGGAGGCTAAAGTCTCGGTCATTGGTCAGGGATATATAGGATTACCGACATCTCTTCTTATAGCTAAAGCGGGCTTTTCCGTGTACGGATACGACATTAACCGAGATTTAATAAAGGAGCTTTTACTTGGAAAGACTAGGCTTGCTAAGGAAAAAGGGATAAAAAATTTAATCAGTGAATTAAAAGGCAAAAAATACATGCCAACAAGCAGACTCGAGGATCTCATTGGATCCGACGTAATAATAATAGCGGTTCCGACGCCAAAGGGCAGAAACGGGCCAAATATAAGTATGGTATTAGAAGCCCTAGAAAATGCCTTAGAACTGGTAAGAACCGGCGGGCTTATAGTAGTAGAGAGTACTCTCCCACCTAGGACATTTTATGATATAATAATTCCTGAGGTCGAAGGACATGGGTTGAAAATAGGTCGAGATATCTTTCTGGCTTATTGTCCAGAAAGGGCCCTTCCAGGTAATCTCCTCCACGAACTAGTAAATAACTTTAGGATCATAGGTGCGATCGATGAGAGATCAGGTCAGCTAGCTAAGCTTCTCTATAGTTCATTTGTGAAAGCAGATATAGAGATAACAGATCCACTCACAGCAGAGGTGGTTAAATTAGTTGAGAACTCCTATAGAGATGTAAATATAGCATTTGCCAATGAAGTAGCAAGGATATGTGAAGTTCTAGGCCTCGATGTAAGGGATGTTAGGAGGCTATCCAACAGACATCCGAGGGTTCATATGCTGGTTCCAGGAATAGGTGTAGGGGGAAGCTGTCTGACAAAGGACCCCTTATTTCTCTTTTGGGCATCAAAAGAGAATGGATACTTGCCAGAACTGATAAGGAATGCTAGAGGCATAAATTCTGAGATGCCTCACCACTATGCCATGATCCTAGATGATATAATTAGAAGGATGAATGGAGGGAGCACCGGCACTATAGCCGTCTTAGGGGTGACATACAAGGGAGATGTTCCAGATATAAGAGAGTCCCCGGCAGAGCCCTTCGTTAAAGATCTCATAAATAGAGGCCATGTTGTGAAAATATATGATCCACTAGTTAAATTCTCCTTTGGAGGTAAGTACGTTTCTGATATTATGGAAGCCATTAAGGATGCAGATGCCTTAGCCTTTGTTACAGATCATAGTGAGTTCAAGTTTATCGACTTAGCTAAGTTAAGGAGAAATATCAATAAAAGACAGGTCATTCTCTTTGATGGAAGATTATTATTCGATCCATCTGAAGCGGAAGAAGCTGGATTTATCTATGTATCGGTCGGTAGGTCCTTTGGAAGACTAGAGGAGAGAATGATAAAAATAAACCATCTCTATGAGATATAACTGATTAAAAAGCTAGGAAATGATAATATCTTCATTCCCTTATACTTGTTTTTCCCTTCTAATAGCTTCGAGATCATGGAATAGCAAGCGGTTTCCTCTATAACCAAGTAATCAGCATTCGAGTCGCTTGCTATCTCTGATACTCTCTTAAACCACCTATCGAACTTTTCTGGATCTGCTTGGTAGATCAAACTAGCTCCGCAGTCGCAACAAATCCAATCGGGAGCATCGATAACGTTAGCGTTCTTTATCCTGTTTAATATCCTTTCTGCAGCACCATCAGATCGACAAGATCTCAGTAGGAAAACTCTATTTTTCTTCCCTTTCATGCTCTTAGTCCTTATTTTACCGGAATTCAGTGCCTCTTCTACGAAAGATGAGAAATATTTCATACTAAGATCTGGAAATAAACTAGCGCATAGAGAACATCCGGATACAACTGACTTAGGGGAGAGATCCCTGATATATTTCAGCAATTCGTTCTTAGACTCTTCTGAACTATCTTTCTCCCCTATTACTCTCAGAAGCCCTCCGCAGCATGGTTCATTTGGACCTGCAGGTGTCATGTTTGGGGCTATCTTCTGCAGGATTTTACTCATAGTGATGGCTACATCGGGAGCTGTATGAACCCAACATCCAGCAAAGAAAAGGATATCTGCATCCTTCTTAGGTTGGAAATCTGGAGGTAGCCAGACTCCCTTAGTCAGTCCTTCTCCTATGGGGCTTCCGGTTCGCCTCTTGGCATCTCTCATATCTACTGTTACTAGAGGTACATAACCCATGTCTACTAGAGAGGATCGGGATTTTACTATCACATCAAAGACCTCTATTCCCACCGGACAAAGATCCGTACAAAGGCCGCAATTCATGCACGTGAATATGTACCTAAGGAATTCCTCTGTGAGATCCATCTTGCCACTCCCTAACATAGATATAAGCTTTATTCTAGCTCTAGCACCTTCCGTCTCTCTATAATCGCTTATATGAAACATAGGACAGGAGATATTGCAGGCACCGCATCCTATGCATCGGCTTAATTCCTTCATTAAATCTAGGCTAAATTCCACTATTTTCACCTCTCAATCAGCTTTCCAGGGTTCATTATCCAGTTGGGATCAACTGCTTCCTTAACTTTGGAAAAAGTAGATACAAATCCCTCATCCATATCAGAAGTTATCTTGGTAATACCTGCCCCTACTCCAAAACCTATAGAGCCACCTAAAGCTATGGCCCTGTCTATCACATTAGATGCAGCTTTATCTGTTCTCTCGATCTCTCTTTCATCTGTTGGGTCATAGAGGAAAATGGCCATTACCCATCCTAACAATGGATTAAATACGGTAACTACAGGAAGCTTAAGCCTAGATCCTGTTCTATCCACCTCTTGAATAGCATCTCTGGTGAGATGGGTATGAACCTGTAGGCTTACAACCCTCATGGCAACCTCTCTTCTTTTCGCAAGCTCATAAATGCTTTTCCTCCTTATCCATATATCATCTGCCTCGTTAATGCTTATTTCCTCGAAGGGTATATCCAGTTCCTTAAAAATTGATCTAAGCTTAGAACCCCATACATCTACGCATTCTTCTGTTCCAGATATCTCTAAAAAAGAGATAGCTTCAGCTCCTCCCTCACCAATTAACTCCTTATAATTGTGATAAGCCTCAAAGCCGGCTATAGAGATCTCTTCTCTCTTAACTGCCGTTTGAATAGATATAGCATCAGATATATCGATCATCTCTATCCTATATGCAACTCTATGCTTAGGTTTCAAGGGGAGTTTTAGAAGAGCGGATGTAAATATCCCCAAAGTACCCTCGGATCCTATGAGCAGGTCAAGGATATTCCTCTTACTAGGAGGACCAGGTTGTTCCACTAGAAGAGCTTCTCCCGTAGGTAAGACTACTTCCAATCCTAAGACCATCGCAGCCATGGTGCTATATTTGACAGATAAGGGAGAAGCAGCATCTTCCGCTATAAGACCTCCTATCGTTGAAAATCCAGTACCGTCCGGATTTATCGGCATAAACCTGCCTGGCAGGATATTGTTAAGATCATATACTCTTAAACCAGTTTCAGCCCTAACAAGACCGGTGTAATCATCCTTGTCTATAATTTTATTCATCATCTGCATATCTACTACGATACCGCCCTCGATGGGAAGGGGACCTCCAACCAGAGAAGTTCCTGACCCTCTCGGCACTAAGGGTACCCCATACCTATTGGCTACCTCGATGATAAACGATATATCTTCGGTTTCGGTAGGTCGGACTACAGCTGAAGGAACGTGTCTCATCCCAGATGCATCGTAAGAATAGGCGGATCTATCTAAATCCTCAATTAGAACGTACTTTTCACCTAATTGAGAGGCAATTTCCTCAACAGCTTTTATAGCAGGCTCCTCAGACATGTTAACCCTGAGATCAGGATAGATCCAGAAAATGTAATAACTTTTCCTTAAGGAATTTGATGGTGGTGGCAGGATGCTTAGATTATCGCTCGAGAACCTTCACGCTAAACTAGGTGCGAAATTCTTCGAATTCGCCGGATGGAATATGCCAATGAAATACACAAATTCATTGAAGGAGGCCTTAACTGTGAGAAATTATGCCGGAATATTCGATATTTCCCACATGGGAAGGTTCATCCTAGAGGGTCCGGATGTTATAGAATTCCTCCAAAGAGCTACATCTAACAATATAAAAATATCAAACAATAGGACCAGATATACGCTAACTCTAAATGAACATGGCGGCATAAAAGACGATAACGTGGTTTTTAAATTATCTGACGATAAAGTATTGTTTGTCGCTAACGCATCTAACAGAGAGAAGATATGGAATTGGTTCCAAAATCTCCTTTCAAAATGGAGAGATATAAACATCAAAATGAGTGATGAAACCTTAAAAACTGTTATGATAGCTATTCAGGGCCCAATGGCTAAAGAACTTGCCCATAAAGTACTAGGCACAACATATAATCTCCGAAAATTCAGAGTCGTAGAAGGCAGGCAAGATGGAGCTGCTTACGTCCTAAGTACAACAGGGTATACTGGAGAGGATGGATATGAAATGGTAACATGGGATATCGGATGGGCAGAGAAGACATTCAATTCTTTAATCGAATTGGGGGCAGTTCCTTGTGGTTTAGTAGCTAGGGATATCCTCAGACTCGAAGCAGGACTTGTCCTCTATGGGAATGATATAGAAGAAGATATCAATCCTTTTGAGGCCAAGCTAGATTTCGCCGTTAATCTTTCTAAGGAATACTTCGTAGGTAAGGAATCCCTAGAGAAGGTAAGGCAGGAAGGTATATCGAGGATAAGGGTCGGTCTTCTGAGTGAGACGAGAAACTCCCCAAGGAGAGGAGATCTAATATACAAGGACGGAAAGCGTGTAGGAATAGTTACTAGTGGAACCTTCAGCCCCACAGTCGGTAAAGGAATAGGGATGGGATATATTTCACCCGACTTAGCAGAAATAGGAGAGAAACTAGTGGTGAAAGGAATAAAAGAGATAACAGTGAGAGTGTCTAAGCTACCATTTTACGATGAGGATAGGTATGGATGGAGGAGAAAGAAGGTATCTACCTAACCTTACCTAGCACAACATAGCTCACTGTTTTGGCTATTCTTCTAGTCTCTACTATTTTTACGACATCTCCCTCGCTAATATCTATACATGGTGGTAGATGAGCATGAATCTTACTTCTCCTTCTCTCATACCTCTTATATTTTGGTTTATATTGTAGATGTTCCACTAGAACCGTTATAGTGCCCGTCATCTTGGTGCTCAATACTCTCCCTATAATAGCTCTACCCCTAATAGAGATAGATCCATGCCATGGACACTTATCGTCATTACATTCCTTCTCAGGGGGAATAACATCATTAATCAGACCTTCAGGCAACTTTCTCATGCTTTCTTCACCCTTTCCTCGGGCCTTCCTATCAATCTATCACCAGATACAATAACCTGTTTACCATTCGATAGTCTAAATAAAAACACCCTCTTCTCCTTAGGTATTACGGAGTCGCCTTTTCCAGTTCTTATTATCAAGGTATTCTTAGTCTCATATATGACCCGACCCCCAGTATTGATCTCTCTCAAATTAGGAGTTAACAATAATCTCACCTCTAGCCCTATCAGTTCATGATAAAGGATGTTAGATTGCTTTATTGGCGCTATAGCTTAATCCCCCTCTCTCTAAGAATTGTTAGAATCCTAGCTTTTTCCTTTCTCAAAGATCTACTTAAATGTATCTTCTCAGCTGCACCTAATAACCTTTTGGCCTCCATTAGAAAGTATTCCTTTTCAACCTCCCTTAATCTCTCCAATAACTCGTCGTTAGTCATTCCCTTTAACTCCTCAACCACCTTCGGCATCCTCACTCACCTCCTCGGAAGAATCGCCTTTATTTTCCTCCTCTCCTATATTAGAGCTTTCTTGTTCCTCTCCTTGGCTCTCCTCCTCAATAGATGGTTCTACGGCCTCGGCAAGTTCCTCAGGAACTTCTACACTGACTTCCGATGCAGCTAGCTTCTCTCTCTCCTCACTGAGTTTCTGTCTAATTTCCTCTATTAATTCCTCATTTACCCTTATTTCATCTGCTCTCTTTACATCGGGTCTTACTATCCTAACCTTCACTCCTATAATACCTTGGGGCATGAGTATATGCCTTACTGCATAGTCAACCTTTTCTATTTGATCTTGCCCGCATCTGTAAATAACCCCTGCCCTAAATCTCTCCTCTCTCGCTCTCTGGCCGCCAAATTTACCAGAAAGCCTTATCTCTACTCCCTTAGCTCCTGCCATCATGACACGTCTGAGGGCAGAAAAAGCTACCTTCTTATGCCTCTCCCCTCTAGCGATTCTCCTAGCTATATAGCTAGCTACTATTCTCGCGCTTAAAAAAGGTTCTTCCACTTTCTTAGCTTGAATATAAGGATTAGAAACTCCTAAAGTCTCTTTTATCATCTCACCTATCCTCTTAGATGCCTTTCCCCCTCTTCCTATTATTATGCCAGGCCTCTCCACATAAACGGTTATTATGTCCCTCACCGGTGTGGAAGATATATCAACTCCGTGAAAGCCCGCCTTCTCGGCTACCTTTTCCATAAGCTCATGCAAGGAATATCGGACGATACCCTCTTGAACTACCTTCTTATAACTAGGCTGGGTCTTAGTACTACTCATTCTCCTTCCTCCCTCTCCTCCAGTACTATCTCCACGTGAACCATCTGCTCAACCCTGGGAGTAGCCCTCCCATATGCCCTAGGAAATATTCTCTTGAGCTTTGCACCTGTTTGAGCAGCAGCATGCTTGACATAAAGGTTATCTGGATCTAGGTCCTTACTTGTCGCGTTATGCTCCGCGCTTTTCAGGATCTTCTTCACAAGCTTGGCTGCTTTCACAGGATACCTGCCCGGCTTCCATCCCTTTAACCCCTTTCTGTGGGGCACGCTTCTCTTAAACCTCCTGAAGGGGATAGCTCTCTTCAGAGCTATTACATCATCCAGTATCTGATAAGCTTCAGAGAGCTTCTTACCTCTAATGCTCCTCAGAAGCTCTACTGTCTCCTTAAAAGATACTCTTAAATCCCTTCCAGAAGCCATTGCCTCCCGTTCACTCTTAGCGCTGTATGAGTATCCCCATGTTGGCAACCTTCTTTACCTCCCTCGGTTGGCATACATCGGAGGTGTTTATAAAAATGCTTGAAACTGTTAGCCTAGTAGCTGTAGATGTGGATGGTACTATAACTTATAAGGAACCCTATATCAACCTAGGTGCTGTTAAATCACTGAGATCATTAGGTAAGAGGGTACCCATAGCATTGGTTACCGGAAACCCTTATCCCATCGCGTACGCCCTCACAGTGTACCTGAGGCCATGTAACGAGGTAATGGGCATAGCGGAGAATGGTGCAGTAATCTACATAGGTACCCTGGAGATACTAAAAGGAGATTTTAAGGAGATGGAGAATGTAAGGAAATTTTTAATGAAGAAGGGGTACTATAGATATTTATCTGAGGATTCCAAGTTCAGATTTGTAGATATAGCGCTTAGAATGAAACCAGAAGACCAAGAAAGGTTAAAGAAAGATCTGTATGAGATGGGCTTCAATGTAAAGACGACATCTAGTGGTTATGCCCTGCATATACTTCCAAGAGGAGTTAGTAAGGGGAATGGCCTCCTCATTTTATGTGAGAGACTTGGTGTGAACTGTGATAACGTTGTGGCAATAGGAGATTCTCATAATGACATTAGCATGTTCTCCATCGCTGGTCTATCAATAACTCTTCCTAATGCACCTGAAGATGTGAAAAAGGAGGCAGATATTGTAGTAGGAGGACCTGGCTATGGTTATAGTTTGCCTTTAGCTTTAAAAATAATAGAAAGGATCATTTCTCCTTAGATCTGCCTTTACGCTCTCTTTCAAACTTTATCCTCCAATATACATATGCGCCAACTATTATTGGAGGTATAGAAGCTAGAAGTATTTCTTGCAGAGGGAAGTGAGGTTCTGTTTTTTGTATTATGACTATTAAAGATTTTCCGCTTTCTTGGAGTTGAGGAACGAACTCCCATAGAGCATCATTCCATAATACTAGCTTAGGAGTAGGGCTCCCTCCCAAAACTTCTATATCATTGTTAGTGAAGTTAACCCATACGTTAGCAGATATATCATTGGGTAAGGCCATGGTTAGAGGAGTCAGGTCTATATAATAGTAGCCACTTGTACTTTTCCTCAGATCTAAAGGCAGAGTATCTACCGTGACTTTGTAGTCCACTATCATAGCACCGGTGACAGCTTGGGTTTCGGTTTTATATGATACACCGACGTGCTTGATCTTATTATCCTTCGTTGAACAAGACGCTATCGCTGTTATCCCAGTATAGTTTACGAACGGAGTGATCCTGTACGTTACATTCACAAAGTTCCATCTTATTCCGTATAAGAGAAGGAACTTATCGCCATAGAAGAAATTCATCATTGTATAAACGGTTGCATTATTAAATTGACCAGCTGCTGCGGCTTTAGTAAAGAAGCTCGCTCTTCTTGTCGGTTCTCCTGGTCTAGGAATAGCTATCATAGAGTAAGCTCCTCTGGGACCGGCTTGTGTCATGTCTAACGTTATGTTTCCGCTGTAATTTATCCAATTAAGTATGGGAGCCTTCAATACATTGGAGAAGTAAAGGGTCTCTGGCTCATGAATTAGGCGAAATACCTCCGCTTTCATCGTGGCGGATAGATCCTTATGAATCTCTATGGTTACCTTAGGCATGGGCCTCGATGAGTGAGTTGGTAACACGCTAAGGCTCATAAGAATAATGGACGCTAGCAATATCGCCCTAAGCTTTCTCATGTTTCACACCTTTCGACAAACCCTAACTACATCCTTTATTTAAATAGCCACCTCTTAACTTACTTGGGATGCTTGTCAGAAAGGGTATCCTACTCTCGGTGTTTTATTCAGGAAATGATAAAGCTGCTATATTGAAGTTTTACGATCCGGAGAATGGCCAGGTTTTCTTGGTAAAAGACAATACAGGCCACAAACCATACCTCCTTACGGATGCCCCTCCGAATATTATAGAAAAAGTTCTATCTCCTAACATTGCCTCTAGGATTTATAGTATTTCCTCAGTTAAGAAATACGATATTCTCCGGGACCAACAAATCGAATTAACTAAAATAGAAGCCAAAGATCCACTAGCAATCGGCGGATCATCTCATAATATGAGAGATGAGCTAGTCAAGAGCGGATATAATGTCTGGGAGGCTAAGATAAAGTACTATGATTGTTACGTTTACGATAGAGGACTGATACCTGGATGTTCCTATGAAATAGATGAGGAGGGCAACCTGAAGGGAACTTCATTAAGAGGGGCTTTACCTGAAGAATTTAAGGATCTTGATCCCAAAGTGAAGGAAATCTTGGAGTCATTTATACCCCTATTCGATGAACCCTCACCATCTATTCGTAATGCAGCTTTTGATATAGAGGTTCTCTCATCTCCAGATCGCATCCCAGATCCAACGAAGCCAGACAGGCCTGTCGCTGCTGTAGCCTTGGTAGATAGCGAAGGGAGGAAGGAAGTTCACGTGCTAGCTAGAGGGGGAGAGATACCAGACAGGCTGGGAAATGGAGCTAATATTGTGAAATATGAAAACGAAGGGAGGCTTATAAGATCTGTCCTCGATATAATCTCAGGATATCCTCTCATCTTCACTTATAATGGAGATAACTTCGATATGCCTTACTTAGCTAGAAGGGCTAGGGAGCTAGGAGTAAGTGATAGGCCCATAAGGCTGGAGAGAGATCGCGCCTTGCTAGATACTGGAATGCATATAGATCTATACAAGCTTTTTAGTAACAAATCAATACAAGTATATGTATTTAGCAACAAATATTTAGGATATACGCTGGATGAAGTAGCTGAAGCTCTGTTGGGTGAGAGGAAAATTCAGCTGGGAACTAGAGACTTCTATTCCGTTAGAGTGAAAGATTTAGCTGAATATTGCTTACAAGATGCAGAACTTACCTTTAAACTGGGAAATATAGGGTCTGGAGAGCTAATACACCTATTGTTTCTTCTATCGAGAATAAGCAAGATGTCTTTGGAGGAGGTATCTAGGCAGGGCGTTTCATCGTGGATAAAAAATATGATATTCTTCGAATACAGAAGGAGGAACTGGTTGATTCCAGAACAAAATGAAATAAAGGCCATTAGAGGAGAAAGAACATACTCCCAGGCTATAATAAAAGGGAAGAAGTATATGGGGGCCATAGTACTTGAACCCGTGCCAGGAGTTCACTTCAATGTGGCTGTTATGGATTTCGCAAGCCTTTACCCTTCGATAATAGGCAGGTGGAAGGTCAGTTTCGAGACAATAAATTGCCCGCACATTGACTGTAAGAGCAATAAGCCAGTTAAGGAGCTACCTCATTGGATATGTAAGAAGGGGTTAGGTATAATCCCCTATATAATACAAGCTCTCAGAGACGTAAGGGTCAGAAGATATAAAAGGAGGGCCAAGGAAGAAAAGAATGAAGAGCTGAGGAAGTGGTACGATACTGTTCAAAGAAGCCTTAAGGTATTTCTTAATGCCTCTTACGGCGTTTTTGGTTACGAAAACTTCCCCTTATATTCTCCACCAGCAGCTGAGATGATTACAGCTCTCGCAAGAAAGGCAATGATCCTCTCAATAGAGGAAGCTAAGAAAATGGGGCTAGAAGTAATATATGGAGATACAGACAGCTTATTTATAAAGCAAGCTACAGAGAAAAGCATTGAATCCTTAGAAGCTACAATAGAATCCAAACTTGGTATAGATCTGGAGCTAGATAAATGGTATCGTTATGTAGTCCTATCTAAACTCAAGAAAAACTATTTAGGGGTCACAAGAGAAGGCGTTGTGGATGTAAAAGGTCTATTAGGTAAGAAAAGAAATGTGCCTAAATTCGTTAAGGACGCATTTAATGAGGTTCTAGAAATTCTGAGGAGCGTCAAATCTCCAGAGGAGTTTGAGGAAGCCAAGAGAAGAGTGACTGAGACCATAAGATCCTATGTTAATAGGTTAGAATTGGGCGAGTTCGATCTAGAGGACCTAGCCTTCAGAACTATGCTGTCCAAAAGACTGGATAGCTACAAAAAGACAACTCCGCAACATGTCAAAGTAGCTAGGATGATGGAGAGCATGGGTCATAGAATAGTACCTGGTCAGGTGATAAGATACGTTAAAGTTAGAAGTAGAGAAGGGGTCATGCCCATTGAACTAGCCAATAAATCCCAGATAGATAAAGGAAAATACCTAGAAATAATGAAGACAACTTTCGAGCAGATCCTCGACTCCTTGGATATGGATTTCGACAGTATAGTTAGGGAAAGGAGATCAACCAGTTTGGAGGAATTCTTCTAGCTTCTCTTTCACCTTTCTACTTACTACAGCTCCATCTATCTTCCCTCTAACCTCCCTCATAACCTCCCCCATTATCATACCAAAGGCCCTCTTGCCTCTTTCCATAACGATATCAGAATTCTTCCTTATGACATCCTCTATTAGGGAATCTAATTTCTCCATCGATAAATGGTGATCTTTGATGTAATCTTCGGCACTTGAATAATCTCCCCTTGCAAGGGCTCTTAAAACTTCTGGTACAGCTTCCTTAGCCAGTTTTCCTTCTCCTAAGAGCCTAGCGATCTCATCGAAACTCTCTTCCTTGAGCTTCTCAACAGGTTCTCCTTCTCTCCTTAAGGATCTAACCATTGACACAAGCATCGAGGCCAGAAATCTAGTAGGGACGTTATACTTTGCTATTTTCTCGAAGATAAGCACCTTACCCTCATCAAATAATTCCCAAGCAAGATCTTCCGTAAGGTTATACTGATCGATCAACCTCCTAACAACTTGTTCCGGAGCCGACGGAAGGGAACCTATCCTTTCAATGAGAGGTCCTGTTTTAACTGGTAAAATATCAGTTTCAGGATACATTCTAGCTGATCCGGGCATGGGTCTTAGGAAGGAAGTGTTACCATCAGGCAATGCCCTCCTAGTCTCATTAGGAACCCCTTTAAGGGCATATATGAGCCTTTCCTCTATGGACTTAAAAGCCAGTTCAACGGATTCTCTCTTGCCCATAATGAGGATAAATGAATCTCCTTTCTCACACGATAACTCCGACCTTACCTTACTGATATCACCCTCATCTATTCCATAGTTAGGTAACTCATCCCCATGCAGTATCCCCTTGACCCCTCCAAATACCTTAGCGTAATCGGAAAGTTCCGTTCCGAATCTTCTTCCTGGCTGAACCTCTCTTCCTATTATACCAGAGAATCCAATAACTCTCATTCCATATATTTTATCCCCCCTAGCTAGCGCTCTCCTTATGAGATGGGACTTAGAATTAGCTAAAGCGTTCGTCACATCTATTATAGGTGCCCTCAAATGTTCCTCTTTAATTCCCCTAGATCTCAAAATATCCCTAATTTTTATGAGATTTACCTGTCTCTGAACTTCTCTTCTTATTATCTCCGGTATAAGATCCAAATCTTGCACACCCTTTATCTCCTGCCTAGCGCCATCCCTTATTGATACGTTTATATCCTGCCTTATCGTACCTAATCCCCTTTGAACTCTACCAGTAGCTCTGAGCATTCTCCCCAGCTTAAGAGCTGCTTCCTTAGCTTGATCCGGATGCCAAATATCTGGTTTGGTTGCTAGCTCTACTAGGGGTATGCCTAGCCTATCTAGCCTATATCTAGCTAGTTCAGGCCTACTTTCTACTATATAAGCAGATTCTTCCTCCAAACAGAGAGTAGCCATCCTAACAAAACCCCATTTAGTCTCTATACCGCTTTCATTTCCTCCGATTGCTACGAGGGCAGTTCTCTGAAAACCAGTAGTGTTACTTCCATCTACTACTATTTTCCTCATGACATGAACCTCATCTATAGGTTTCATCTTCAGCATCAGGGCTATGGTTAGAGAGATCTCTAGGGCATCTTCATTTAATGGATATGGGGGGGCTTCGTCTGCTTCAACCTCGCACGTATTATCGTAATACACGCCATAAAGAAATTCCCTCTTTCTTAACGATTCAAATCTAGCGGCAGGATCTACTGATCCTAGCTCGCTATAAGAGATACCCAGTTTTCTCCTAATCCAAGAATCAGGTTCATCCTCCCTCATAATGGATGGACATTTACAGAAGAGTTTATGCGAATCAAGCCTTTGATGGATCTCAAGGCCAACTTTAAGTCCCAGATCTTTATAGTTAAAGTTCATGACGTCACCTCCAGCAAGGAGGAAATACATTAAGTCCCAAGTGTGCCCCAATCTCTCCAGCCATGTCCTCCTTCATCATCTTTCTAACCTCCTCAAGATCATCTGTGTGCCCTAATACATACATCAACTTTACCAAAGCCACTTCTGGTAACATATCCTCCCCAGATATTGCGCCAGCCATTAGGAGCCTCCTTCCTGTTTCATATACATTGAGGTTCACCCTACCAAATAGGCATTGGGAAGTAATTACTACAGGAACCCCGTCTCTCACTATTTCAGCTATCTCCGGGATTAAGTACCTAGGAGTATGACCTAACCCAGTACCAGCCAAAACTAATCCCTTAAATCTCTCGGCGAGAGTAGAGAGATAACCATTTGGAATTCCTGGCCATATCTGCACTAAGGCCACATTAGGATCTAACGCATCGTCAAGCTCTACTTCACTAGGTCCTTCCTTCCTCCTCCTGAAGTTTTCTGTTAAAAGTTTCACGTCATCATACGTCACTCTCGCAATAGGTGGCTCATTTATAGGCTGAAAAGCATCTCTTCTGGACGTGTGCATCTTCCTAGCTCTCACTCCCCTTATGACATGGGCATATTCATCGCTTGGGCCACCATGCATCACAATGACCGATTCAGCTATAGGGCTTTCTGCAGCGACCCTAGCTGCAGCTATTAAATTTAGAACAGCGTCTGTAGAGGGTCTATCTATGGACCTCTGCGATCCTACAAGGACTACCGGTTTATCTAGGTTACGGAGCATGAATGATAAAGCGGCTGCTGTGTAATGCATGGTATCAGTACCATGGGCTATGAGGACACCATCAGCTCCTCCTCTCAACTGTTCATATACGGCTCTAGCTATGAGCTTCCAGTGGCTTGGTGTGAGGTTCTCACTGAATTCCGAGAACAGAGTAATATACTTCGTGTTAATAATGTTAGCAAGCTCAGGTACAATATCAAGCAATTCTTCCGGTTTCTCGTGGGTTATAACGGCACCGGTAGAATAATCAACCTTAGAAGTTATCGTTCCTCCGGTAACTATTAGGGGAACAAAGGGTAAATCCTCCTTGTACTTTAACTCAGGTATTTTCTTCTCTCTAGAAGGCTTCTCTTTGCTGATTAGCTCTATTTTAGCTCCTTCTATGTTTATCCCTATGTTATATCCATTATCAAGCTTTATTATGAGATGCTCATCATCCAAGATCTCCGGTCTAGGTATTAGAATACCCTCGTAAACTTCCTCATCCTTTATGACGCGTATCCTGTCATAATCCTCTATTCCCAAGCTAGAGAGTACATTACCAACTCTTCCTCTATAGTGCAGGGTCATCTTCCTTTCTGGTATAAAATAAATAAAAAATAAAGTAAAGTAAGTAGGATAGTAGAGAAAGAGAGATCACCGGATTACCGGTCTGAACTTGTATGAGTAGGCTATAATACCTGATTCTCCGCTTACCTTAGTTTTCCTTATTACCATCTCCACTTCCATTCCTTCTTTTACTTCTGAAGGAGAAATATCAGTTAACTGGGCCATTACCCTACTTCCATCTTCTAACTCTACAATGGCCAGTACGTATGGCGTGTAGTACTCATATCCTCTAGGAGCATTCCATACAACAGTGTGATTTAGTATCTTTCCCTTCCTAGGAAGCTTGATCGTCTCGATGTTGGTGGAACCACAAACAGGACATACATCCTCCTTAGGTATCATTGTATAGCCGCAATCTCTACATTTACCACCTTCTAGCCTATATCTAGCTGGTATTTCCCTCCAGTGAGCGGGTACACTTTGCCAATATGCCCACATACCTCACACCTCCCTAATCAAGTGAATTACAGAATTGCTTCCCACTCCCCCAATGCTGAGAGTTAATCCGCTCTTAGCTCCCTTAACCTGCCATCCTTTCGCTCTCTCGGTCACTTGTAGATATGCCTCAGCCACCTGGTACACCCCAGTAGCTCCAACAGGATTGCCTCTGGCTTTCAGTCCTCCCTCTGGATTTATGGGGGTGGATCCGTCTCTCCTAGCTTCCCCACTACTAAATAGATGGTATGCTTTTCCTCTCTCTGTTAATCCCAACTCTTCCACGGCTATATACCCCATAACACTAGAATAATCGTGTATTATGTAGAAGTCTGGCTTGAATTCTGTTCTCTCTAAGGCTCTCTTAAGAGCGGCTTTTATGGAGGGCATCTCTGTCAGGTCTTTCCTCCTATATATGGATATAGAATCAGTGGCTTGCCCAGAGGAGACTATCTCGGCATTCCCGTTACTACCTTCAGCATTCTTAGACAATACAACTGCTGCTGCTCCATCCCCTAGGGGTGCTAAATCAAGCATTGTTAGAGGTTCTGCTATAACTGGGGAGGAAGAGTAGCTTTCTGGCTTCAACTTAAATCTGAGCTGAGCATGAGGGGTATCCACAGCATTTTCATGCATGAGCAGGGGAAGGTAAGAAAACTCTTCCTTAGGTAAATTATACTTCCTCATGTAAGCCCTCATAATCAAAGCATGCATGGCATCCAGCGTCCCTCCATGGAAAGCCTCATATTCCGAATCTATCGATGTAGAGAGAGCTGAATTGGAATCTTCGAGGGCCGTATAATCTGTAACCTTCTCTACACCTACAACGAGCACCCTGTCTGCCATCTCAGAGGATATTAAGCTACTGGCTAAGAGAACAGCAGCACCTCCAGAAGCCCCAGCGGCTTCGACCTTAACTGCGGGAATACCTATCTTACCTAAATGGGTAGCCACGTAAGAGCCAAGATTTTCCTGTCCACTGACAACTCCTGATAAGGCATTTGCGACAACTATGTAGTCTACATCCTTACTGCAATCTTCCAATGCCTTTAGAGATGCCTCAACTGCGAGGTGCCTTAAAGACTTATCCCAATGATTTCCGACATTAGTTAGACCAGCTCCAATTATGTATACCATAAATCATCACCCTAGTAAGAGCTGAAATCATGAAGCATACGTATCATTCTTCTATAGCGAGCATAAGTCGTATAATCAACGTATTCTTTTCTATTAACATAATCTAGCGTTTTAGGAGCAAGATCCTGTACTTCCTCAATACCATCGGTGACCTCTATATGAAATGCATCGCTACCGGCTCCAGAGCCGAATGACACAACTAGGATACGCTGCCCTGGCTTTGCCTGATCTAGGACAGCTGCTAAACCAACCAGCGCTGACCCACTGTACGTATTCCCTATGTAAGGAGTCATCAGACCAGGCTTTACCTTATCCGGAGTGAAACCAAGTCTAGTGCCTACTCTTAGCGGATACTTACCGTTTGGCTGGTGGAATATAGCATAATCATAATCTTCGGGTCTCATTCCCATGAAATCCATTAACTCTTTTGCCGCTGTCATTATATGCTTGAAATAAGCAGGTCCGCCTGTAAAGGCCCTTGTATGAGCCGGATAATGCTCATGCTGCCTTCTCCAGAAATCAGGCGTATCTGTCACATGGGAGAGAGAGGCTTCTATGATAGCTACTGAATCCGTTACTGGGCCTAGCACATATGCAGCACCTCCAGCAGCTGCAGTGTACTCTAGAGCATCTCCAGGAGCTCCCTGGGCAGTATCGGCCCCTACTGCAAGTCCATAATCTATCATATTAGATCCTATAAGCCCTATAATCGCTTGTACTGCTTCAGTACCTGCTTTACAGGCGAACTCGTAGTCAGCTCCTGTGGTGAGTCTCTTCTCTCCTCCAGCCCCTAAAGCCTCTATAAGCATAGTAGCTGTGGTCTTAACTGCATAGGGCTTAGATTCTGTTCCTACATAGACTGCTCTCAGCTTAGAAGCATCTATACGGGCTCTCCTCAGGGCATTAATTGAAGCCTCATATGCTATGGTGAATGTATCTTCGTCTATGCCCGGTACGCTCTTTTCTTGAACCATTATGCCTGCCGCATATCTATTCCAATCTCTGCCCCATCCTCTAGCAAGTTCTTCTGATCTTATCCTCCATTTAGGAATGTAAACTCCCCACCCAACTATACCTACTCTCCTATCTGCTCTCATATAATCACCCTGTTAGAATTGATGGGTATAGCTGATCTAATCGGCGTTTATAGATTTTACCAACCTCTACCTCCTTGATACATTAAAAATCATTATGTTACGGAGAGAAAATAAATAAAAAATATATTAACATGAGCTTGTCGATCTTATGTTAATATAACTCCCAGAGAAATATCATTTCATTTACTATCGAAAAAATCAAAGTAAAAATAAGCCTATTAACGAACCCTAGGTATGGTATAGCTTTTGGTAGGCCTTAAGAAGAGCTAATCCTATCACATCGATGGATATTATGGATCCTATAAGAATATAGAGGAACATCTCTAGGAATGGAAGGTTCAAAAGCTGATTCAAATACATGGAGACTATTAGGGAGACTGTTATTGGGAGCTGGGCCAAGGCTAGGTAAGGTCTCTTTCTAAGCTTCCATGCTATCGTAGTGGCCACTAGATTTGCTAAGGACCCGCCTAATGCATCCATTATCCCAAAGGGACCAAGCATATTTGCAATGAAGCAGCCCAAGGTTGTCCCTAAGATAGCTGGAGGTCCCATAGCCACAGATAATGCAAGCAAGGCATCAGCAATCCTGACTTGTATGGCATAGAAAGATATAGGCGCTAGGACAAGTGTCAAAACTGCATAAGCGGCAGCTATGACGGATAAGGAAGCTATTTCCTGACTCAAGTTAGTCTTCATAGGTCCTCCTAGAGTCCTCTAATTCCTATTTAAGAATCTTTCCTGTTTCCATGTACCAAAGGTATAGGTCGAGCTCCGCGAGACTTAGCTCCGTTTCCCGCGCTATCTGCTCTAACAGGTCCTCTATCTCCATATATCTCCTTTTAGTCATGCTTTTTGGCTTCTCTATCAGGCCATATCTAACCAGTAAATCCACAATATGAAAATCTACTATGGCTAGATTTTTGAATCCTACATTTCTAAGGAAGTGGCTTGCTTCTTTGTATCCCAATCCTTTAACGTTCTTTACAAGCCATTCCCTTAAAGCTTTTTCATCATTTAAGCTTCCTAAAATATCCTTAAGCCTTGGAATAAGCTTCCTAGCATTAACTATGTATTTGGCTCTGGTCTTGGGAAAACGATGTCCCAGATCCCTTAATCTCCTTTCTAGTTCCTCTTCAGGAAGTGTTATTAAACCTTCATCCAATAATCTTTGTATTTTCATTCCACCTTCAGCACTGTAATTTGCAGTTAGCAGACAGAAAGCTAACTCCTTAAATATCTCCTCATTACTACCTTTACCAATTTCCTCGAACTCCTTTATCCTCTCTTTTACTATCTTCGCTATACTACTTTCTTTTAATTTTTTTACTTCCATTACTATATCGCTGATTTTATTCAACCTTATCACCGTTCTAATTTTTAATCTAAGCAAGTCTAGGGCATACCCTGTACTACTTTAACATTTTACCATAATTCCGTCCTTTCTCATCCTATATATCCCATCCAATGTCTCAGGACTCCATTTCTAGGATAAAAACATTATAAGGGATCAGGACTCGGCAAAATCTTCATTAATCAGCTCTTAGTCTTCCTCATCTCCCAAATTAACAGAGAAGAACCAATTTATAAGGAGTAACTATGCTATAAAGAGTAAAAATGAAATGTATGAGAGAGGAGGGTTACTCTTCCTTCTCCTTAGGCTTAACCTTAGCAGGTAAAGCTTCAGCTGGTCTATGCATCTTGTAGCCTAGCTTCTTCTTTATTATGAGGCCCTTAAGTAGCTGTATTCCCTGAGCAGGATCAACCCCTCTGGGACATACATCCGAGCATGAAGCAGCGAAATGACAACGCCAACATCCATGCGCCGTATCTATTACAGCTAACCTCTCATTGAACCCTTCATCCCTGTTGTCTATGCTGTACCTGTAAGCCTGAGCTAGAGCTTGAGGTCCTAGGTATTCATAATCGGTAGCAGCTGTAGGACAGGCTGATAGACATGCGCCACATTTAATACAATCTGTAAATTGGTAGAATTTCGCGTATTCATCAGGAGGCTGCTTATAAGGCCCAGTTGGGTAATTTAGTTCAACTTCATCTCTCCTTATTATGTAAGGCTTTACTGCCTTATGCTTCTCAAAGAACTTGGTGAAGTCAGCAGCCAGATCTCTCTCTACAGGAAAGTTATCTAGAGGTCTTAACTCCACAACACCTTTCTCTCCCACTACGTCGACGACTCTAGTCTGGCAAGCGAGCATCTGCTTCCCATTTATCATCATGGCACAAGAACCGCATAGTCCCATCCTGCAAGAATATCTAAAGCTAACCGTAGAATCTATCTCACCCTTTATGAAGAGGAGAGCATCTAGGACAGTAGTCCCCTTCGAAACCTCAACATCATATTCTTCCCAGTGAGGAGCATAATCTTCCTTAGGATTATAGCGATATATCCTGAATTTTACCTTCCCTATAGGCTTCCATAATTCCTTTGAAGCCTTTATAGTTTCTTCTATTACCTCTGGAGGAAGAACAAATTCTTTAGCTTCCGCCATCTTTATCACCTCATACTAAGCCGAGAGCCATAAGCAAAACCTGAAGCCCAGCTGCGTATACTATAATCCCTATTATAAGGAGGCCCCAGCCTATCCACCTGGTCCAACACCTGTTAGGTACCATTTCGATCAATATAACTCTCACACCATTTAGGGCATGGTAGAGGAGGGCAGCTAGGAATATCGCCATATTGCCCACATAAAGAGCTGTATTATTTTTTATCAAAGGACCTATTGTTGGATCGTTATTCGCTAATAAATGGATAAATCCTGTTATAATAATCACTATAGCGGCAAAATAGTGAAGAAACATGATCGTAGACTCTCTCATGGATATCACCTCACCCTCCCATCAGAGGCTTAACTAGAAGGGCATAGTACGACCAGACTACGGCAAGTATGATGAAGAGCGCGAGAGAAGCAACTATAATGTACTTCTGTACTCCCTCTATAGATACTGGCCTCTGAGAGGGCTTCTTTACTCTTAATGGTTTGCCTATTCCCAGTCCTAGCTCAACTAGGATGAGCCTGATACCATTAGCTACATGGAATGTAATCACCAAACCGAGCAATGCATCCCACCATACACCGGGATGCCAACCCACATAGTATAGGTGGGTTATGATCCATAGGACTATGAGAACTCCCGTTACCCTATGAGCTGCATAAAGCCATCTTTCCAACGTATAAGCTCTTACTTTAAACCAACCAGAAATTCCCCTCATATTCTTAGCGTAATACTCTTCATACTCCCTTTCAGCCCCCATATAATCACCTCAATACTTCCTCTCGGTGGGAGGCCACTTAGTTATCACCACGGGAAGGTAGCTGAACTGTGGTTCGCCATCAGGCCCTCTAGCTATCAAGGTATGCTTCAGCCAGTTCTTATCATCTCTCTTGGGATAATCTAATCTGGTATGGGCTCCCCTGGTCTCAGTTCTGTTTAAGGCAGCTCTGGCAACTACATAAGCTACCTCAAGCATAGCATCTAACTCAAGGACGTGAACTAGGTTCGTGTTGTACTCCCTACTTTTATCGGCCACATGGCCTTCACCGAATCTCTCTCTCAGCTCTTTAAGCTTTTTAATTGCCTCTTTAAGTCCTTTCTCATCTCTAAATACATATACGTGTTTGGACATTGTGTCCTGCATTTCCCTCCTTATCTGATATGGATTCTCACCTGTAGCGCCCTTAAGGATACGATCAAAGATCCTCTTCTCCTCATTAGCAACTTTTTCCGGCGAAACATCCCTTATATGATTTTTCATGGCATACTCAGCTGCCTGCCTTCCGGTTAACATGCCGTAAACTAGGCAATCAATGGAGGAGTTCGTTCCCAGCCTATTAGCTCCATGTAAGCTGATGCAAGCTACCTCTCCTGCAGCCCAGAGCCCTCTAGCAGGAGTAGCACCATAAATGTTAGCGTGCACCCCTCCCATGCTGTAATGGGCAACGGGTCTCACCGGCATTGGCTCCTCTACGGGGTCAACGCCTGCAAATCTGATCGCTGTCTCCCTTATGTGAGGAAGCCTTTCATTTATTTTGTCCTCACCAAGATGTCTCATATCAAGTAAAACATAATCTAACCCACCAGGACCTTCAAACCCTCTACCTTCTAGTATCTCTGTCATCTCAGCCTTAGAAACCACATCCCTAGGTGCAAGCTCCATCCTTTCTGGCGCATATCTCTTCATGAATCTTTCTCCCTTGTTATTCAGCAGATAACCTCCCTCTCCTCTAACAGCCTCTGATATCAATATTCCAGATGGTACTAAGCCAGTAGGATGAAACTGGAAGAACTCCTGGTCCTTCAATGGCAAACCAGCTCTATAGGCCATAGCCATTCCATCAGCAGTCGAGGAATGAGAATATGTGGTGAATGAGTACAACCTACCAGCTCCTCCAGTAGCTAAAACACCGGCCTTGGCTTTAAATAGGTAAAAGTCTCCTGTTCTAAGTTCTATAGCTGTGATGCCCCTGAATTCGCCGTCCTCTATTAGAAGGGATGTAACAAAGAACTCATGGTAGAACTTTATGTTATCGTACTTTAAGGAGGTATCGTAAAGGGTCTGCATGGCATATAAGCCAGTCTTATCGGCTGCGAAGCAGGCCCTAGGAAAACTATGTCCTCCAAACCTCCTCTGATTTATCCTTCCATCAGGCCTTCTGGCCCATGGCATGCCCCAATGATCTAACTGATATATCTCCTGAGGAGCGAGCCTAACAAATAGCTCTACTGCATCCTGATCAGCAAGCCACGCAGCTCCCTTTATGGTATCGTAGGCATGTAGATCGAAACTGTCCCCCTCATCGGGATAGAGCATACCTGCTGTCCCTCCTGCATAAGCAACGGAATGCGACCTCATGGCATGAACTTTCGTGACAACAGAGACCTCTAGCTTTCCTTCACTTCTTCTAGCAGCTTCTATTGCAGCCCTTAGACCAGCTAAGCCTGATCCAATAATAACAACATCGGTGGTAATCACCTCAGCCAAAATAATTACCTCCCTTTCTTAAGGGACCTTCTCTCCCGAGAAGGTCAATAAGATAAATGTTCCTGAGGCCTTTTCCATATATATCTCTTAACATAAGACGCATTAACTAAAATTAATTTAATTCTAGCTAATTAATATGTAGATAAATATAACCAATTATCCGACGGAAATTTTATTTATTTTTAGGTTAGACTTATAAGAGGTCTCTCAGATTAGAGGTGCGTTTGTATGATCGAGTTAATTTCCAAAATCATTTCTGGTGCTCAACATTATCTCCAAAGTACTTTTAATCCAATAACACAGATATGGGTTCTTACGGGACTCGCAGCCATGTTCATAATAGGACTCGTTATATACGTATGTTACTCTAGGAGTTTGGGTATCCCAGAGGGTGAGGAGTAATGGTAGATGTTACTAGAAGGGATTTCATAAAGGGAGGATTAGTTGTTTCAGTAGCACTAGCAGCTGCCGCTGCAGGTGTTCCTTTAGTAGAATTCCTTTCTTCTGAAAGAGTAGTTGTTGGAAAGGTTGGCGGAGGAGAAGAAAAGAAGCTACCCATGAGAATAGCTAATAAGAAAGACCTAAAACCAAATTCTCAGTTACAGTTCCTCATGCCCATTAATCCCGATGGAAGCAGGGGGCAACATCCCTCCATACTGATAAGATTGAGACCCGAGCTAGCCCAAAAAGCAGGTACGGAATTTAAGGCCTTTAGTGCTGTATGCACTCATCTGGGATGCATAGTCCACTTGGAACCTAATGATGATATATATTGTCCCTGCCATGCTGGTAAATTTGATGAAATTACTGGAGATGTGCTTGCTGGTCCTCCAAAGAAACCACTTCCTCAAATAAAGCTCAAAATAGATGAAAAAGGAGATATATATGCATTAGGGTGGAAATAATGGAAGAATTAGAGGAGAAGAAGGAAAAGAGCTGCCTCTCTTGGATTGTCGACTGGTTTGTTGATAAGCTGGGGATGAAAGAATTCACTACTTCTATTGTATGGAGACATTCCCTTCATCCAGTTTACAGCTTAGGAGGTCTCACAACCTTAATGTTCATAATACAGGCGTTAACGGGCTTATTACTACTCATGTTTTACATTCCAGTCTTCGGAGAAACTAACATGGCTTACGATAGTATAGTAAGAATAACCCACGATGTTGCATACGGATCCATAATAAGGGGCCTGCATTTCTATGGTGCGAACTTAATGATCTTCATAGCTATCCTCCACTTTCTGAGGGTCTACTTTCTAGGGAGCTATAAGAACCCTCATGAACTTACTTACATAATTGGGATATTAACTGGTCTGTTAGCCATATTGGCTGGAGTAACTGGTTATTCCTTAAGGTTGGATCACATTGCAGGAGAGGCTATTAGAATTGGGAGGACTTTAGTCTCGAGTATACCTGGTGGTAAGCCTCTGGCTGTTTTAATATATGGGACAGGTACATACGACGAGATAGTCGGTCGTTATCTGGCCTATCACGTCATGTTAGGCGGCTTAATATTTATCTTGGTTTTACTTCACTTCCTCTCGATTCATGAGCATCACGTATCCCCACCATATGATGGCTCAGAACCCGAGCCTGCTGTACCCTTCTTCCCGAACCATATCCTCACAGAGATTTCGGCTATTTTCGTGGTTCTAGGAGCATTAATAGTAACAGCAGCAGTTTTTCCACCTGAATTAGGTAAGAAGTTCCTTCCAACAAAACAGCTCCCCGTTGGTCAGCCCGAGTGGTACTTGATGGCCGTATATGCAGGCATAAAGACAGGAGTAGACCCGGTATTTGCTGGATTGATCGTGCCAGGTATACTACTGCTTATATTCGTCCTTATGCCTTGGATAGATCCTGTTTATAGTAGACATCCAAGGAACAGGAGAATAGCAACAGTCTATGGGGCTATAATGGTAGGAGAGTTTATTGTTTTTACTATATATGGAATGATCACACCAGGACAGCAGATCCCCTTGATCAATGCTTTAGTTGTGGGAGCCGTCGTGGCAATAGTCACTGGGATACCAGCTGCTAGGTATACATCCAAGCCAGTCCCACCAAATAGAAGACCTCCCGCTAAAAGAGTTAGGCACTACCCTCTAGCCTTAGAGTGGGGGAGGTATATATTTCTCCTTATGCTGGTAGTAGAGATCATATCGTTTGCCTTAGGAGTACAAGCACATCTCAATCATGATTATAACCTTGCAGGTTTCTACTTCGGTATCTTTACAATAGCCTTTGGATGGGCTCTATTTGCCGCTAAAGTGACCACTATTGACGTTAAATACATAACCAAACCCATGATAACTCCATAATTTTTTCTTATTCTCATCTTCCTTTTAACTTCACCTAACAATAGATAAAACCTCGACTTTCGATCACAAATCCTTATTATGCTGATTAGGGTGATTCTATCAATGAATAGAGATAGCCTCGTAGTCATTGGAGTGGTAATAATAGTAGTTATAGTGCTCGGTTCTGCGTATATGGCAATTTCAAAAGGAGTAGCTCCATCTCTGCTCGGGACAGTGACATCCAGCAGCGGACATGGAGGTACATCAACTACAGCAGTATCAACTGGCGGAGGTAATACTCAAACGAAGACTGGTGCAGAGAAAGGCCCAAACTTTAGCTCTCTATTCCTCAAGAAAGGTGAGTTTTCCGTTACTTATGATCTATATGAGAACTTAAAGAAGGAGGGAACTGCGAGCATGTACGTCAAGGGAACGAGGAATAGATTCGATCTGAGCACACCTCAAGGTCGATATATAAGTATAAGGAACGGCACTAGCAGCTATATAATTTGCTTTAAGCAAGCTCAGCAAAACTGGCAGTGTTTTAAGGTCAAAGAGGGACAGTACCCATCATCTCAGGGAGAAAATAAGCCTCAAGTGAACGATCCTGTTAAAGAAGGCAAGGGCTTCAAAAGCCCCGTTTACAACGGTACTAGGAAGTATGCCGGTAAAACCTGTTACTGTTACTACGTAAAGAAGCAGGAGAAAATGATGGTGCATGGAAGTGAAAAAATGGGATTAGCATATATAGAAATATGTATCACATCAGACGGTATACCGGGTTACTTCCTATCTCTATGGAAATCCTCCGATGGGAAGGATGTTATCAGATATGAGGGAATAGCAAGAACGATCTCTTATTCAGTTTCAGCTAATGTATTTAATCCTCCGGTTCAGCCAAAGAGTTTTCCATGATTTCCTTTTTTATTGAAGGAAAAACGGATTGAGTGTGAAAATCTGTAATTATACGCAGTAGGCACCGTGGTTCTCAAGTTTTTATGTGACCTACTCTAAGAGCTAATACGTGAGCTTTAAGTTAATTCTGGTTACAGGCGGAGTAATTAGTGGTTTAGGTAAGGGGGTAATAGCGGCCTCCATTGGGAAACTGATGCAATCGAGAGGATTCTCCATTTCAATGATAAAGATAGATCCTTACCTAAATCCAGATCCAGGTACGCTTAACCCGGTTGAGCATGGTGAAGTCTTTGTAACAGAGGAAGTATGGCATTTTCGTCCAGGTAAGGGTGTGGAATTTAATATAGCTGAGATAGATGAAGATTTCGGCCATTATGAGAGATTTCTGGGCATAAACATGCATCCCTCTAACAACATAACTAGCGGTCAGATAATGCTTAGTGTCATACTAGGCGAGAGAAAGGGCGTCTATCTAGGGCAGACGATAAGGCTAATCCCTCACGTCACAGAAGAGATAAAGAAAAGGGTATATCTTGTAGCTGAGAGGGAAAATCCAGATATAATGATAGTAGAGCTTGGAGGGACTGTTGGTGATTACGAGGCTATGGCCTTCGTGGAAGCATTGAGACAGATGAGGTTAGAGGTCGGAGCAGGTAACTCAGTACATATCCATGTGACCTATGTTCCCTTCGTAGAGACCCTTGGTGAGTTTAAGACCAAGCCTGCACAACTATTCTTTAGAGAAGTTCTAGCAGCTGGATTACCACCTGATTTCGTTATAGCCAGAACATCATCTCCTCTACCCGAGAAGGTGAAGAAAAAACTCGCCTTATATGCAAGCGTTCCATATGATGCTGTTTTCGAGGATCCAGATCTAGACATCGTGTATGGTCTTCCATTATACCTTGAAAGAGAAGGTTTAGGAAGTAAAATCGAGAGAAAACTTGGGTTGAAGGGAAAACCAGATATGAGTGGATGGGAAGGGATAGTAAGAAGGTTTAGAGAAGGAAAACCGAGAAAAATAGCAATGGTAGGAAAATATTGGAGGATGTCTGATGTCTATATATCCATAGTTGAAGCCATAAAACATGCCGGAGCTGAAGCAGGAATAAGGCCTCAGATAGTTCCTGTAGATTCAGAAGGTTTAGAGAAGGGAAATGGATGGGATAAGCTTAAAGAATCTGATGGAATCTTACTAACACCTGGTTTTGGTTCCAGAGGAACAGAAGGGATGATATCTGCAGCCACGTGGGCATTAAAGCAGAAGAAACCTTTCCTAGGTATATGTTTCGGCGCTCAACTAGCTACAGTCGCATTTGCAAGGGAGTTCATGGGATGGGCTAGGGCAAACTCAACGGAGATAGATCCAACCACCCCTTGGCCCGTTGTTGACCTTCTACCTGAACAGAAACAAGTAGATGAGATAGGAGGGACCATGAGACTTGGAGGACATGAGGTTCTACTTCTAGAAGGGACTCTTCGCAAGGCTTACGGCAGGGAGAGAGTTGTTGAGAGATTCAGGCATCGATATCATATAATCAGGGAATATGCGGAGAGAATGTCTGAGAGAGGATATAAAATAGCAGCAATTGACGTTACCGGTAGGATTATCAATGCTTTCGAGGTGGAAGGCCATCCCTACTTTGTCGGGGTTCAATTTCATCCAGAGTTCAAATCTAGGCCAGGAAATCCAAGCCCGGTATACCTCTCATTTATTGAGGCAGTTAAAGGGACTTAAACACATTCCTCGCCTTCTCCACTACCTCCTCCACTTCCTCATCTTTCATACATGAATATATAGGGAGGTATAACAGCTCCTTTGTCAGTTTCTCGGCATTAGGTGTCTCGATTTCTGAATAATCTAATCCCTCGAAGAGTACGTGGAGGTAATTGTACTCCCTATTTGCTAGTTTAGACATCACGGGTTGCTTTTGAAGAGGCATCGGGTATGCAGGTCTAGCTAAAATACCAAGCTCTCTAAGTCTATTTACCGCCTCATCCCTCTTCTCCCTTACCCTCACAGGATAGAGGTGCCATACGGGATCGGCCCATTCGGCTACGAAGGGCGTATCAACCAGTCCAGAGAGCTCCTGCGTGTATATGGAAGCAATTTCTTTCCTTCTGGCATTGAATTTATCCAGCTTTCTCAGTTGCACGATCCCTATAGCGGCATTTATCTCGGTCATTCTATAATTGAACCCTATGTAGTAATGCTCGTACTTTGAGACCTGTCCCTGATCCCTTATAGCTCTCGCTCGCTCGTATACATATTCATCATCAGTAGTTATTATTCCTCCTTCCCCAGTGGTCATGTTCTTCGTTGGGTAAAAGCTGAAAGCTCCAGCTTCTCCTAGACTCCCCACCTTAGATCCCTTATAGAGAGCGCCATGAGCCTGAGCGGAGTCCTCTAGTACATATATCTCCTTCTCTCCTATTACCTCTCTAATGGAATCTAGATCTGCTGGATGACCATGTATGTGCACAGGAATTACCGCCCTCACCCTTTCATTAATCTTACTAGCTAAATCCCTTGGATCCATCGTGCCTGTTCTAATATCAACATCAATGAAAACAGGTCTAGCTCCAGATAGGATCACCGATGATGCCGTGGAATAGAAGGTATAGCTTGGGACTGCAACTTCGTCTCTAGGACCTACACCTAAAGATATTAGGGCAACGTGAAGGGCTGCAGTTCCACTAGATACCGCTATAGCATACTTGCTTCCCACATAGGAGGCAAATTCTTCCTCGAATTTCCTTACTAATTCGCCTTGGGCAATCATGCCTGACTCTAGTACTCTCCTTACCTCTCTTATCTCATCCTCACCTAAGCAGGGCCTAGCTATAGGTATCATGTCATGCACCTTTCGGCCTATGTCCTCGCTTAAATTACATAAAGATATGTTAGGATATTTAGGCCCAACCGATCATAAATCCCTAGATATGCTAGTTGCTAGCCGCTCTACGAAAGGAGAACAGGGGCGCCTAGGAGAAAGGCGACTAGTGTAGAGACTATCGGAACAGATATGTTATCCTCTCCACCGTAGAGCTCTGCTATAGACGATGTAGTAGCTATCAAGATGGCCAACTGGAGACTGCCCGTCAGGTATACAAGGACTCCGCAGTAGGAGAGGAAGCCTGCAAGGGTTCCTTCAACTGTTCCATCTGATAAAGGGATCCTAACCTTACCTAAGAGTATTCCAACTATGGAGGAAATGCCGTCAGTTAGAATTAGAGCTAGTATCCCATAAAAAGCCAGTAATCCAAACAGAAAATACGTCGAGGTTACACCTATTAATCCGGATAAAGCGCCTAGCCATCCAGCTCTCCTTTCATAGTCTCTCTCAACCAGATGGACGAGATGATTGAATGAGTCTAGAACTACCTCCATACCCCTTGGCTGAGGGATCTGCATACTAGCCTTGAGCCATTGAGGGGGACCCTTAACCTGCATGGAATAGATCCATCCTCCTAAAGCGAGGGCGGCAGCATACGTTATCGCTGGATCTATTATAGAAGAGAAAAAGAGAGGAATCAGTAAAACGGAAGAGAACGCTATATGTATGAGCTTCCTCAATATCTCATTGATTCTCAATTCAACCACCCGGTATTAGAACCATGATCATTGCTGATATCAAGGGAACTGTTATATTGTCGTCTATCTTGGGCCATTTCTCCACCAAAGTCGCTGCTAACGCTCCTATTATACCAGAGATTCCCTTATAATACCACCCTATAAGGAGGGTTACTAAGAGCATGGCGATGCTTCCTGCCAAGCCTTTAGTCCATCTCCTATATACCTTGTTCCTAACTATCCCCGTAATGCCATCGCCAACCGACATGAAGAGGGCAGCAGCTATCCCGGCCCTCAAATCGATATACCATAGTCCCACTATCACTACAGTCCAGGTTATGCAAAACCATACCTCCCCCAAGTTCTCCTCCACCTGAAACCAATCCATCCTCTCTCCCTTGAGCCGGGGAAGTAGGGTCAAGGCAAGCATACCTACGCCTCCGATCAATGGGATTGCTGGTGATTTGAATATGTAAGGGGAGAGAAAAGCTACCAAGCCCCCAGCTAATATATGAATAGTTTTCCTAGCAACGTATAAGTTCTGTTTCTCGGCAACCCATTTAGATAGAATGAAAATTACAAAGATAACCCATATAACCAAGATCAAAAACCATTCATATTCTATGATGCTGGGACGCCAGTAGACTAAGGAAGATATAGCGATAAGCAATGAGAGGAAGAGTAAGGTAAGAACTTTCAGGTTCATTGAGAATCTTAGGGATGCAGATTACTATAAGGATTGAGGAAGATAAGGTTGGGTCGGGGGAGGACCACGTCATCATCGCTGATGCTCAAGTTAAGGAAGCCGACCGCTCTTCATCCCTAGTTAGGATTAGCTTACTAGACTAGATATATTTTACCTCTTACTTATGCAATTTTAGTGATGCATCAAAGAGGTAAGCTTGAGGAAGTACTGAGTAAGTTGAAGGAGGGAGGAAATCCAACGGATGATGATATATCTAACGCTTTCTCTGAATTGAAAGATAGATATTCAGAAATTTCTGAGCTAATATTCGATGATAGACTAAAAATAGCAGTTTACTCGCTCATTCAAAGGGGGATCATGCTCGCTGATGAGGACCTGTTTCATATATGCGATGAGCACGACTCCCTGAGGAGGCTAGTATATAGGGTGGTCAAGCTCATGGATCTTAGGACATTAGAGGAGGCATCCAATGAGATTCTAGCTAGAGACTTGGAGAGGACATTACTCGGGAGTTACATATTGAAGAGGGTATATAGTGGTCGGGGCGGGGGGACTTGAACCCCCGGCCTGCCGGTATCTGTGAGAACGGGCCGCTGACGGAGCGCCACCCGGCGCCCTCTACAGCCGGCCGCTCTGCCAGGCTGAGCTACGCCCCGCCATCTAGGTAGATAGTAGCTCCCTATATTAATTTTTATCTCATATCTCGATGCATGGCTCAAGAGAAACCTATTTCTCTATATAAGCTCTTACACCTATCTTGGAGGTCACATGCCGGAATATCCTGAAATCCTCATCGCTCCAAGCTACCAGTATGACTTTATCGAGATTGGACATTAATGCTTCCTCTAAAGTTATTTTAACTGCTATATCTACAGGTACGCCGCCTATACCAGCCCCCATGGCCGGGAAGGCTATACTCCTAAGTCCCAATTCCTCGGCCTTCCTTATTGCCGCTCTTACAGCCTTTCTCACAAACTCGGGATTGCTCCTGCCTCCAGGAGATCTAACAGTTGGAGCGTGTATCACATATTTAGCCTTGAGATTCCCAGCTGTCGTCTCTACTGCTTCTCCTATATTGATAGGCGACTTTCTAAGGGCCTCTCTCTGTATGTCCTCACCACCTTTCCTCCTTATAGCTCCAGCTACCCCACCTCCCATCAAGAGGTGGGTATTTGCCGGGTTAACTATAGCATCCACCTCCATCTCGGTAATATCCCCCTTAACTATAACTATCTTAGGCACCTTCCCACCGCCCTGATATTGAGCGAGTAGTTATTACGATTTGTCAACGCCTGGTTTCAGCATTCTCGGAACTCCTGCCTCTATCATGTACTCTGCTCCGCAATTCTCGCAGATTAACTTACCTGATATTATGTCTTTCTTCATGCATTCAAAGCAGAGAGCAGGATCTTTCGGCTTGGACTCAGCGTAAGCGCACCATTTCTCGCATAAAGGTTTCTCGGGTATAGAAGGTAGACCTTCCACTTCTTCTTCAGTTTCTACCACCAGCTTTAGAGGAAAGTGATGGCAGGACGGACAGGCCAATAGATCCAGTAGCCTCCTCCTCAAGAGATCACCCTAATATCCTAGGTAATTCCCTCAAGCTCTTAATCATACCATCTGATGGAGGTACATCAAATCCTTCTCTGAACATCCATATGGTTCTGATGCCTAAACGCTTAGCGCCCATTATATCCTCGTAGGGTGAATCTCCTATCATAACAGCCTTGTTAACGCTACCTCCTATTGATTCTAATGCATATTCGAATATCAATTGCCGAGGTTTCCTAACCCCCACTCTGTGCGAAGATATGACGGAGTCGAAGAATTGGAGCACGCCTTCCTTTCTTAACTTCTCTACCACCATATCGTGGTAAGGTGTGTTAGAAACTATTGCCATATTGAAATCCCGCTTGGAAAGGTATTCGAGGACTTGCTTGGCTCCAGGTTTAAGCGTTGTCAGGTCCACCATAGGGGCAGCATAGGCCTTCATGTGCTCTTCTCTAAGCCTTTCAATTCCTATATGACTGAGAAAAGTTAAGACCTCTAATCTAGCTGGAATTTCTATACTACTGGCTTTCCTTTTGGAATCAAAGAGATCCAATATCCTTTTATATATAGGTAGCAGTTCATCCACGGAAGAGTTGTCGCTCTTTCCACTTACCTCGAGTAGCTTATCAACTCTGTATCTATAGTAATAATCTAGATCTGGAGGATCTACTATAGTTCTCCAAAAATCAAAGAGAAGGTAAAGCATATTACTTCTAATGGGTGAGCCATAATAATCTAGCGGAGAGGTGCCCTTCTGATGTCCGATCATAAATATGAGCTACCGGTCGTGAAGTTGCAAAGAGCCATTAGGGTTTCCAAGGAATATAAGGAAAAATTAAAAAATTTATATGGAAATAAGGTAATATCTAAGTTCTCTAAAGACGCTGTCGATTGCCCGGTACTAGAGAAGAGGGTCAGCTTCCTAATATGTATGGGCTGCCCGAACTATGTCAGGAGGTTCAAGGGCTATGTTCACTGTAAAGGTGACCCTCTCGATGGAGAATCCATAATGCGGTGATCAGCGCAGCTAAGAGAGAGGCAGCTACTCCAAAGATCAGCATTATCATGAGATCTTGATTTGTCTTAGATGAAGTAGCGGTCAAATCTGGTTGCTTAGTTCCTCCTTTCTCCCCTGTCCATGTCGTGGCGGTAGGTATGGTTTCAGTTAGGGGTACAGGCTTGGCCTTGGTAGTGGTCGCTGCAACTTTTGCCTTGAAGGCTTGAGGTGCGTTGTATCCCAAGAGATACCAAGGCATACCAACAATGAAGATAGCTACAAGCAATCCTATTATCAAACTTCTCGCTATTATTTCCTTAGGAGGAGCCATACGCTCCATAATGTTCCTCATTAAGGATTCCCTCTCATCCTTCCTCACAGGCAAGATTAGGAAGGCTGGAGAAACTAAGGTATAGAGCGTTTTCCTCCCCCTCCTGCCTGCCATCTTTCCTATAGGCTTCGCAATCCCAGCATTAACTAGCTTTTCTATATGGAATATTACAGTAGTTAGAGGCTGATTTAATTCCTTAGCTAAGTCGTTCGGACTCTTGGGGTACTTAAGCAGTTCTATTATCTTCTGACCTAATTCATTGGATATCTCTTGGCCCAGCAATTTTGTTTTCTCATCATCCAGCGTGAATACCTTCCAATTCATCCTATAGTAGCTCCGATAGAGGGATATAAAGTAAATGATTTACTTCCACTCAATTCGAACCTTTCCATATCAGGAGTATCTTTGCGGCTTCAAGTAGATCTTTCACTGAATAGTCAGCTAACCTAACGATCTGTTCCGATCTCGCTCTAAAGGCTATCTTCAATCCTATATCCATCTGAAAAATGGATAGATCGCTATCTCCGTCACCTACGAATGCCGTTCTACTTAGGGAAATACCATAATCCCTAGCTATGGATCTAAGCACATATCCCTTCAACTCTGGAGCTAATTCCTTATCTATACCAACGACTTTGCCGTTTACTATCTTCAATGTAGCTGACCTACAGAAATCCATATCTAGCTCTTTACACACCTTCCTAGCCACTATATCTAAGCCGGAGCTTATCAAGCCGACTATAAATCCATTTTCCCTGAGAATCGATATGGACTCCCTCGCATGCTCCATTAGGTTCAGATCTTCTACCTTACTAAGGACCAAGGTGAAGTCCTTATCTCTCCACGTAGAGACATCAAGTTCAGCCCACTTCCTGTAACTTATCTTTCCCTCCTCATACATCCTCCTATAGATTGAAGCAGCATTAACAGTCCCGAGTATACGGTGAATGAATGACCAAGAGCTATCCATGGGAATAAGCGTTCCATCCATATCAAAGGCCACTAAGTAGTCTTCCCTTTTCCTCTTCCCTTTTCCTATTTTCCTCCCCCCTTAGCGAATTCCTCTATGACGTGTACAGGGACAACTATATAATTCCCTTCGGCTCTACATCCTCTCCACCTAAATCCATTTAGGTGGTATGTAATTCTATCTTCTTTGTTCTCTTTCTCATAGTATCTGAAGAGAGCTTTGATCTCTATTCTAACTTCCCTCTGATCTCCTACATTAGATAGAATCCTCCTCCCATGAACCGTTAGATACTCACTTAAGGCCTTTACAACCCTTTCCTCCGCCAATGATATCCCCTTATATTAGTGCCCGTGAATCCTTACCTGATAAAAATGGAGTTGGTTGTTAAGGACATGAGGCCCTATCCAGGAATGACTATATCCGATTTAATCAATGAAATGGGGAGATCAGGAGGGTTCACAGCTAGATTTATCGCTGAAGGCGTAGATATTCTAGAGGAAATGCTGAAAGACGAAGATTCCGTGAATTTTCTCTCCTTCCCCGCCGATATAGTTTCAACTGGTGTAAGAGGATTACTAATAGATATGCTTAAGAGAAAATTCTTCGATATCGTGATAACTACTGGTGGGGCAATAGATCATGACATAGCTAGGTGCTTTGCAAACTATTACCATGGTACGTTCGATGCGAATGATGAAGAATTATATGACCGTGGAATCCACAGGCTCGGTAACATATTCATACCATTTAGTAACTATGGGCCTGTTATAGAGAAATTCGTAAGAGAAGAGTTACCTAAGGCTATAGATAACCTCGGTGAGAGGTTCTCTCCAAGCGAATTGCTTCACTTCCTAGGAGGACAGCTATGTGAAGATTCCTTGCTTAAAGCAGCACATGAATCCCACATATCCATTTTCTCCCCGGGAATTCTAGACTCATCCTTTGGAACAGCTTTGAGCCTAATTTCTCAGGAGAAGGATTTCTACTTAGATCTAATCAGAGACATGTTAAAACTCGCCAATATATCCTTCGCCATGAAAAAGAGTGGTGCTCTAATCTTGGGAGGCGGTATATCGAAGCACCATACAATATGGTGGAATCAATTTAAGGAGGGGCTTGATTACGTAATTTACATATCTACTGCTGTGGAATGGGACGGAAGCCTCAGCGGAGCTAGGGAGAGGGAAGCAATCAGTTGGGGTAAAGTTTCAAAGAAAGCTAAGAGAACATTCATACCCGGCGAAATAACTGCTTTACTTCCTATGATGTACGTTGCGCTTCTAGAGAGAGTTAAGGGATATGAGAGGAAGGGCAAGGATTTGATCGGGAAGTTTTAAAACGAGGTATCATGGAATTGGTCTCGTGAGGAGGGAGAAATATTGAGTCAGGAACCAATCCTGAGGCTCATGCAAACTGGTCAGAGCGATTGGCTTTCATGGATACTTTTCCTAGTGGTTATAACCGTGATGCAATTTTATGCAAGTAAGCTGCAAGCCCAGCTTTGGATTAACGAGATAAGGAAAGCTCTATCTAAGCTGGAGGAGTACATGAATGATGCTACTACTAAATTCGTGGAAGAAGCCTCTAAATATGGAAAATCTGAGGAAGAAGTGAGATCTCTTTTCCAGAGGATAAAAGGGTTCTTCATTATAGAACCCGTTACCCTAGATCCCTTTGGCGCGGTGAAGAGATTAGAGCACCTAATTGAGAACTCTAGAGAGCATTTAAACAACTTTATGAAAGAAGTAGCCCCAAATGCGGATGATTGGAAGAGATCCAATCTAAGGGATCAATTAGCTGGTGTCCTAGCCTTAGATATGATCTACAGGATAGTCAGGCATTATTTCATACTCGGTAGGAAGACCCAGAACCTCATTTATATCGCTCAGATACAAATGCTACTACCTGAAATACTTAGGACTGCTAAGGCTTACTGGAAGGCTGGAGAAGCATTCAGAAAAGGGATACCGATAGGTGATAGTATAGGCCCCATGGTTGCTCTTAAGCTTATGAATCACGCTAATCCAGAGGAAGTAGCTGAGAAGATAGTCGGGGCTGAGGTAGAGATTAAGGGTAGGAGGGTTTTCGTCATAAAGGCAAAGGGACCGGGGTCGGAGGTAGGAAGACCAGGTGTTGCCATAGAGAGGATAGTTGAAGGAAGAAATGGGAACGTATCCCTAATAATAATGATAGATGCGGCTGCAAAGCTTGAGGGAGAGCCTACAGCGGAAGTCGTCGAGGGGATAGGTGCAGCTATAGGAGATCCAGGTCCTGAGAAATACAGGATAGAGGAGGTGGCTACAAAGTATAACATACCCCTCTATGCTATAGCTATAAAGGAAGATCCACTGGATGCTATAACTGTAATGAGAGAGGAAATCGCCAAGTCCGTGGATGAGGTGCTGAAGAGAATAGAAATGGCAATAGAATCTAAGACTCTCCCAGGGGATTTTGTGCTTATCGCTGGTATAGGGAATACAGTGGGGGTTGGAAATATTTTAGAGGGTGTCTCCAATGCCTGAAGAGAAGAAAAAGATTTCCTTTGGATTTTATGCTTTCTGGGCAGCGTCTATGATAGGTATAGTGCTAATCTCTCTCCTATTCTTCTATTTAGGGATGCAATCCCTCGAATCTAACAAAATGAACGATGCCCTCCTCAATATTCTAATGGGAATCGCTGGTATTGGTATTGCCGCTAAAGTGGCATATGATATGGCAAAGGCTAGGCTGGCTTTCCAAGAAGAGAAACAGGAAGTATTAACAGAATTACATTGCCCTAAATGTGGAAGAAAAATGTTAAGGCCATTTAAAGAAGGCGACTATGTCGGTAAGATCGCTCAGGATAAGTGTCCTCTGTGCAGTACTCAGATGGTTATAGTTTCGATATTCGCTAAGGCCCCTAAACAGAAGAAAAAGTCGCTCCTCGCTTCTAGCGGTGAAAAATCTTGAAGAAGACGAAGATGCATGTTGTACCTTGTGTAGTGGTCTTTGACAAAAGTGGGATGGTTCTCCTCTTGAAGAGGGCAAGGAGCAAGAGGAATGGCGGAAGGTGGGAGATCCCAGGTGGAAGTTTGAGGTACGGAGAATCTCCTAGAAGAGGCGCTCTAAGGGAATTGAAGGAGGAAACAGGCTTTAAACTGAGTCCATTTGATATAAAACCAGTCGATACTTTCGGAATACTGTATCCTGAGATGAAGGTAGAATTCATAATCCCCCTTTACACGACGATAATAGACAGGGCGGAACCCGTCATAAGGCCGGAGGAGCATGATGATTGGGGATGGTTCACCATAAGTCAGGTTAAGGAAATGGAACTGAGGGATGAAACAATGAAGGGTGCTTATTTCATGATAATAGCGGCCAAAAAGGTTATGGAAACGAAGATCGCAATCGATAGATTAGAATATTAGAATGAAAAAGGTATCTGTTTAACGGCTTTCCACTTCATATATTAAATCCAAGTTTTGTCAGGGGCCATTTTCTAATCATAGCCATTAAAACGTCGATGCTCTTCCAACCGACATCCTGCTTTGATATTGAACTGAAACCTATAATCTTCTTCGTTTTCTTATCGTAAACTATATAGGCGTGATCTCCCCATCCATCCCCGCTTAGGTACATCCTATCAACTTCAAATCCTTCTTTAGCCGCTTCTATACTAGTTAAGCCTATTGATGTCATATGAATGCCACCGAAGAAGACATCCCTCTGATACCTAGGAACTCTATAGGATGCCTTGAATCCTGTTAGTGCCTTAGCCACGTTTAGGGACATTATACTCGCGGCCGTGCCGATTCCCATGTAAATAGGCTTATTTGTCAGTATATCCATCACTGTAGCATTATCTCCTACCGCAAAGATATTGGGATCAGATGTCCTTCCTTGCCTATCTGTCTTTATTACCCACCCATCCATCAATTCAAGTCCTGCCTCCTTTGCTAGGGTGATCTCGGGAGAAACTCCCGTTGCCATGAATGTCATTTCAGAAGCCACATCACTTCCATCCTCTAGCTCCACCTTACCATCATGAACTTCCTTTGGTTTACCATGAACGAATTCTACTCCCTTCTCAGCCAAGAACTCTTCTAGTTTGGCAGAGAGTTCAGGCTCAAGGCTCCTTCTTATCAGCCTAGATCTAACTATAACCTTGGGCTTGGCCCCTATTGCTCTTGATGCATCAGCCACATGAAGTGCGACGAAGCTAGCGCCTATTATGGCGACCTCGTTTGGTCTCTCATCTATCAATCTATGTACATCCTCAAGCCTCCTAAATACAGCACATTTGTCCCCTCCCTTCAATTTGGAAGGGATCGTTGGGTTAGAGCCAGTTGTCAACACTAGATAATCATATTGAATGGTTTGTCCATTTGATAGCACGATCTCCTTCTGTGCTCTCCTTACCTTTGTTACCTTATCTAATAGAATCTCGACTCCTTTGGACTCTATGTGCCTTGTATTAACCCATAAATCCATGCCTTGAGTTACTAACCTTAGCTTATGCCTAACGTAAGGCTTCTCATCCCCTACTACGGTGATCTTAGCATCTGGAACTTGTTCAGCTATATGCCTCGCTGAACCTAAGCCGCCTAACCCAAACCCAACAATAACGACCTTCACCTAGAACACCGCAAAGGTTAGGGTAAGGTAATTGAAAAACTTAAACAATAGCTCAACCATATATCACAGACTCTCTTCCGAACATTTTCGAACTCAACCATAGAAATACAACTAAGTAGATTACAGATGAAGCGAGTGATGTTACTATAGGCATTACATCCCCAGGATTAACGATTATATCCCTCGCAAACATCGCTAGGCTCGATATAGGTAGTACTCTAAGGATGAAATAGAGGCCTTGCGGAGCATAGGGTATCGCTATCATAGGAAGTATTAGAACAAAAGTCAGGAATCCAACATATTGTTGGGCTTCTTTAAATGTCTTAGCAAAGGAGGCTGCTATAACCATTATGGCATTACCTGTCAAGCCACCTAGGGCAACTGTAATCAGTATACCAGCTGTTATGTAAGGAAGATTAGAAGCTTCTATAAATTGAGATATCTGAGGCTGTGTTACTGCTGTCGCTGTCGCCTCCGTTAGAGATGTCACCGCTAAACCTATCCCTATTAACGCTGAAAGGAGGGTCGATACACCGCTTATGATAGATAAAATTGTTAAGGCACCGAATTTCCCTAATAATATCTCTCCTCTGCTAACTGGAGAGGTAAATAAAGCTTCTATAGTCTTTCTCTCTCTTTCTCCCGCTATCATGTCTATAGCGAAAGTACCCGCGCCGGTAATGGCTATTAGACCCACCATCATAGGGAGTATCATAGCAGTCATTACCTCGCCTGTCGTGGCTACCTTGCCAGTAGAGGTAACTTGCTTAGCAATCGTAGCTATAGGCCTTATATACTGCTCACTCAGGTTAATCGCTGCCAATCTCTCTCTGAGAATCTTCTCAGAGTATTCTCCTATTATACCCTGTACCATATCCATGGCAACGGAAGATCTCGCACCATAGGGATCGTAATAATAGACTATATAACCGCTTCTCCCCAGTGAGATGTTACGTGAAAAACCGGGAGGTATTTCAACGATTAGATCTGCTCCCCCATTTAGAATAAGACTGACATAGTTACCCTCGCTTGTTGTTATTGTAACATAGGCTCTAGATTCATTATACAGCTCTCTTATGCTTCTTGCTAGATCCATCGCTCCTTTATCTTCCACAACTACGATTATCTTGGGAGGAACCGTTTTAGGACTCAGCATCATCATTGGAAGGGCTATTACTATGGGCATTATTATCATAGGCAAGAGTACTACATTTATCATGGTCCTCTTGTCCCTAAATGACTCTAGAAGTTCCTTCCAAGCTACTATCAGCCAAGGCTTGTCTGGAAGAGAATAACCTGCCTGTCCGAATCCTCTAGATAATTTAACTATACCTGAAGACCCCTTATCCTTAACCTTAAACTTAAACAGCTTCAATAACCTCCCCCCTCACAAGCCTGACGAATACGTCTTCGAATTCCTTCTCTCCTGAGATTTTTTCCAATTCGTCCTTACTTCCCAGATATCTAAGTTGTCCGTTACTGATTATCCCTATCTTCTCGCATAGCTTCTCTACCTCCCACATGTTATGAGTGGAGAGCACTACCGTTTTTCCTGAGGAAGCATATTCCTTTATCAGCCTTCTGATTTCCCTAGCGCTCATGACATCTACCCCTAAGGTTGGCTCGTCTAAGAGCAAGACGGGAGGCTCATCCAATATTGCCCTAGCAAAAGCGACCTTCTGCTTTTGACCCCTTGATAGCTTGTCTGCTATAACATAACGCTTCTCCTTCAATTTAAGAATATCTAGGAGCTCCTCTATTCTCTTCCTTAAGACATCCTCCTTCATTCCCCTTAACTTTCCAAAGTATATTAGGTTCTCTTCCGCAGTTAACCTTGGATAGATGCCAGTATCCTCAGGAAGTATTCCCATCAACTTCTTGGCCTTCAGAGGTTCCTTAACTACGTTTATACCTAGTACCTTAGCTGTCCCAGATGTGGGCCTGAGCGCTCCATAGATCATCCTTAAGGTGGTTGTCTTACCGGCACCGTTTGGGCCAAGTAGCCCAAATATAATCCCTTCCCTCACTTTAAAGCTCAAATTTTTCACTGCAACGA
>JAOZGJ010000090.1 GCA_027491785.1 Thermoproteota archaeon | reverse complement strand
CCTCCCCTGATTCCATTACCCCCGACCAAGTCTCGACCCAGTCCTCCAAGTACCTGTACACCTTAACATGAAGGACAGAGGTCGTATCGTCAGAGACGCTGAATTCTAGGTCAAACTCAGCACCCACCGTAGTGTAGTTCTCCGGGCTCAGGACCTCAATGATTGGGGGCTCCCCTAAGCCAGAGATGTCGTCTATTACAGCCATTCTTCCAGGATAGCCTGTAGCCCCAAGTCCCACTAGGATCTCTAGTAGGCCATCACCATCATAGTCACCTAAAGAGGGAGGGGATGTTGCTACAAGTGGGATTGTAACCTCTTTTATCCAAGTAGTATCTCCCACCTTCTGAGATATAGCAGCCGATGGTTTCTTCAGATCTACATCCCATTCCAAGTTACCTGTGTTCGAAATAACTTCTACTGAGCTGCCTATCGCTACGATTACCTCGGGCCTCATGTCTCCATCTATGTCGCCAATAGCTGGGGAATTGAGGGGATTTGCTCCCTGTCCAGCCTTATACCTCCATAGCACGCCACTTAAGGATCTAGCTTCAACCTCCCCGTTCTTCAACATATAGACCAGATCGGCCTTACCATCTCCGTTGAGGTCGGCTGAAGCTGGGGGGGCGGCAACATTCCCCACTGTAAGCAGTATCTTATCTGAATCAAATGAGATAAGGCTCTCTCCCTTCAGACATGAGATCTCGTCGATGCCATCTCCATCCAAGTCAGAGAGGACGGGCTCCGAAGAGCACGAGAAGCTAGAGAAGTCATGAAATCCATCGCTGGGATCCCAAGTCAAGGTTCCGGAATTAGTTGTAACCACTACCTCCTCCGATCCATCCCCATCCACATCCCCTAAGCCAAACCCTTTCACATCCTTGCTTATCAGGAATAGTTGAGGGTCTCCGTAAGGGTTATCTAGGAACCATACATGTCTATCTACATACCAGAGGAGTTCATCGTTACCATCCCCATCTACATCACCAGCAAAGGGATATGGTTGTTCTGATCCCATATAGCTATCCTTAGAGGGAGAGGACCATTCTAGATGACCATTGGCCCATATGTAGAGGGCAGACATCTTGTTCTGAGAAGGGAGCCAGCAGGTCGCTAGTAATATCTTACTACTTCTCTGCATGTCTGCATGTACAGCTTTCACTACCCTTCCTTTACATCCAGTAACCTGCCTATAGAGGGTACCGTCTTCATCTAGATAGTAAATCACCCCGTTAGATGTTATAGCCACCAAATACGTCTTTCCTCCATACTTCAGGACTAAGGGAGTCCTTACCACTGCCCCGTCTAGTTCCTTAGGAAAATACATTAAAAGGCCTCCATCCCTCATCGCACCTCTTCCTGGATAGAACCTCGTATTTTTTACATCAGCCGTATGAGTTATAGGTAGCGAACTTGTAGGTAGTGGTATCACTAAGAGCAGTAGTAAAGCCAAGGTCGGTAGTGCCCTGTGCATTAAGTCTTGAGGTACGTTGGGGAAAAAGATATGCACCCTAAAATGTAATGCGCATCTATGACCTGACTGCCAACGTGGCAACAACCCCTCCGGTGAAGGTCCTATAGTACCCATTTACCTGCAGTATATAACCATCCTGCGGAGCTACTACTTCCTCGATAATCTCCCCAAATAGGCTTCTTACTCTAGCAATTATATCTCCTTCCTTCATCTTATTACCTAACCACTTCTCATATTGAAGGAGGCCTGCCTCACGGCTTCTGACCCTGATCCTCTTCAGACTCCTCTCTTTAATAACTGGAGTGAAGTCAATAGCTTCTTTGCTACCTTCAAACACACCAATCTCTATTAACATATTCTTGAGTGCGATAAATCCTGCTTTAGCACCTGTAGGATCTATACCGGCAAATCCTGGAAGCTCTAGCGTTAGGGCTGGGATCCCATTCCTCACCGACGTTCCGCTTAACGATCTCTCAAGCCCCATTCTCTCATAGAGATCTCGATCATAGTTGTAAAGCACAGTCAACCCACTAGAGTGAGCTACCTCTTCCATGAAGTCCCTTATTAAGGGCTCAGCTGGATGGATCAGGACGAAGGGTATGGAGATACCTGCGGAATGTACATCAATAACAAAGTCGGATTTAGAGGCCATTTCCCATATTTTAGCAGCTACTCTCTCGAAGATGGAACCATTCTCATCCCCAGGATATATTCTATTCATATCAATAGTTGAGAGAGGTACCCCCCTGATGGAGTAGTTGAACCCCTCTGTGTTTATCAGGGCAGCTATTCTCAGAATCCCCTTAATTTTCATCTCGTTCAAGTGATCCAGAAGATACCATAATGATTGGTGGCTAGTTATCTCATCTCCATGAGCCGTAAGTCCCATGAAGACGTTAGGTTTGTCTCCATCGCCTCTAACTGTTATAATTGGGAGTGATAAAGGTGAACCATCAGGTCTATATCCTACGACTAACCTCTCCTTCCTTATCATATGCCTTTAGACATGGCTTTCTAATAATCGTTTGAGCCTCTTTGGTCTGAGCAAAAAAGCTTTAAGATTTCCTTGTAGAGAGGGAAGGTGCTTCCATTGGATCTCAAGTGGAAAAGCCGTGTTGTCACCGAGGGGCCTGAGAGGGCTCCTCAAAGATCTCTATTTAAGGCTATAGGTTTGGATGACAAGGATTTAGAGAAACCCCTGATTGGAATAGCTAATTCATGGAACGAAATCGTCCCAGGCCATATTCACTTAGATAAAGTCTCTGAAGCAGTAAAGATGGGTATAAGAGAGGCAGGAGGCACCCCACTGGAATTCAATACGATTGCAATATGCGATGGTATAGCTATGGGACATGAGGGGATGAAGGCTCCCCTACCGAGTAGGGAGATAATAGCTGCTAGCGTCGAGCTGATGGTCAAAGCTCACGCCTTCGATGCTTTAGTGCTCATCACTGCATGTGATAAGATAACTCCTGGCATGCTAATGGCAGCAGCTAGGCTCAATATACCAACGGTACTTGTGAATGGTGGATGTATGCTCCCTGGGGAGATTGATGGCAGAAGGGTTGCCATAAGTCATCTGTTCGAGGCTGTAGGCCAATATAAAGCGGGCAAGATGAGTGAGGAGGAGCTAAGAAGGTTCGAGAGCTTAGCAGTTCCCGGTCCTGGATCCTGTGCCGGATTGTATACAGCTAACACCATGGCTATAGCTGCCGAATCCCTAGGCTTGGCACTCCCCGGCACTTCAACAATTCCAGCTGTATCAGCAGAGAGGATAAGAGCCGGTAGAGAAGCTGGTAGGGCTGTAATGGCCCTCCTAAGGGAAGGTATAAGGCCCTTAGATATAATGACTGAGAAGGCGTTTGAGAACGCTATAAGGGTAGATGTGGCCCTAGGCGGATCTACTAACGCTGTCCTGCATCTCATGGCAATAGCTGAGGAGGCTGGAGTTAAGCTAGATCTAGATCTCTTCGATGAGATAAGTAGGGAGACTCCTCATATAGCCAACATGAATCCAGCTGGTCCTCACTACGTTGTAGACCTCCACTATGCAGGCGGTGTACCTGGAGTTTTCAAGGAACTATCTGATATGATGCACCTCGATCAGCTAACCGTGTCTGGCAAGACCTGGGCCCAAATAATAGAAAACGTGGTGATAAGAAATAGAGAGGTCATAAGACCAAAAGATAATCCGTACCACAAGCAAGGTGGCCTTGCTGTGTTAAGAGGAACTCTAGCACCTAATGGCGCCGTAATAAAACAGACAGCGGTGGATCCCGAGATGCTAACCTTCAAAGGAAAGGCGAAACCATTCGACTCGGAGGAAGAAGCCGTCAAGGCAATTTTCGATGGTAGGATAGAGGAAGGGGATGTTGTCGTAATAAGATATGAAGGTCCTAAGGGAGGACCAGGAATGAGGGAGATGCTAACCGCTACATCAGCGATAGTGGGCTTCGGTCTGAAGAGAGTAGCATTAATAACAGATGGTCGTTTCTCCGGAGCTACTAGAGGTCCAGCTATAGGACATGTCTCTCCTGAGGCAGCTGAAGGAGGACCAATAGCCCTAGTGGAAGAGGGAGATGAGATCTACATCGATGTACCAAATAGGAAGCTTGACCTCCTACTCAGTGAGGAGGAGCTAAAGAAGAGAAGGGAGAAATGGACTCCGCCAAAGCCAAGGGGAAGAGGTTTTCTTGCAATCTACTCTCAACTGGCGGCATCGGCGGATAAAGGAGCAGTTATGATTCCTCGAGACTGAATGGTACCTGTCCCTTCTTTATTTTCCTCTTCACATAGATTCTGAAGATCGTTATATATGCCGAGTAGAAGAAAGTCCCATACGCGAACCCTAACAACATCATCAGAAGTATGAGGGTAATTGCCTGCTGTACAGTAGCTACTGGAAGTGTCGTAGTGTTCCAGATGGTTATGAGAATCAATTCGGTCACCACTATCCTAGATACGGGAAAAGCTATCAACCAAGAGAGGCTTACCCTTAGGTAGGGATGTTTTAGCCTCTGGGGGAGGGGGAGCCTAAACAGGATCAGGTCAAGATAATAAGATATTAGCAGCAGTGGAAGGAAGCTCGCTATCGTGTAAACTAGCCCAAAAAATCCACTTCCCCATATCGTTAGGATGCCAAATGCGATCGCAGGCAATAGGGAGGAGAGGAACCCAACCCATCTGATGTATATGAATTTTGGTGGTGCTCTAATCATCTTGGCAACTCCCTCATGTAAAGTAAAAAAGGTTGGGGGAATGCTACTCTAGGATCTCATACGGACTCTCAGAGGGCCATTTTGGTATGAGGGGGACGAACATTATACCTCCTACGACTACATATCTTAATGTCTGATCTCCAGTGTTAAATACCCTGTGTCTCACTCCCTCAGGTAAGAATACCCCATACCCTCTCTTAACCGGGTACTTCTCTCCTTCTATCTCGATCTCTCCCTCGCCCTCTAGTATATAGTAGACTTCCTCGCACCTGTGCCTATGGAGAGGAGTATGATGGCCAGGGTCTACCTCTACAACACCGAGAATTAGGCTCTTTGGATCAGGGTCAACGGTCTCAGGATATATTACCTTCAAGTCCCTAACAGGTCTGTAGCCCTCTGCCTCCCTCTCCATAGGAGCTCCTCCTAATACCTCCTCGGGCCTTACCACATACTTAGGCATGATCACACCTCCTCCAGATCCTTCCTCAAAAGCTCGTGTGGGGGTGAAAATATCTCTATAACAACGACTTCCTCCAGAGCTTCACCTTCATGCTCCACATTAGGGGGAATTATATAAGCATCCCCCGGCAACAGTTCGTAAATTTTTTCTCCTATTCTGAGCTTGAGCCTCCCCTTGACTACATACCCTGCTTGCTCATTAGGGTGAGAATGGGCTTGGGTCTTAGCTCCTCTCTTTATATTGAGCTCTAGAAGAAGTATTCTTTCGCCTAATGAGAGTACTCTCCTGAATACGCCTGGCCAGGTCTCCACGATCTTCGCTTCCTCATGGCGGAGCATTTTATACATGTTATACCCCTGTATAAAACCTGACCCTTAAGTAATAAATAGCTATTCCTTATTTGCTAGTCCAGTACAAAACTCATGAAACATTACCAGCACAGCTATCTATCTTAAAAATAATACTGGATTCTAGTGAATAATGTTATAAATTTCCTGGTAACACATCGCTTATATTCGAGTCATGTCTAAGTCTCAAGCACCTCAGTTCTGGCGCAAAATTTCTTAACTTGCAAATCGGGGCGATTGTAGATAGATTTAAATTATTTGCCTAAGGGTTCTTAGACAATAGTCTTTGGAGGTGCTCCTAGGTGCCAGAAGAGGAAAATCTAATTTTCGGGAGATTCAAGAAGCCCTTCAACGTAAAAGATCTACCTGACTTCCCTGGATGGGCAGCGATGTTCGGACCTGGCTTAGTATGGGCAGGTCTCTCACAGGGCAGCGGCGAGTTGATATGGTGGCCCTACATGGTTGCCAAATACGGGCTCTTCTTCCTCGGATGGCTCCTATTCTATGCCTCTCTCCAGTACTGGGTTAACCTAGAGATAGCCAGGTACACGATGGCAACTGGAGAAACCATCTTCGAAGGTTTCCATAGAGTTAATAGATTATATGGATGGTTTGCGTTCGTCGTAGCCCTTATTATCTACTTATGGGTCGGTGGATATGTCTCTGGAGGGGCCACAGCGCTGGCGAAGCTTACAAACTTCCCAGCAGGGTGGGACGCGGCTGGACAGACTCGGTTCTGGGCAGAAGTTGCGATATTCTTAATATGGGTCCTATTCATGATCGGTCCGGTAGCATACAAAATCGTAGAGTATATTGAGTCTCTAGCAGCGATTGTATCTTTTGGCGGTATGCTCTTAGTAGTGCTTCTCTCTCCCGCCGTAGCCAAGGTTGCTGGTGAGTACTTCTCGGGGCTCGTTCCCTTCAGTAGTGGGTTTAGCATGCTCCCACCGAACTTCGACAAGGCAGACATGGGAATATTCATCACACTAATTGCCTATACAGGGGCTGGTGGCGTCTGGAACCTCCTCTATAGCTTCTGGGTGAGGGATAAGAATGCAGGGATGTCCGCCCACATAGGCAGGGTGACCAGCCCAATAACAGGAGAACCTGAGCCTATACCGGGCGTTGGTGTCGCATTCCCAGATACCCCAGAGAACAGAAAGAGATGGAAGGATTGGATCACTTGGCTCTGGGCTGATAACCTCTTTGGAGTTGCCTTAAATACGTTAACTATATTCTTAACAACGTTAATGACATATGCTGTCTTAAGACCCGAATATCTCGAAAAGGGAGCCGAAGCACTCCCAACAGGCTTTAAACTAGTGGTAGTACAGGCTGAGTGGTTCGGTCACTTATGGGGCAACGTGGGGAGGGCAGCATTATATCTCATAGGGTTCTTCTTCCTAGTAGATGCTTACATAACGGCATTAGATGGTGTCGGCAGAATATTTGCTAGCAACCTCTACACGGTACCGGGTATACCTGAGAAGATAGAGTATAGGAAGATCTACTACTACCTCGTAACTATCTATACAGTGATAGGAGCTATAACTGTATTACTGCAGAGGCCGGGTATCCTGATAATCCTAACAGGAGTTGGTAACATGTTCCTCATGGTAATATACACTTGGCTGTTCTTCTACCAGAACTGGGTGCTACTGCCTAAAGTACATCCTGCCGGTAAGACAGTTAGACCTGGCTGGATACCACTCATCTTCCTACTCATAAGCGCTATAATGTTCACGTATGCCTTTGCCCTCTACATCAATGTGCAGTTCCTTGGAGGCTGACTTTTTACACATCCCCTTTTTCTATCTACACGTTTTATAAAGTATTTTAACTCTTACGGTTTTTAAAGATGCCAGTTTATTTTAACTAGGTGATACTGTGATCAAGAAGGTCCTGATTGTAGCTGGTGATGCTGTAGAGGCTCAGGAGCTTTTTTATCCATATTGGCGCCTTAGAGAGGAGGGATTTGAGGTCCATGTAGCTGCACCTTCCAAGAAGACGTTGATGACCGTAGTGCATGACTTCGAGCCAGGATGGGAGACCTACACCGAGAAGCCGGGGTACAGATTTGGATGGGTTGATAAGGAATTCAAAGAAGTTGATCCAAGTGAGTATGATGGCCTCCTAATCCCTGGCGGGAGAGCTCCTGAGTACATAAGGTTATCACAGGATCTCGAGAGGATAGTAAGGCACTTCTTCGAAGCCAATAAGCCGGTCGCCGCTATATGTCACGGGCCTCTACTACTCACAGCCTATAAGCTAGTTTCAGGGAGGAAGATGACATCCTATATCGCTGTAAGCCCAGATCTAAAGGCGCAAGGAGCTGAATGGGTTGATCAAGAAGTGGTAGTAGACGGAAATCTAGTGACAGCTAGAGCATGGCCTGATCTACCATCATGGATGAGGGAGTTCATAAAGCTATTGAAGGGCTGATCAAATCGTGATCCTCCTAGAAATCCTCTACATTTTTCGAATGTTGTCCTACTGGTGCTAGTGAACCTTAGCTATAACGTCTGTAGGTTAGAGGCCCATTCGATTATCTTTACGTAACCTTCAACTGCTTTCCTAACCTCTTTGATGCTAACCATTTCATTAGCTCTGTGAGCCATCTCCTGATCTCCTGGACCATATCCGATGGTAAATATACCTTCTACACCAGCCGTGTAGGAACCATCTGTCCCAAATCTCCAAACCATTTTGTCTACACCCAGTATTCTAGAAAGCTCTCTGACCAGCGGACTCTCATTTAGCCAGGCAGGGAACCAAGCTTCTACTTCCTCCTCAAAACCGGTGTAGCACAATATCCTCCGCTTAACCATCTTAGCGTTCGGCAACTCCTCTAAGATTGACTGCTTGCTCTCGCCTAATACCACTCTCCTATCTAATAGGACCTCACATTTATCGGGGATAACTGGAACAATCCCAGGACTACATCTCACACTTACTGGTGCTATAGAGGCTCTTCCTAAGCTAGAATGATAGGGTAATTCCGCCTTAGCTAACGTTTTCAGGAAATTACAAACGTGGTAGAGGCAGTTGTCTCCCAAATCGGGCATGCTTGAGTGGGCCGCCCTCCCTTTAATAGTCACTAAGATCTCCGCCCTCCCTCTATGTCCTATGGCTAGCTTCAGCGAGGTTGGCTCACCTAAGACTACTAAACTTGGATTTCTTCTGAGGGTAGAGAGAAAATGACTTATGCCAAAGCCCTCCTGGTCTTCCTCATGCACGACAAATGCATAGTAAATTGTCGGCTCTACCTCTTTCAACTGCTCTATGGAATGTAGCATGGCTGCTATGCCGCCCTTCATATCAACCGATCCCCTGCCGTAGATATGCCCATCCATTGATTTACCTGAGAATGGATCGTGAAACCACCCCTCGCCTGCGGGAACTGTATCCATATGCCCATCAAATACTATCGTAGAGTCAGAGTGGCCGGCCACCTTGGCAATAACGTTACCTACTTCATCGACCCATGATTGATCGACACCCATGGAATTTAGCTCATCTCGGATCAGAGAAGCAAGGTCTCCCTCTTGACCAGACATGCTTCTAACTTGGATTAGAGATACCAGAAGTCTCTCAAGCTCCAATATCGACCCTGCGAGAGGGGTTGTTTAAGAATAAAACAATTTTTGGTCCACAAGTGTTCACTTAGCAGGAATGCACTGAACTGATGATTTATATCTCCACATCAGACATGGATTATCTCCCGGCATCCCTCCATACACCTGTCCTGTTGCCTGTGATTGATTTTCTTCCTCTCAGCTCAATCGTACTAATGATATAATGTCTAACAACCGTTATATATTCAAAACCATTTTTATTATTATAAGGACTTGGTGGTGTATATGACTGTAGCAGGTAGAGGTAGCGAGAGGTTGAGATCTCTCTTGAATGATGCCATAGCTAGAGAAATACAGGTTTCCATCCAATACATGTGGCAGCATGTGCAGACTAGGGGACCCTTACATCACCTCCTTGCCGACGAGTTGAAGGAGATAGCAATCCAGGAGATGAAGCATGCCGAGAAGATAGCCGAGAGACTATGGTATCTAGGTGGAACACCTGTTACCGAACCCAGTCCTGTATTCGTTGGGAATAGCCTCAAGGAAATGATAGAACGCGACGTTAAGGATGAGGAAGACGCCATATCGCTGTATAAGGAGATTATAAAAGTAGCAACCGAGGAGGGAGACCATACAACAGCAAGGCTTTTCAGAAAGATATTAGAGGATGAGGAAGAACATCACGACTTCTTTACCACGATTCTAGAGGGGCTGTAGGTGTTCTTCATGGTCGAGAGGTTTGGTGATCTGATACGCACCTCTAAACATGAGGAGAAGGTCTTGATGGAGAAGCATACTCCCTATATAGATGCTCCCGATTCAGTGAAGGCTGGAGAGGAGCTGAAAGTGACTGTCATTGTAGGAAAAGAGGTCGCTCATCCTAATACATGGGAGCACCACATAAAGTGGGTTCAGGTCTTTGTAGAGGAGGAAGGTAGGGCCTTTAATCCTGTACATGTAGCTACCTACGATCTAGGTCCAACGTATGGAGAGCCTAGGGTAACCCTGTCCATGAAACTTAGGAGAAATTCTAAACTATGGGTATTGGCTTACTGTAATCTACATGGGCTCTGGGAGAGTTACAAGGAAGTTAGAGTAGAGACCTGATCTATGAGGTTAGAATTGCAAACCTTTAATTTCTCAGTACTAGTCAATAAGTTGGATTAGGATGCTATTACCCAAGCACGATATAAAGATAGATGAGAGAGACCGCCAAATACTCTCCCTCCTTTTAGAAAATGGGAGGATTCCCTTTAAGGAAATCGGGAAAAGGCTTGGAATTTCAGATGTTGCAGTAAAGAAGAGGATAGATAAGCTCGAGAAGGCAGGCATCATAAAGGGCTATACTGCAAACATAGATCCCAAAGCCCTGGGATTCTCCATCATATCCCTTACAGGTGTTGATGTAGAGCCAGGCGATCTAATAAGGTTAGCTAGGATCCTCTCATCAAAGGAGTACGTCAAGTCAACTTGGATCACAGCAGGAGACCATTCGATAATGCTAGAGATATGGGCCAGGGATAGCGAGGAAATGGAACGTATAATAAAGGAGATCGAAGGAATGCGGGGCGTTAATAGGGTTTGCCCCGCCGTCGTAACTCAGAAGCTGAAGACAAGATGCTAACTAGCCTTCTACTAGCTTACCGCCCTTCTTGTGAGTGTATAGTACAACCGCAGTGTGAGTGGTCTCCACTCCCTCTATCTTGAGCAGTTTATCCTTAAGGAACTTCCTAAACTCTACCATGTTATCAGTATTTATGATAGCCACTACATCGAATTCGCCAGTCACTTCATAGAGGTCGATCACCTCGGGATATTTCTTTAAGGAGTCCGTAACTTTATCTAGTAGCTTACTCTCTACTTTTATATTGACTATAATCTGTAGCTTTGCCATCATCTCACCCTAATGACTACGAGCCTGCCCCTGAACTTATCTAGCAGCTCCTTAGGAGTGCGGACCGCTTTACCTTTTAATCTTCCCCTCTCGAATATTGCTACGAAATCGTAAGGATCTGCCTCCCTGATAAATTCCCTCTCATCACCTTTTATCACGAAAGTAGTCACTTCATAGCCTTTTTTCCTGAGTAACTTAGCTATATCTTCCAAATAGGACAGGCTTATGCTCTCTAACTCCAGTAGCTCCCTCACATCTTCAGATTTAGTTAGGCTTACTAGGAAGATCCTGTGCCTTCTATCGAAGTAGTCAGCTAATGTCTTAGCTGCCACTTCAACTGGTAGGCCCATGGGCATAAGTACCAAGACTTCCATCTTGTAGGCTGCCGGCTTGATCTCCTCAGCATATAGTCTAGATATTGCAGGCATGTTAAGAATTCTCCTGTAGGCAATAAATAATAGAATCCCAGCGAGAAGCCAACCTAGGCCGAGGGACCTACCTATTGGGTGGAAGATCACCATCAGGGCCATTATTATCAATGCCGCTATGCTTCCGATCAGCCCAGTTAGTGGGACTGCCTCCCTACCTATACGGATCGAGGGGCTCTTCCATGGCCTATACGCATCTTTATCTATTTTCCTTAATCTATACAGAGAGATATTCACGAAGATGTAGGTAAATAGGGCTGCAAACGTATATAGATCTGCGACCTTCTCTAAGCCCCCTAGGAATGCTAACAACATCCCAATTATGCCGAAGAATATGATCGATCTGGTCGGTGTCCTATACTTTGGATGTATCTGATTAAACCAGTCAGGAAGCTGCTTGAACTTTGCCATGGAGAAAACTATTCTAGAGACCCCGACAACCCCTGTGTTTGCTGAGGCCAAATTCACTGTGAAGCCTGTAAAGGCTACCAGTATCGATAGAGGACCACCAATATACTCTATTTTCCTAGCTAAGGTGACTAGGGGGCTCTCAAGATCGTTTGCTAGGTCAATCCAGCTGACCATTCCCATGCTAAGTACAGATAGTCCCAAGGCGAAGATGAGGACCATGAGTACCGATAGCTTAGTTGCTAGAGGTATCCACCTATAAGGCCTCTTCGTCTCCTCGGCCGCCTGAGCGATTGAGGCAATCCCTACATAAGAACTCATGGCTAAGGTAACTCCATAGATGAAATTCTGGCTTTGTATATCCATAAATGGTATATAAGATACATCTAGAACTTGAGGAGAACCTATCTGGCTTATCTGTCTTAAGAATAAACCTAGATCGAAGTTGAATAGTATACCTATGACCAGTATAATAGCCTGGACTATGAGGCTAGGAACCACCATTATCTCATTGAGAGTTGATGATTCCTTGATCCCCAATACGTTGATAATCACCAAGAAGGCCACCATGATTAAGGTGACCAAAACAAGGTTTCCCACACGAAAGGGACCTATTTGAGTTATCTCTGCAATCTGAGGTATGAAGAAGCTCAGATAACCTGCAGAAGCCATTGAAAAGAGGGTAATATCTACTGTATAGGCGAGAAGCATCATCCAGCCGGCAGCAAACCCTGCCAAGTCATTGAAGGCCTTCATGGAATATACTTGGACGCCGCCAGCGTAGGGATATGTTGAGGCTAACTCAGCATAGCTGAGTCCCGTCGCTATATACAGGATGGCAGCCAAGCCGAAGGCGAGAGGTGAGCCTCCTGCAGCGTAAAGCGCTACAAGCCCTAGTGCAACGTATATATCAGCGCCCACATCTGCGTATCCCATGGAGAAGGAGCCAAACCATCCTATGTCTCTCTTTAATGAGACCCTTTCCTCTCCCCTCTCCAAAACCCCACCCTTCCCGCGAAAGATCTCAGGGGATATTAAAAACCTATTTAAGTCCTGCTCTAAGAATGCTGATTCTCAGAATCCCATCTATTAAACATGAATCTTGCTAAGAAGGGGGCTCCAAAGGCTGTAATGAGTGAATATAAGACCAATGAGGAGTAAAGTGTCTCATCTAATGTACCTAATCTTAACCCAGTTTCCGCAGCTGCAATTACCAAGCTCAACTTTGCCCACATGATTGTTCCCATTATCACAGATTTCTTCAGCCCCAATTCCTTCCTAGCTGATATGGCTGTTCCAATTACCTTACCTAGAAGACTCAACCCAATGAGACCTGGCAGTAGGAGGACATTCGTCTTCAAGACGGCATCGACTATATTCACCTTTACCCCAGTTAGTAAGAAGAATATAGGTAGGAATAGAGCATATCCGAACGAAGCCAGATTTCTCAAGAGATATTCGCTGGAATATATTAGCTGCGATACTATAACACCAGCAAAGAAAGCCCCAACAACACCATGAACCCCAGAGAGCTCAGCTAAGGCGGTGAAGATTATCATGAGGACCATGCTAAGCCTGGCAGAGAAATGATATCTCCTCTCTAAAGCCATAACCTTCTTAGTCAGTTTTGAATAAACCTTAACCAGCTTATAGGACGGGTAAAGGATTAGTATGGATAATAAAATTATGAGTAAGCTGCTACCTGAGAGAGCAACTCCCTCAACGAAGAAGGCAAGCAGGAACATGCTGAGCATGTCAGAAACCGCTGTTGCCCCTAACAAGAGCTTAGTGAAAGGTACCGACCCGGGCTTAGTAGGTTCTTCGAACAAATACTCCATCTCCACTACAGTGGGTAGAACCACTCCCACAGAGGTGGTAGATGATACAACACCTATGAGCCATGGGTTTATCCCTAATAAAGAGCCTAGAGCAAACCCAAGGAGGAAAGGTATGAAGGTAGCTGCAGAGCCCACTAAGAGGGAGATGAACGTATGTTCCCTCAAGAACTCAAGTTCCACCTCAAGTCCGGCCAAGAAGAGAATATATATAAGACCAAAATCAAAGAGGAAGGAGAACCAAGGTGAAGATGGGTTAATAAGTTTCAAGAACGAATTACCCACGATAATTCCCATTATGATTTCCAAGACCACGCAGGGGATCCCAGATCTCCTCGCTATCAATGGGGCAAATATCGCTAGTATACCAAGTATTGCCAGCTCAACTATTTCCAAGTACCTTCCCCTAGCTTAGGCTCTTTGGTATATAAAAAATCCCTCAGCTTTTACCTGCTGATAGCCTATCTAAGACGGATTTCCACTCAGGAGATAGGTACTTGCTTATTTCAGATCCAATAGTTAGGAAGTGAGCTTCTACTAAGTCGGCTACAGCGCTTCCTTTACCCGTTAATTTGTATACAACGCCTCTTTTAGAATCTGGATCCCTCTCCTTAACTACCAATCCTTCCTTAGCTAGATGGTTTTTTATGTAGTAGTCCAAGCTAACCATTTTAGATCTCCTAGAGTCCGAACTCTTCCTTCCTTTCGCCCTAATATGAATTAGATTCACGAGCAGATAGGGCGTAGATTTTATACCCCTCTTCTCCAGCTCTCTCAAGATATAGAGGATCGCTAATGCTGTTTCCTTGAGCCTCCAAGTGGGAAATGTCAACAATTCTTGATATCCCGTCTCGGTCAGGGTTATCGCTCTTCCATTAATGTACATTGCGGCGTGGAAAAGGGGTATAGCGTATATCCCATGACAAACCACTAGGGGTCTTGTATCTCTCATGAGGCTTCTGGCCTTAGAGAGCACCCTTATTACCGTCAACTGGTCTGGTCTACCAAGTGAAATCTCTTTTACACGACCGGAGGTTACTATAGATAGCTTATAGGTGAACTCCTCGAATCCATTACCGTAGAGACCGTCATTTATGATAACTACGGCTCTTATCCTCCCTACATCATCGGACAGCACCTTATCCAAGAGGGAGAAATCAGTCGAGGAGGGGACCACCAAGAAGTAGTTAGAGTCCGATAAATCGATCTTTCCAATCTCTTTTATCCTCATATCGGAAAATAGGTCACTTAGCAGTTCATCCTCATTGGATAGATCTTGTATTAGACCCTCCTTTTTTGGTCTGGTCCCCTCAACAACCATTTCAAGTCAAGTCAAAATCAATTTTGATTAAATATAATCTTTTTGATGTCATATTCTGGGATTGAATTTCTCGATATTTTTTGATTGAAAAAAGCTGGCATGATATAAAAAATAATTATTACTCCAGGTGAAATTAATGGTATTTTTGGGAATTAACATTATAATGCATAACTTTGTGACAAGAATGGAGAAGTTTCATGAAAAGGAGGAACCCGGCTGGGGAGGTAAGCTTAGCCGGCAGAGAGCTCGATCTTGTAATAAAGACTTATGATAAGTACCATGAGTTGTTAAAGGAATTAGCGGTTGAGATATCTGAAAACTTAAGTAAGTTGATAAATAGGGTCGGGTCTCTATCCCCCGACCTTAGGAAAATATTACCTATAATGAGCCTTAGGAGAACTCCTACACAGGACTTAAGAGTATCAGCCGTTGACGCTGGATCTAACGGTAAAGACCTTATGCTAGGATACCAGCCAATAAGCATAGCAGTTGGAGCCACTTTTTTAGGGGTAAATAAGTTAGGGCGACCAATAATTGCCACTGTAAAGCCACCTAAGGCTTACTTTGATGATGAAGAGGGGAAGAAGTTCTCCTCATTGCTTGGGTACTACTTGATGTACAGGGTGGCTCTTAGGCTAGTAGAACATTCGGATATTCTTCTTTTAGACGGCCCACTCTACCTTCCAAGGAACTATTATGGACCGGGAGGTAGAAATCATTCGCCAGCCTACCTTGAGGTTTATGATAGGGCTCTGCAGACACTGGGTAGTTTACTGAGACTTGCAAGGGTCTCTGGTGTCCCTGTAGTAGGTATAGTAAAGAGAGTCAGAAGTACTTATCTAGCAGCATGGCTTGGCTTGGATAGATACCCGGACTCCCTGCTCTCCACGACCTTATTGGGAGAAGGTGAGGCCGTTGGGCCTGTCCCTATTGTCTCGAGATGGGAGGACATGGTGCCTTGGTTAGATAGGCCTAGTATGTACAGACCATGGGCTCTCTATATCAGGAGGGGAACAAGACCTTTCAGACTCGATATCCCAGAATATGCTCTAGAAAGTTACGATAAACTTGCTAACATTATTTACAGCCTCTCGGAACCGTCAACAGGACTTCCTATTCCCATAATAGCCGTCGATAGGCTCTCTAAGCTAACTGATAAGCAGGCCTCCTTAATGTATAGACTAATGCTCAGAGATCTCTCCTCTAGAATCGGAATTGAAGGCGTGGATAAGACAGCCATATTCTCCCTCCAGAGGGGAGAGGTCGATTGAGCGGTGTGGTTGGTTATGTAATATCCCGCTCGACCCCGAGGAGGATCTCATTTGTAGCCCTAAAAGGTTCTAAGATATCTCTAGGCGAGTTTTATACTGTTTCTCATCCGTGGAAGGATGCCCTCGTATTTTTGAGAGTGAAGGAGATATACTCTATAAATGAGGAGGTAGATCTAGGAAGGGCCACGTTAATAGCCACGAGTTCAGGACTTATTTCCGACTACTCAAGTGAACTAGAATACATAGTGGCGGAATGTGAGGTTTTGGGGTATAGAGATCCCCTGACTGGAAAGATCAGGGGATTAGAGGCACCTCCACCAACCTTGACACCGGTTTCTAGACCTTCTACCTTGGAACTCTCCTCATTCCTATCCATGAAGGGCCATTCAGGCCTCCCTATTAAGATCGGTAGGATCAAGGGTACCTCAATACCCTTTCACTTGGACCTGGCCTCCGTGGCAAAAGGACATATGTTCGTCACCGGAATGACTAGGAGTGGTAAAAGCGTAACTGGAGATAGCGTAGTGATCATATACGATGCCACCAACGGTAGGTACTTCTTGGGGCCAATAAGGAAGTTCGTGGATTCGTTCCTTCCGCCCAGCATGAGGGAGGGGGTCGTTGATCTATCCAGCCAAGAGCTTTATACGGTCTCCCTAGGCAAGGGGATGACCCCAACATGGGGGAGGATTAGGTATGCCTATAGACATGTAAATGACAAGGACATATATGAAATCAGGACGTCAACTGGCAGGACACTGAGGGTAACAGAAGACCACAGTCTCATAGTTAGCCCAGATGGAGAGAATGTAGTAGCGGTTACGCCGAAGAAGTTGGCTGCTATGAGAAAGAAGTACCTCATAGTACCTAGAGGGGTAGGTCTTAGACCTCCCAAGGTTGATGAGGATCTGATTTATATGGATAGATTAATTGGAATAGCATTAGCTCAGGGAATCCCAGGTAGAGGGGGGAAAGAGGTTTGGATCTTCGATAAGAATGTAGCAGATCCGGCAAGGGCTTGTGAAGAAGCCGGAGTAGATTATGAGATCCTTAAGGGTGTGGTTATTGCCAAATCAGATCTACTGATGGACGGAATCTCCAGGGGTGCTGCTTCTATCCTTAACCTTCCAGAGACCTATGTTCACTTCACAGGAACTACTCTTTATCCGAGAATTAATGCCCTAAGGGAATTCCTTATCAGGAAGATGGCCCCGAAACATGATGTAAGATCAATGGAGAGAATTATCATAACTGGAGAGCGTATCTATGAGCTCTCTACACTTCTCTCCCTCATAGGAGTCACAGTAGTCGGTCATTGCCAGAACGGCCTCATTGTCGATGAGCTAACACTACAGACAGCCCTCTCAGAGCTGGTAATCGATGGAAATAGCAGGGTTTATGGACAATTAATTCATAGAAAGCCCAGAAAAGTATTACAGAAGGCCTATGTCAACTTGGAAGAAGTCGTAGAGGTGAAGAAAGTTGTTACTACAGACAGGTTCGTCTATGACTTAGAAGTTGACGCTGCCCATAACTTCCTAGCCAATGGAGCTTTCGTACATAATAGCAGCTTCATAGCCAGCATGGTGTCTAAAGCACAGACTATAGCCCCTAGGCCTAGATTTCTAATTTTAGATAGAAGAGGTGAATATTTAGGATTATCTAGCAAGGGGGCTGTGATCTATAACTATTCAGCCTTCCTACCTAGGCATGGACTTTCTAGGCCAAGAGATATAGCCAAGAAGTTAGGGTATAGGCAAGGAACTCTATCCTACAGACTCCTCCTAAGTGCTGCAGAGGAAACAATGTCTCAAGGAGATGAGCTAGAACTTGACGTTTTGGTCAAGTCTCTGAGGAAGGTAGCGAGGGAAATGAGGATTAAATCTTCTCTAGTTGTTGACATCGAATCTAGATTAAAAAGAGAGTTCTCCTCGACGAGGAGAAGGGGACTAGGTCTCGACATTGTGGAAGAGGTCAGAAAGCACCCCCTAGTGATAGTTGACTTTTCCACAGATACAGACTACGAGGAACAGTTCTTCGCCGTAAGAGAGATTGTAAGAAGGCTTGTAAGGTACTCTGTTGATAGGAGAAATTATGGAGATTTTGCTCTCATAGTAGTTATAGAGGAAGCTCAGTATTTAGTGCCCGAGAAGGGATATAATATTGTGGGGGATCCTTATGAGGCTGGAACAGCTCAGTCGATAATAGAAGCTATAAGTCAGGCGGGGGGATATAACCTAGGATTTGTAGTCGTTACTCAGAGACCTGCCTACGTGTCTAAAAGCGTAATAAGCCAGGCCAATACCGTCGTCGCCTTCAGACTAAGGAATGGAAATGACCAAGAAGCTATAATGAGATATACCGAGGTAGATGATCTGAGCAGTTACCTTCCAAGTCTCTCTGATCATGAAGCCCTTATATGGGGTATGGCAAGTCCCATACCCTTCCCCATTGAGGTAGAGGTTGAAGTAGTGAGCCTTCCCTCAAAGGCCGTAAGCCCTCCCGACGAAGCCTGGAGGAAAATGGGATGAAATTTAACTTGGCAAGAGAAACTCTTTTTTAGAAGGGTGTGGCCTTAAGTCCTATGAGTTCGTTCAACATTCTATCCTCTAGAATGCCTTCGAAGGTGAGAATTTTCGATACAACCCTTACTCAAGGAGAACTTGTACCAGGCGTCTCGTTTTCTGCTGATGAAAAAGTAGAGATTGCAATGGCTCTTGATGCATTAGGAGTAGATGTCATAGAGGCTGGATTCCCTGCTGCGTCTGAAGGAGAGAGAAAAGCTGTAGCTGAGGTCGTTAGAGCGGTAAAGAGAATCTCTAGAGCTGGCTTCTCTGCTGATATTTGCGCATTAGCTAGAGCCAGGAGAACGGATATAGAGTTGGCTTTAGAGAGCGAAGTAGATAGTATACACATATTCATGCCAGCTAGTAAGCTTCATCTGGAGAAAAGACTTCGATTAACTGAGGAAGAGGCTCTAGAACAGGTAATCGAGTCAATAGCTCTTGCTAAATCGGGAGGGGTAGAGGTACAATTCTCAGCAGAGGATGCAAGTCGTGCTGATCCAGAATTCCTCTGGAAATTATGCAAAGAGGCTGAAGAGGCGGGAGCTTCGAGAATAAATCTCACCGACTCCGTGGGCATACTTACCCCTGATGGCGCTAAGAGAATGATAGAGGAGGCCAAGGCTAGGCTAAGTAAGCCCATAAGCGTGGCTTTCCACAATGATCTCGGCATGGCAACAGCTAACTCCCTGGCCGCTGTTATGGCGGGAGCTGACCAGGTGCATGTATCCGTCAATGGGCTTGGGCCGAAGGCAGGGATAGCTCCTCTGGAGCAAGTTGTTGTTGCTCTGAAGGAGATTTTGAATGTAGAAACTAACGTACAAACTCAGCTTTTAGCTGAGGTGAGTGAGCTCGTTGAAAGGCTTAGTGGCGTCCCCGTATATGAGATAATGCCGGTTACTGGCCCGCTGGTTTATACATATGAAGCTGGAGTTCATGTTCATGCCCTCTCAATAGACCCAACTACCTACGAGTTCATTCCTCCAGAGGAGGTAGGAAGGAAGAGAAGATTCATTGTAGGGAAGCTCTCTGGGAGAACTGCTGTTGTTGAAGTGTTGAAGGAGATGGGATATGAGGTCACAGATGAGCAGGTCGAGAAAATACTAGCTAAGGTGAAGGAACTAGCAGATAGAGGAGTCAGAATAACCGAAGGTGTATTTCAGTCCATCGTTAATGAAATCTTAGGTAGAAAGGACGGCAAATGGTTCGAGATAAAGGAATGGCTCGTTGTAACAGGATCTGGAATAACTCCAACGGCTCAAGTAAAGGCCAAGGTAGGTGATAGAGAGCTTAGAGCTGCCTCCTATGGAGTAGGTCCGGTAGACGCGCTGGCAAATACTATAAGGTCCTTGGAAGGTATTCCCGACTTCAAACTCAGGAGGTTTAGACTTAGAGCAATATCTTCGGGGACTGATGCGATTGGAGAGGTATTACTCAGGATCTTAGGACCAGAAGGAGAGGTTGAGGCAAGCGGAACGAGCCCTGACATACTAGAGGCCTCTCTTAAAGCACTTGAAGACTCAGTAAATAGGATAAGGGTCTAATCTTATTTTGATCTTCTCCTTAATTTTATTAATTAGGGGAGATAAATGTAGATAAAAGGATTATAACTGCCAAGGGAATCTTACCCCAACCTGATCTGCCACTTCTCTCATCATTTGCATAGTCTTCTTATAGATGGGAATTCCCTCCCTTAACCTCTTTTGGGCTGTCAGCCAGGATTTCTCCCCATGTATCCATATCTTCTCGAACTCTGGGTGTAAAGGCGCTGATTTCAGTTTCTGTATCATAAGATCCATTCTCTCCTTAAATTCTTCTATGGGCATGAACCCCTCGATGTTTATAGCCATAAAGAAGTGACCTACATTGCTTGGGCCGGGCCCCTGGGTCTGACCCACATCGTCTAGTATGGCCGATCCGCTCAGTACTGCAGAGAGTATCTCAACTAAAACCGCGAGCCCATATCCTTTATGCCCACCAAACAGCTCCTTTAGACCACCCAAGGGTAGTAGGGCTCCCTCCCTTCTAATAACTGCCGGGTCATCTGTATACTTACCTTGTGAATCGATACCCCATCCCATTGGGGCTTTTTTACCCTTTCTAGAGTATATCTCCATCTTTCCTATTGGAACTATGCTCGTAGCCATGTCCAGAACAAATGGTGGTGGATTCTTCGTTGGAGCTGCTAGGGAGATTGGATTTGTACCTATCCACTTTCCTAGTGCCCCAGTATGCGCTACTAGTGGCCTAGCATTCGTCATAGATATACCTATCATGTCGTATTCTAGGGCAATCATTGCATAATATCCTGAAATGCCGAAGTGGTTGCTCATCCTGACTAACACCATACCTAAGAAGTTGTCTTTAGCCTTTTTTATAGCCAGCTCCATGGCTTTTCTCCCAACAACCTGACCTAATCCTGAATCTCCATCTATTAAGGCATGAACGGAGCTCTCCCTAATTATCCTTATGTTTGGCCTAGCTTTAACGGCTCCGTTTACTATACCATCCACATATCTCCTTAGCCTAGCCACCCCATGGGACTCAATGCCCCTAAGATCTGCCATAACAAGATTATCAGCCACCCAGTGGGCATCTTCTTTAGGTACACCTAATTTTACGAAGATTGACTCAATAAAATCCATTAAATCTCTGTACTTTACGAAGTAATAGTCTTGAGGTGGTGAAGGTGGAGACTTATCATATAGCAATTGGATCACCCGCCTTAACTCCAGCCGAATACCAAACTAAAAGCATTGACCCGCAAGAAAAATTAGAGTCACTCAGGGGGGAATGCCTAATTATCAATCGACCGAATCGAGATTTTTTCTTATAAAACAGGTGATTAGCTCCATTTTTCTTTTCCATACACTACGTTACCTTCTACAAATGTTAACAAAGACCTTATCCCCGGGACATCGAATTTATTGAGGCTCCAAGGACTCTCATCTAAGATCACTAGATCTGCAGGACTCCCTGGTGAGAGAGGTTTATACTTAGTACCACAAGCCCTTAGACCTGAAGAAGTATACATTTCGATAGCCTCATCGACAGAAAGGGGAGGAACGCCTAGAAGGCCCCCTGTTAAAGCAGCTCCTACGCTTATCCATGGATTTATTGGTTCTACTGGTGCATCGCTACTACCAGCCAGAGTAAGGCCGGCATCTATCATTGCCCTATAGTTGTAGGCATACTTAACCCTATCTCCTAACCTCTCCTCTAGCCAGCTATCACTTATGGTGAAATGAGGTTGGACCGTGAATGCTACGGGTTGCCTATCCTTGAATCCCCGAAGGAGATCAGGTGGCATTAGTGAGGCATGCTCTACCCTAATATTTCTTGATAGTTTTAAGGCACTGAGGACCTCTTCTAGTGCGCGATCTCCGATTGCATGGACTGCTAGTATTTTTCCATCTCTCTCTAATGTACTAGCTAGCTTAGCTAGATCATCTGACCTCTTAAGGAGTACCCCTTTATTTTCTGGATCATCTGTATAACCCTCTCTAAGTGCTGCTGTCCTAGCCCCAAAGCTCCCATCAGTAAAGACCTTGATTCCTTCAATGGATAGCTTTCCACCCACATTTACCTTTGTATAATCTTCCTCCGACATGAAGAGGTGTACCCATATAGGAAGTCTCCCCCTGAGAGATAGGAGTGCGTCGAGTTCTTCTCTTAAAGCATTCATACTACATATTCTAGTAATACCATATGAAGCTAGGTCATAGAGGGAACTAAGGAGGAGGTCCCTGTAGTTAGGAGGTTTAGGTATCCTCTTAAGGGCTTCATATAGCTCTTCCTCATATAGGTGGCCCTCTTCAGATTTCAGACCAAGTTTACGAAGGGCAAGGGTATTAGCTACACCCATATGAATACATATCCTGATTAATAGTACTGGATTACTCGGAGCTACTTCATCCAAGTCAAGTTTGTTGGGGAGCCTCTTCTCCTTAAATTGCTCATGATCCCACCCAGTACCTACGATCCATTCGCCCTCTTTTAGTGAAGATGCTTTCGACCTTACGGCTTCTTTCAAATCCTCTATACTCCTAACCCCTCTTAGATCTACTCTAGCCTTACCAACAGCATAGCTGGAGAGATGCATATGAGAGTCCACTAGACCAGGAATGACGACCTTTCCCTGAGCATCAAGATATTTAGCAATTCCTCTGTACTTCTCGCATAAAGATGAACCTCCAATTTCTTTGATCACACCATTTTCTATCACGATACAATTGTCGTGATAACTCCCCATAACTCTGGCATTTTCTATGACTCTAAGCATATGCAGACCACATATGTATCACTGATAAATCCTCCTGTAGATGATGATCCCTCCTAATCATACATTTCTCATTAACTTTAAGATCTCAGCCCAACTATATCTTTTAGTTCCTCGACAAATTTACCTATCTCTTCTAAGGTGTTATATATGTAGAAACTAGCTCTTACAGTCCCCATTGGAGCATTAAGTCTATAATGTAATGGATGAGCACAATGGAGGCCTGTTCTAACAGCTATTCCCCTCGAGTCAAGTAGAGCTCCCACCATGTGGGGATCCATACCTTCTATATTGAAGCTAATAATCCCTCCTCTCCTGCTTACGTCTCTCGGACCATAGAGAACTATTCCCTCCATATTTTCCATTAGCTTGAGACCTCTTTCAGTTAGTTTCACCTCATGTTCCCTCACATTCTCCATTCCTATCCTCATGAGATACCTGGCAGCTTCAGCTAGCCCTATTCCCCCAGCTATGTTCGGTGTACCACCTTCATGCTTCCAGGGGAGAGGAGCCCATTCCTCGCCCTCTAATGTTACATCTCTTATTGTTCCACCACCCGGTTTAACAGGAGGCATTTCCTCGAGAAGCTCTTTCTTACCGTAAAGAACCCCGGTCCCCGTGGGTCCGAGCATCTTATGCCCTGAAAATGCCAGAAAGTCTATATCCAGCTTTTTAACATCTACAGGCATATGGGGAACCATCTGAGCCCCATCCACTAGGATAAGGGCCCCCACCTCATGGGCAAGTTTGGATACCTTCTCTATATCTACAATAGCCCCAGTCACATTGGACATGCCTGATATAGCAACAAGCTTTGTTTTTTCATTTATAAGACCCTCTAATTCCTCCATTTTAGGTATACCATCCTCATCGATGTCCGCATAAACTACTTCTGCACCCTTAATTTTGGCAATGGCCCTCCAAGGGAGTATATTGCTGTGGTGCTCCATTACCGTGAGCACTATCCGATCCCCTTCCTTCAAGTTTTGGGCAGCCCAGCTCCAGGCTACTAGGTTTATGGAGTCTGTCGTGTTGGAAGTAAATATTATCTCCTCAAACTCGGCATTTATGAACTTAGCTAGTACTTCATGAGCCCCTTCATAGAGTTCAGAGGCCTCCCTACTTAGGTAGTGAATTCCTCTATGTACATTAGCATTGAGGGATTCATAGAACTTCGTTATAGCCTCAATCACCTGCTTTGGCTTCTGGGTAGTTGCAGCATTATCAAAGTAGATGAGAGGTCTATCATTTATCGTTATGGATAAAATGGGAAAGTCTGATCTTACATCCATCGATGTATCCACCTCTTGATCCCTTATAGAGATTCTTATTAGACACTACTTACCATCCTGAAAAATTTAACTATAGTTATTGCGATGTTGTGACGTTATAATCCGGGTAAGGAACCTCAACAAATTGCTCTAGAATGCGCTATTCGTCTTTAAGGTGTAACTAACGGTCGGATAACCAGACTTATAAGTTTGTAGTAAAACTGCCCTCCTGTGAGCAACAGGACTATAAAGCGTAATATGACCGTACTAGCCATCACATGGGCTTTAATGAGTCTATTCTCCTCAGCCACTAAAGTTTACTCGTCTCTTTACATTTTGGAGTTAGGAGGAGGTCCCTTAGAGGTAGGAATAATTAGTATGGCTTGGATGGTCGTTTTAGCCTTCTCACGGCTCATTGGAGGTTATCTAGCCGATACCATAGGTAGAAAGAAAATCATCGTGCCTATGACGATCGCTTATGGGCTCGCTTCTCTCCTGTATGCATTCGCCCCAGACTGGACATGGATCTTACTAGCGTCGATACTTACCTCCCTAGCACTGATGTATCAGCCGGCAATCCAGGCAATAGTAGCAGATACACTACCTCCTGAAATGAGAGGAAGGGGGATCTCTGCAGCAAATACGCTCTCACAAGTCACATCACTTGCAGGACCTCCGATAGCCACAGTTCTAGTATCGGTTATGGGGCTTGTAGATGCAATGAGAACACTCTATCTGATGAGTGCTTTAGCTATCATAGGCGCTGGCGCTATTAGGCTGCTACTTATAGAGACCCACACGAACAAAGCTAAGATTAGCTTCGAGATGGCCCTCAAAGAGTACGTTAATGCCTTTAAGCTGCTAAGAGGAGACCTTGGGAAGCTTCTATTAATTACCTCATCGGTTAGATCACTCTACCAGATGTCCTTCCCCTTCGTCCAGATATACGTTGTTAAGGAGCTAGGAATATCTGAGGAGTTCTGGGGAATTATCTCTACATTAATGTCGCTAGAGTCGGTATTCACCATGCCATTATCCGGGTTTCTTGCCGATAAGGTAGGTAGGAACACCGTGATGGCCTTAGGATATGCCTCAGGATTTATTGGGTTGGGAATGTTAGCGATAGCACCGAGAGGAGACCCTCTGTTCGTCCTAGCTAGTATGCTCACTGCTGTAGCCTTTGCATCTAGACCCGCAGCCTTCGCTCTTATGGCAGATCTGACTGGAACTGAAGTGAGAGGAAAGATAAGTGCTATTAGTGGATTACTGGAAGGGAACCTTTCCGGTGCACTATCGGTCTTAGGAGGTATGATTTACGATATCTACCCGCCCCTCACCTTCTGCGTAGCATCTCTAGCCCTGGTCCCATTGACAGTAGCAACCTGGAAGCTATTACCACGGGGGCTTATCCCAAAAAGTTGACCTCTATCAGATGTGTATCCTCTAGGAAGCAGTATAAGGTATCTTTAGGGTGTTCAAGGATTTACTTAATGTTGCCGTAAGACCTTCTCACCTATATACAAGAAGGGTAACCATTGGGCCCTCAGAGCTCTTCTCCTTTACCTTGGCTTGGTATGCCTTAGCTAGCGCCTCTACAGATTTGACATTAAATCTTTCCGTATCTACTATTACCTCTATTCCCTCTCCTTCATCAAGTTTAGAAAGGAGGCTTGCTAACCTGACTAGAGGAATGTATTGGCACTTATATTTCTGCCTAGTCATGGTGACAGTTGCTACGATGCTTACTTTATCTGGCATATGGTTATACACTACAGCGGAAATAAATTGTTTACTCTAGGGAGCTAGCTCCTCCGTAGTGCTTATCCTCCAGATAGCCTCTACAATATCTCTAGCGGTAATAATTCCCTTTATTTTCCCCTCCTCTACTAGAGGAAGCCTCTTTATCTTATGCTCACTCATTAGCCTTGCTGCATCTAGCAAAGTCGAGCTAGCATCTAGGACGATGAGGTCCTCTGTAGCGTACTTATATACGGGATCGCAGAGGTCGCATCCTCCGCTTAAAAACCTCTTAACGGCATCTCTCTCAGTAAATATCCCCTTTATTAACTCTGACTCCTCTATTAGGAGGCTTCCCACTCGCCTCTCAGCCATAACCTTTATCGCTTCCCTTACGCTTATGGTTGACTTTACCTTCAGGATCTCCCAGGTTGCATACTTTCTGAGGGGCGGGCCTGTACTCTCTGATTCTGCGTATGCTCTAGTGATGTCAGCAGCGGTAACTACACCTATGAGCTTCTTACCATCCAAGACGACAAGCCTCGACTTCATCTTCATCATCGCATTGGATGCATCTACATAGGTCTCATCGGGGTTTAGTATACCGTATCTCCTCGTCATGACATCGATTACCTTAACCTGATATGGATCTATACCCTCAGATAGAATATTAGTTATTATATCACGTTCCGTTAAGAAACCAAGTATCTCTTCACCTTTAACAACTACAGGACTCCAGACATCTCTCTCTTTCATCAAAGAAACGGCTTCTGAGACCCTTATATCTGGTCCTATAATGAGAGGATCCCCACTCATAAATTCTCTTACTATCTTCATCC
>JAOZGJ010000075.1 GCA_027491785.1 Thermoproteota archaeon | reverse complement strand
CAGATAGGTAGCGCGGCTATGGCTAGCAGGGCAATGGCCGGCGTATATGAGAAGTCCCTCGTGTTTCTCCTCCCTGGATCACCTGATGGCTTGGAATTAGCTCTGAAGAGGCTAATACTGCCTGAAGCACCGCACCTCGTCTATCTAGTTAAGGGGCTATGATCCGGCCGAAATCCTCATCGACTATTATTCCTTCCAAGGAATTCAGCTTCTTTTTCATTTCTGGATCTTTCAGTAGTTCTATGAAACTCTCTACTGCTTCTTTTTCCAAGGAGCTCTTTCTTACTAGGAAATCATATCTCTCATCAGCTAGGTGAATGAAATCGAGATCGTAGAGGGCTGCTGCAGTTTTCACTCCTAGGCCGACATCCGCTAGTCCATAATAGACTGCCGCTGCAACTGCGCTATGGGATTTCGCCTCGCTCCAATACCCCTTTATTCTCTTAACCGCGTCTTTGAACGAAATATTAAGGGACTCAGCTTCTCTCTTAAGTAATGCATCGAATAGAATCCTTGTTCCAGATCCCTTATTTCTGTTTATAAAGGTAATATCCCCCTTTTCTAACAAGTCTCTCAAGGATTTAATTCCTCTTGGGTTTCCCTTAGGCAGAATGAGGCCTTGCTCTCTTATATATCCTCTAATTAAAGAGATCTTATCTTCTAGTGAGAATTTCCTTATGAAGGGAATGTTATACTCCCAAGTTTCCGGATCCAATGCATGCACACCAGCTATATCAGCTTCTCTCCTACTTACTGCCTTAAATCCACCAGTTGATCCTAGAAAAACAGCTTTAACTTGATAACCCCTATCCCTAAGGTTGGCTAGTAGCAGCTCTAAACCTAGGCAGTGACTTCCTATTACTGACACGTCAGCAATCCTTGTGCCCTCGTAAAGATGTACTAATACCTTTTCTCCCTCCTCTATTATCTCCTGATTCTTCTCCATTACAACGTACCCATCTGCTCTGGAGAGGGTGGTTATCGCTTCCGATCCAGTTGGGACAGGGAATGTTAGGACCTCCTTGTCTCTTACTACATGGACCGGTAGTAAGTCCTTCCTACCCTTCTCACCAAATATCCTCTCAGCAGCAATTGCTTCCATCACCTGATGTCCTTCAGATTCTTTACCGCTCCACTTCCTAATCATTGGGGACACTAAAGTCTGATATATTGAGAGAGAGCTTGTAGGATAGCCAGGAAGACCTATGATAAGCTTTCCTCTTGCTTCTGCTATTACAGTAGGTTTCCCTGGATGCACAGCTATACCATGGACCAAGACTCCAGGAGGACCTAGCTCCTGTAGTATCCTATACATAACATCTCCTGCTCCAACGCTAGTACTACCTGAAAGGAGCAGGAGGTCGAATTTATCTAGGGCCTTTTCTATTTCCTCCTTCATCTGATCATACCTATCTGGTAGAATTCCCAACCTCTCAGGTAGACCCCCATCATTAACTACTGAATTAAAGATAGTATAGGAGTTCACGTCATATATCTTCCCAAAGCTTAACTTCTCTCCTGGATTAACTAATTCATCTCCCGTGGAGAATATGCCTACTTTTGGCTTCGCATATACCTTCACCCTCTCTCTACCTACTGCAGCCAAGGCTCCTATCTCCCTAGCTGAGAGGATAGTACCCCTATATACTACCGTCTCTCCCCTTCTTATATCAGAACCGGCTCCATGTATGTTCTCCCCAGGAGATACTGCCCTCAAGACAAGTATATGAGATTCCCCTTCCTTTATTGTATCCTCTTCCTTAACCACGGCATTTGCTCCCTTTGGAAGGGGAGCACCAGTAGCGATTTCTACAGCTTCTAGTTCCCCGACTTCCCCATTAAATGGATGTCCTGCAGCGGACTTGCCTTTCACAAGGAGTTTAACTGGATTTTCCTCATCCGCCCAGAAAGTGTCTTCAGCCCTCACTGCATATCCATCTAAAGCAGACCTATCGAAACCAGGGACATCAACATCCGATACTATGTCCTCAGCCAAAATTCTGCCTATAGCCTCAGTTAGTGGAACCTCTTCCACTCTATGCGGCATCTTATATCTCATTAATAAGTCGTAGGCTTGCTCTAAGCTTGTAAGTTCCCTAAAGACCTTCCTCATAGATCCAACCACCTCTTATAGATCAACACTTGAACTTCCTGTCCTTCTTCATATCCCTCAACGTCCTCTGGAACTATAACGAAGCCGTCAGCCTTAATAAGAGAACTTATTATTCCAGAACCACTGATCCTTATAGGAGTTGCTACTATTTCCCCGTTGTCCTTAGAGAGCTTAACCCTGACATAATGCCTAACACCTGGTCTAGATGCTATTCTCCTCAGGAGCTTCGCTCTGACTTCGGGCCAAACAATCTTACCCTTAATTCCAAGCATCTTGGCTATTACGGGAATAAGTACCTCTATAGCAGATACAGAAGCAGAGACCGGCATCCCTGGTAGCCCTATAAGTGGGGTCTTGCCTATTACAGCGAGGAGCGTAGGCTTTCCCGGCATTATGCTTAGTCCATGAACTATGACCCTTCCGCCCATATCTTCCACGACCTTGGGCACTAGATCCTTCTTACCAACGCTTGTACCAGCTAATGTGATTATGAGATCGTCTTCTAAGCTCTCTGAAATTAAGGATTTTAGGGAGGATTCATCATCTCTGGCAATTCCTCTATACCTCACTTCTGCCAATCCTTGAAGTAAGGAAGATACCATATATGCGTTTGAGTTAACTATCTGTCCCATCCTAAGTTCTGATCCTAGCTCTACAAGCTCGTTCCCAGTACTTATCACGGATGCCTTTGGCAGCTTAGCTACCCTCACGTGGGTTATGTTAAGTGAGGAAAGGAGAAGCAGCTCGAAGGGTCCTAGATATGTTCCCGATTCTAGAACAAGCTTTCCCTTCTCTATATCACTTCCTTTCCTATCTACATTAGCACCAGGGGATACCTGCTTCAATATCTCAACGAACTCACCAACTCTCCTAGAATATTCCAGAGGAACTATGGCATCGGCTCCACTTGGTAAGTACGCACCGGTAGCGATTTCTACAGCCTCCATTTCTCCTAGATCGTACTGTTCCTGATCTCCTGGTCTAATGACACCTATCACCTTAAGGGTTATTGGATTGTTTCTAGAAGCACCAAAGGTATCTACGGACCTAACGGCATATCCATCAAATGCTGCCCTATGAAAAGGAGGTATGTCCATCGGTGAGTAAATGTCCTCTCTTAAAATCCTCCCTGACGCATCCTTTAACGGTAATTCCTCAGATTCCATGCTGGGAATATAGCTAGAAAACCTTTCGAGAGCATTCTCCACGCTGGTCAGACTCTTGAAAATGCGGCTCATCAGGGATAAGCATGTTAATCTATAAATTAGCTTTCCCATCTAATCTCCCAGTGAGTCTAGATTGACGGAGGATAAGGAAGCGCCGCTGCAGGAACACATTATCGAACTTCTTGAGAGG
>JAOZGJ010000072.1 GCA_027491785.1 Thermoproteota archaeon | reverse complement strand
ACCATCACCATCAGTAGGAGGACGAAGGATCTGCTGGCGAGATTGAAGGGGGATAAGACATGGGATGAATTCCTCATGGAACTCGCACAGAACTACAGGAAGATGAAGGTCCAGAAGGCCCTAGAACAGTTGAGGAAGATAGAATTTGACTCCACTTACGAGGAGGTGAGGCTCAAATTACGATTGAAGGAGTCCTGATCGACACAGACATGCTCATCGAGGTCGACAGGAGGAGTGAGGACCTGCCCGATGTCCCATGTTTCATCTCCGTAGTGAGCTTGTACGAGTTCGTGAGAGGTAAGGTAGATCCTTACAGGGCGAAATTTCTAGTAGAGGAGATTTGCGGCGTGGTGCCCTTGGATAACGAGGTAATCTCGAAAGCTGTCGAGATATGGAGAAGTCTCAGAAGGAGTGGGATCCCTATAGATGACAGGGATTTGATAATTGGGGCCACGGCAATAGCCAAGGAGCTACCCCTGTGGACTGGGAATGTCAGGCATTTCGATAGGCTGGTCAAGTACGGATTAAGGTTATGGAAGTAAGATCCCGCGCGATACAATCACCCAGTGTGAGGTCCACACCGCGAGCATGGATCTGGTCAGCCCCCCTCTCATCACCATAGGTTACTAATGTAGCTTTTCTGCGCCCAAGATCCCTCACACATTTCTTAAGTGCTTCCAGCTCACTTGTATGGCTTCCAAGCATTAATCTCCACTCAGGAGCACGAGATCCACCTTCCTGTCATCCCCCCTCCAGTAATGGATCGAGATCCTCGGATCTACGGCTCCCCTCTCTTGAGTTTCAAGAAGACGATGTTCTCCAAAGATGGATTTCCATCCTCCCAATTACAACTCCACTCTGCTAGAGGGTTCTAGCTCCGTAAATAAGATTCTATCTCTTGGTTTTTAGTTCGATTTGGCTCATCTCGATGCTAACATCAGCACGATGATCGCTATCTATCGCTATCACTGTAGAAACGTTTTTCATGCATACCAGCCAAGATCTCAAGAGGTGAGAGGATAGTCCCTTACAGGTGGATCGATCCTGAATGGATTGAGCACCTGCTCTGGTGCCCAAGTCAGTGCTACCGCAGGATCGAGTATTGCGGCGGGCTCTATACTCTGTATCTCAGATGGAGACACGAGGATCCCTGGCAGTTCATGATAGCCGAGGGAGATATGATTGAGGGAACTGGCCTTTACGTTCTAGATCCAAGGAAGGGAACCTTCGAGGAGTTGACGGGAATCGAAGGGGGGAAGCTGATCACCAGGCCTGTGAGATGGAGGTTCGTTAGCGAAGATCTCTTCGAGAGACTTGGACACCACTTTAGAGATGAGGAGTACAGAGAGGCTGAGAGGAAGGCGGAGGAGGTTTTCTTCACATGGATAGAGGAGAGGTGTAAGTAAAGGGTTCAATAGACCCGCGTGAGGCTACTGAATGTTATGCGGAACATGGATTTCTATTTTTTGGTTGGAGTGGAATGTGGACTTCGGTAATACATTTCATAACTGTTAAATTTAACCGTGCCTGAATGGACGAGGATCTCATGACCTATCTTTCTAAGATGATAGAGGAGCTAGTAGAGCTCCTCTCAATTGAGCAATATGGTATCAGAGGAGTTCTTTCCGGAGAAAGGCTTCTTATCTCAGGGCTCAAGGAAGGAAGCCTGAACGCCTACATATACGATGGGTCTAAACTAACCAAGCTGAACAGGGCATCCATTAACGGTGTAGCTTGGGCGAAGTACGATGTGAGCAAGGCGATCATTTACCGGGACACAGCTAGAGGAAGAGAGCAGTATCTCTTGTATGCTGTAGATCCAGATAAACCAGAGGAAGAAGAGCAGCTACCAGGCGTTAAGCCAGCTAGGCTTCTGGGAGTAGCTTACGATGAGGAGAAGGTAGTCTTCTCATCCGCAGATATGAAGGGCAGCTACATATCCGTCTATTCGGATGGCAAGGTTGAGAAGGTGCTTACGTATCTTGGATTTCCTGTGGTTAGCGATGTTGATGATGACTTGGCGGCTGGTATAGATCTCTTTAGTCAGTCTAGTGGAAGATATAGCCTTTTCTATGCAAATCTAGGGACAGGAGAGATCGAAAATTATATAGATCCGGAAGGCAGTATCACTAGCATAATACTCTCCCAATCAGGCTCTATAATCTATGCGGTTGAGATGAATTATGGTGCTGAGCTAAAGGAGCTGGATATAGGTACCAAAAAGGCCTCTAAGCTTAAGCTCCCTCATAGTGACTTGGAGAAGTTTAAGCCCATGTCCTTTAGCTGGCTAGGCCTCACTAGAGATGGAAGGCTTGTGACTATAGCGAGGAAGGAGGGTAGAAGCGAGATATTCCTTGATGGGATGAGGCTGGAGGCACCCCAGGGGATGCATGGCTCCGCAGTGGAGTGGAGGGGGAGACTGGCTGTATCTCACTCCAACATGAATATTCCGTCGAGGATCATTGAGCTTCCGAGGGATATTTTGCTCTCCGGTTCCATCCCCGATCACGTTTCAGGCACCCTTGGGAAGACCTACCTAATTAGGGTTAGGAGCTTTGATGGAGAGGAGGTACCCACCTACATTCTCGAGTCGAACAGAGCCACTAAACCTGGTCCAACTGTAGTACTTATCCATGGGGGGCCCTTCTCTGAGTACGCTAATACTTGGAACATATTCGCAGCCTCTATGGCTTTACTGGGATTTCATGTGGTGATGCCCAATTACAGGGGAAGCTCCGGTTATGGAGAGAGCTGGAGGCTTAAGATAGTGGGAGATCCATGCGGAGGTGAGCTTGAGGACATAACTAAAGCAGCTGAATGGGCTAAGAAGTCGGGATTGGCGAGCAGGCTCTATATAGTAGGATATAGCTATGGCGGCTATATGGTGATGTGTAGTTTGACTAAGAAGCCAGGGCTCTACAGAGCCGGGGTGGCAGGGGCGAGTGTTGTCGACTGGGAGATGATGTACGAATTGAGCGATGCTGCCTTAAGGAAGTTTGTAGAATTAATTTCCGCCAATAAGAGGGAACTGAGATTGGAAAGAAGTCCAATAAAATATGTTAATGACCTAAGTGACCCTCTATGTATAATCCACCCACAGAACGATACTAGAACTCCGCTGAAGCCTATCTTAAGGTTCATGGAACTAGCCTCTGAAAGGGGGAAGAGCTTCGAGGCGCACATATCTCCAGATATGGGGCACTCTATAAGCAAGGTGGAGGATCTAATCAAGATATTGCTGCCTGCAGCTCTCTTCCTAGTTAGGATGGAGAACAAATTGAGCGATATATAGCAAGAGGAAAACGAGTTTTTGACCGCCAACTCGAATGTTATATCCTCTTTAAGACTGGAGAGTTGCTATGCATGCGTATTTAGGCGGGAGATAGCTCATCCTGACGGTCACTGCTAATCACAAAGGCCGAAGAAGTCAGGATGAGCTATATCGCGTAACACCTCATATCGGGCCGATCTTCTTCATATAAGAGGTGGATACACCGGGGTGAAGGGATTGACATTGGAGTCTCATAGCATCAGAGTCCCTTGTTACTACCGTCTTGTTCGCGCGCGATTATGTACTACTTCTCGCATTGGAGCCACTCAGGGATTTTATGTCCAGAAACTACTTCTCACTCCTTATCGCGAAACTCCTCTTTCCAGCCCTAACACTACCGTTACTTCTCGCCATTGAGGGTAAGAGCGCAATTGGATTACTGACGGATAGAAAAGGCTGCTGAGGATCCCTAGCTGCCCTTGTAATATTGTCCATGAGCGGATTCTTCTATTTCCCCTTAGTTCAAGCCTATGGAATTGAAAAGCTATGGAGGAAGGGAATCATCTTAGTGGTGATCTCTTCTTCATTCCTTTGCAACGCATCCCTTTTAACTGGAGAGTGGAAGCCAGAGGGCCTACTGGCCCTCTGTTTCATCTTCCCACTGATCTACCGGATCTCTGATAATTCGCTCGGTTAGCGGTTAGTTACGTCGCAATGTTCGAACTACCTATGGCGGCTGAAGATGCGCGCCGGGTGGTATCTAGCACCAACCTCTTCTAGATGTAGCTATCCGTCCTTTTTGGAGATCCTAATAAAGCTCCCTCAGGAGCAAAAGCCCTAGGTGGAAAATTCTCTGTTTTTAGGATATTTAATTGGTGCAACCGGTAGATCGAAATAAATTTTTCCTCATTTATCGATTATCAATGGATGCCTTTTTATTCGTGAGGTGCGCAAATTACTGTTATAAATGGAGCTACATGATGTCCCCACCATCGCTGGTCTATCTCTCACAATTATAGGTACCCTACTGTTATGGAATATCCATGTATTCCTCGGCCTCTCTTTCTCCATATTCGTAATCGCTGTGTTTTCTTGGTACCTCATGAGTAAGAGGGAGGGGGATCTTTACCTTAAACGCGTCGCTGAGTTGCTAGACTGCTCCTTTAGGCACAGAAGAACTGCTTATGGCGATGTTACGGGATCTTATAGGAAGAAAAGGATTGTAATAGAAGTTAAAAGCAGTTACGACACCTCGTCAGGCATAACAGGAATGATCGCCAGTATATCTGCTCTGGATTCTATGATTGGATCTCTAGCCGGATTGGAAAACTTCACCTTAGTGAGAATAGGACACAATGCTATGATCACCCACCCATTTAAACTGATGGAAGGGGCTTACATTACTTCAAGAGAAGTGCTCTATATACCGCCTTGCAAGTCATCGGGCTTACCTAAGATATCTCCTGAACATCTAGTATCTAAGATAAGCGACCTCTTAGATGTAATAGAAGAGCTTGAATCAGGTTAGAGAGATTCTATCAAGAAAGGATCTCTCCTCTAGCCTTAATTATAAAGAGGCCCTTGACCTGGCAATCCTCCAGCATGTTTATTCCACGGTCATCAAAGGTGAGCCGCAATTCACGCAGAATTTTGCATTAGAAGTGTTCGGGTGGCCGCAGTTTGGACAAATAGTGACGGTAGCCGTAAGTTCCTTATCAAGAGGATCAACGTCCCCTAATTGATCATTAGCATGAAAGTAGGATAGAGCTGCGTTGTATTTTCCTAGGGAGATCTCACCCTTAGCTAGGAGCTCTTTCGCAATAGCAGTGATCTCTTCCCTTTCTACACTCAAATTCCTCTCTACGAATAGGAACTCAGTAAGAAGATAGAGAAGTGAATCTGAATCGGGTATGATCATGAGATCAACCTCTGCCTCCTCAGGGTCTATCACGCTCATAACGACCATGACTCCACCAAACTCGAAGAAAGTTAGTGCATCGACGTAGGGGTCTTCTGAGTCAGGATCTCTCACCATGGAAATTATTGTGATCCTATCTGGCGATCCCATTGCAAGCACAAATGGAAGAAAATCCTTTGAGATTCTGTAGCCCCTCTTAGTCCTCTCTAGAGCACCTTTCTTGACTAGCACATCGAGAGTATCACCTACCTCCTCCTCATTACTAAAGTATCCACCAAGGGAATCATTAGCACCGAATAGGAGTAGTCCAGCTACTAGAGGAATATGTTTTCCTTTCCTTATTTCTTTCCACACGGTTTTCGCGGAAAACTCAGCTAAGCCGGGTAAATCCCCCTTGTAGAGATCTTTCATGCCTAATAGCATCATCAGCATCAACAGCTCACCAGCACAAAAAGACAAAGTCTCCTGTACCGGTCCTTGGCTTGGCTTGCCTAAATGATCTAGCACTACCTCCATAACCGATCGAGGATCAGGTAGTTCTTTAACAGCAAAACTCTCCCGTAAAACAGCTAAGGTATATGCGGAATCCTCTTTTACGATTATGGACATTCTCCTTGGTTGAAAATCCTCCATAGAGAGAATATCCAGCACGATATCTGGATGAACCAAGCTCTCTAGGAAAGTAGCGAAATCTGGCCTCAGGGCGAGGGCGCCCCTTGAGTCTGGGACCAAGAAGCCTCTCTCCGCCAAGGAGGCTATTCCTACCTGCGTACCGTCATCACCATCCCAGACGAACGTGGGGATTAGTTCCTCCTTACCCATCAGCCTTAGAATAGAGGCTATTTCTCCATCATCAAAGACAGCCGATAACATAAAAATCACATCCCTAGAATGCGGGTCATGGCCCTCCTTATCTGATCATCGGTCCAGCCACGGGCCTTAAGTCTCTTCACAAACTTAGGGTTCCTAAGCTTCTTCACATGTTCCTTGATCATCTTATGTTGTTTGCTCATCCTCTCTATGTCTTGAGTTGCTGCTTCACCTCTGAAGACGGTCTCATAATACTTGGCTGAAATCTCGTCTACTTTACCTTCCGCCGCCTGAATGCCCCTCATTATAGAATACTTCCCTCCAGATAATGAAGAGACTACAGTATCCGCCCATCCTACTATGGGATTCTTGGTCAGAACCGTGTTAAGGATCTGTTCTCCAACCGCCTTAGTCGCTCCTAAAACCCTTCCCATGACCGGATTTTTCTTAATAAACTTCTCATTTTTCTTCACATACTCATTATAGCTTGTGACACCGTCGTAGACCTGTAACGCCTTGGATAAACCGGAGAGTCCCTTACCTAATCCCTTGGCAAATTTTGACAACTTATTTACTCTTTTGAACTTTCCTACAATCTTTTTTCCCTCCATTCTAATTCTCGTACGTCCGATTAGTATTTTAGCTTCGTCCGAACCGTATCTCACGAACTTGACCTTGGGATCCAGCGTTCCGGTTATAGAAGGCTTCACCCTACCTAGACCTCCTAAGCTCATTTGCCTCCTAGCTAGCTCTCCTGATCGTGAAAGATAGATCTTTGTTAGCTTTTTAGAGACTTCATGAATAGCATCAGCGCTCGCTCCGATTTCAGTGAGGTTTCCTAGCTCTCCAACCAATTTCTTTCCTGAGTCCTCGAATGATCTCGTAAATTGTTCGATCGGACTCTTTTCTGATGGCTGCTCTATCCAACCACTTTTAGTCTTGACCTTCCTTGTGGCCTTGCTCTTTCCTCCTCTTATCAGCTTAATTAGCCCCTTAAGCATCACAGCCCCGGCGGCGAGCATTCCGGCTAGTATACCGAATCCCAAGAGAGTTCCTTCCTCTTCTCCAGAGATATATCCCCCAGTATCGCCTCCATTTTCTTTAGGGATCTCAGGTTCGTGCTCATCCACTGCCTTTGCTTTCTCACCAGCTTTCTCCTCTTGGGGGATTATGGGCACCTTAGAATCCTGATCCTCCTCGGATCCACTGACCTTCTGGCCAGGCTCAGGCTCCTTTGCTATCGTAGTGTTCCCACGTCCCATATCTTGATTTTCAGACCCTGCTTGGGAAGGAGACCAACCCCCACATTTTCCTCGAGAGAGCAACTCATTGTATTTATTAAAATAAGCTACTTTCTGCTGTTGAATCATGTTCAGGCTCGCTTGATCGTAAGGGCAGTTAGACGGGTCTGATGCGCATTTATTAAGCATATCACGGTACTTTAAGTATTCCCTATAGGCTAAGCAACATCGATTGCCTGAGGGGCAATTGGGTTGGGCGCTAATGGAAATTTCTCCTAGCGATAAAATTATCAACGATAAAATGGGGATTACCACTATAAGTGCGTGGGACTTCTTAAAATAATGCATCCGAAATCAACGCCCTATCTGATACAATGAGAAACGCTAGCTTTTTAACTTTTCGGTTAAAAAAGTTTGATGAATGTAATGAGCTTATTCCGGCGAAATAACTTGAGGCATATTCTGAATATTCGAAAGAAGCTATTTTTTTGGTGCCTATGTGTGATGGTTGAAAACTAACTTTTTAGATTATAACAAATTTTTTAGTTAAATAATTTGATAAATTTCAAAGCGGATGATATCCGCTTGAAATTACTAGCAATGCGATTAACGTGCTAGTTCGGTCAAAATCTCATCTATGTTCCCTACTAACGAGTACCTGCAAGTATGATAATCGGTGAATTGAAGGGATGAAAATAGTGAAGGTTAGTTAGTAATACCTAATGGACACGAACGATCTTTCATAGATCAGGTTCATGGCAACCTCTTTCCCCGGAGATCTCCTTGAGGGGTGATAAGGGTACCATAGGCTATTTAGGGAGCTGTTTCCCGCAATTCCTACAATAAACATCCTCAGGGCTCACAGGACTTCCGCAGTAGGGGCAGAACCTTACACTTATACCCTGAATAATGGAGTTAGGAGCTTTACTCGGGGATATAGATAACATAGCCCGCTCTATAGCCTCTATCCATTTATCGATACCTCTCATACCCTTAAATGAGTACTCTTTATCCCTAGTGAGGATCTTCAGATGAGCCATGAAACCCTTCTCGACGCGTACAATCTGAGTTAACGGTATCTCTATATAGCGTGAACCGGGTTCCATAGAAAGGAGGAAAGAACCCACGATGCTCTGAAATTTACTGGGTTCGAATATCAGTTTCTTATTAGTGAGGATAAGTTTTCCATTTATGACCCCCAACCTATTCTCCTGATAAGAAACTGGGGGCTTCCCAGAATCCATTAATATTATCTCGTCAGAACTCAAATCCATGAGATCACAGTCATAGTATAGTCTAAGTATTGCCTTTTAAGCTTACTGAATAACTACGAAGCCTATTTGTGCTGATAACATAATAATTGTAAATTGTAAATGGAATACGAATCAGTCAAGCAGGCAATTAAGTAAGTCAGCTACAGTAGAGATGCAGGTCGCTCCCTATCAGGCTTGCGATAGCATTAGTTAATCCAAAATTCGGCTCGTCGGCTACGTATGTTTGTTAATTAAGAACTTACTGACCGACGACAAGTTTATTGCTTTAAGCTGGAGGATTATATGGTTATATCCTGATGAATAAATTAGCAGTATGCATCATCCTTCTGATAATAATTTTAGCCTCTATATCTCTCATCTTCTCTCTCTTCTACTCTCCCCAAGAGAAATCCCCTCTCTTCTTAGAGTTCTGGGATCATGTTGATGGTAAGATCTTAGAGGGATCTGCTAGAAAGCTAATGATAGATTTTCCGGCATATAAATTCGATTCTGATAAAAAAGAGCTCTCGGGATTCATGAATTTCGATGCAAATGCATCATGTATTTTAATTTTGGGAATGGGTCATAGTCTCTCGGGAGATGCAGGTGAAGGGGTTTCTAGCAAGTTATTGGCAATAGATAAGCTTCCTTTCCACTCAGATAGTATAAAGATCCTCAAAGTGGAGAACGGTAAGATCTATCTATCGTATGAAGGGGTTAACATAACGTTGAAGCCAGGAGATGAATGGGAGAGGATAAGAGAGTACGTAAGATTTGAAGATGGATCGAAAATTAAGTTTACCGAGAGAATAAAGATCAGAAACCATGGATATGTCAAGCTAAGACCTCAACCATAGCAGCAAGTCTAAATCATTCCCAAGAGCTCTACCTATACTAGCTAAAGATTCCTCGACTCCTCCCAAGCTAGATATGATTGGTCCATCGATAGAATACAGAAAAAGATCTAAGAGATTCTCCACTTGAATCTTTAATCTTTTTAAAGAGAAGAGAAGATAAGGAGAAATCCTGAAAGCGAGATTGTCCCATTGTATCTTGTCTCCTGGACCAGTCCAGACTTAATATAAGTTTCAGGCTGACCGATAAGTCTGAAAATTTGAACCTAGGTCCCTCTATTTCCAGAACATCTTGTAGAGCGGAAGGCATGCAATCAATAGAACTTCTATCCTAAGGCACGTCTATGCCATATGCCTTGGCCAGTTAAAGAGCCAGTTATAAAGGCTTATGCTAACTTGGGATATAAGAAGTTGGAACTAAGAAGTGGAGGACCTTCATCAATTCCCAGTATCTAGGCCTCAGGTGATTTTGGGAACCCCGAGTTTCTTGAAGCATTCCAGAACCTTATGCATAGGTTAGCTCCATACCGAATTCATTCTCGGGATAAATTTTTCCCTTATCGCAGGGCTAGCGCATGGATGAGGTACCCTAGCAAGTCAAGGTCTGCGTTAATAACTATAGCTATAATAGTCTTCACTATATGGATTCTATTTCAGAC
>JAOZGJ010000068.1 GCA_027491785.1 Thermoproteota archaeon | reverse complement strand
GACTCCTATCTCAAATTATTTCCTGGTAATTCTTATTATTCTTATTTAATTTATTTTCTGATTTATGTTTTTCTATCTTAACATTTTAATAATTAATTGCAGGAATAGCGTACCAAAAGATTAATAGATGTTACTTGATAGTAGTTACGGCGACTTAGTATGGTAACTATCCTTACAGGCCTCAACGAGAGAATATCTAAACTGCGAGAGCAAAGCTTAAGAACTCCTTTTATAGATCCTGAGCGAGCTATCCTTGTAACGCAATTTTATAAAAGCGATCAAGCGAGAGGCCTCACCCCTCCGGTTCTTAGGGCTATGGCCTTCAAGTATTACCTAGAGCATAGAACTATAAGTATAGAAGATGGCGAACTTATAGTTGGTGAAAAGGGAAGAGGTCCAAGAGCAGTTCCTACATATCCAGAACAATGCCTTCACTCCTTAGAAGACCTAGAGAACCTTAATTCTATGAAAGATAATCCGTATACAGTCGCTGACGAGGTTAAGAGGATATATGAGGAAGAGATAATTCCTTTCTGGAAGAATAAAGATATGAGGAGTATAGTTTTCAGGAACATGCCAGAGGCGTGGATGAAGGCTTTCAAGGCCGGTGTATTCACAGAGTTCATGGAGCAGAGGGCTATGGGCCATGCTATAATGGATGATAAAATTTACAAAATGGGCCTCCTAGATTTTAAGAAGAAAATCCAAGAGAGAAGAAAGAGAATAGACTGGTTGAATGATCCTGAAGCTTGGGAGAAGGATCAGGAGCTTCTGGCCATGGAAATAACGATAGATGCCATGATAAACTTTGCCAAGAGGTATGCAGATCTCGCAAGAAAAATGGCAGAGGAGGAGACAGATCCCCAGAGAAGGAAGGAGCTAGAGCAGATAGCTGAAGTTTGCAACTGGGTTCCAGCTCACGCTCCTAGAACTTTCTGGGAAGCATTACAGATGTACTGGTTCATTCATTTGGGGGTCACTCTTGAGACAAACGTCTGGGACTCCTTTAATCCTGGAAGAATCGACCTATGGTGGTATCCCTTCTATAAGAGAGATTTAGAAGAGGGTAGATTGACAAGAGAACAAGCTAAGGAATTGTTAGCTTGTTTCTGGATAAAAGTAAATAATCAGCCTGCCCCACCAAAGGTAGGAGTAACTAAGGAGCAAAGCAACACCTACCAAGACTTCAGCACACCGAATCTCGGTGGATTAGATGAATATGGTAGACCTGTGGCTAATGAACTCTCAGACCTTATATTGGAGGTCGAAGGCGAGCTTAGAATAATGATGCCTAACCTATGCGTTCAGATAAGTGAGAAAACTCCGGATTGGCTCCTCCTTAAAGCTCTCAGGATAATAGCTACAGGACACCCTAAGCCAGCGATATTCAATACAGATGTGATAATAATGGAGCACCTAAGGCAAGGCAAAACTCTGAGGGATGCTAGGCTAGGCGGACCTAGTGGTTGCGTTACAATAGGGGCATTTGGTAAGGAGACCGTTGGACTTACTGGTTACATGAATTGGGCAAAGATTTTGGAGATTACCCTAAACAACGGATTTGATCCAAGAACCGGGGTTAAGGTAGGAATAGAGACTGGAGATCCTAGAAAGTTCAAGTCCTTCGATGAACTTTTCGAGGCTTACAGGAAGCAGCTTAAGTATTTCATTGATCTTAAGATAATTGGAAATAACATTATAGAGAGACTGTACGCTAAATACATTCCTCAGCCATTCCTCTCCTTACTAATAGATGACTGCATAGAGAAGGGTAAGGATTATAACAATGGAGGTCCGAGGTATAACACCAGCTACATTCAAGGAACTGGATTAGGAACTGTAACAGATAGCTTGACTGCTATAAAGTATCATGTGTTCGATAGGAAGACATTTAGTATGGATACCCTACTGAAGGCATTGTCCAATAATTTTGAGGGAGAATATGGGATATTAAGGCAAATTCTTCGGAATAAAACCCCTAAATATGGTAATGACGATGACTATGCTGATGAAATTGCTATAAAACTTGTCGATACGTACGTTGAACTTTTAGATGGAAGGCCTAACACGAGAGGTGGTTTTTATAGGGCTAACTTGCTCCCAACCACTGTACACATATATTTTGGAAAGGTAACGGGCGCTACACCGGATGGTAGAAAAGCAGGCGAACCTGTCTCCGAAGGAGTTTCCCCAGTTCAAGGAGCGGATAGAAAGGGGCCGACCTCCGTAATAAAATCCGTAGCTAAATGGGATCATGTAAAGACAGGAGGAACTCTCCTTAATATGAAGTTCTCCCCGCAAGCCCTCAAGACTGAAGAGGACATAAGAAAGCTAGCTTATCTCATAAGAACGTTCTTTAAACTAGGAGGACATCATATCCAATTCAATGTAGTGAATGCTGATACTTTAAGGGATGCTCAGAAGGAGCCGGAGAGATATAGAAACTTGTTAGTAAGGGTTGCAGGATACAGCGATTTCTTTGTAACTATAGGTAAAGACTTACAGGATGAGATAATATCTAGAATGGAGCACGAGTCCATCTAACCTGATCTCCTTTTTGTATCTAAATCGGTGTGGTTTCATGATCAAAGCTTTGGTATTCGACATAAAGAGGTATGCGATACATGATGGGCCTGGTATAAGGACTTCTATTTTCTTTAAAGGATGCCCGCTTAGATGCTGGTGGTGTCATAATCCGGAGGGACAGGAGCCATATCCAGAGATGATGTACTATGAAAATAGATGCATCATATGTGGTACATGTGAGAAAGTGTGCCCTCTGAAGGCTGTGAGTATAGTAGATGGAAGGGTAGTTACGAATAGAAAGCTCTGCGATAATTGTGGCGTATGTGTAGAGTATTGTCCAACTGGAGCTAGAGAGCTCGCTGGAAAATGGTATACTATTCAAGAGCTTCTCGAAGAGGCAGAAGCAGATCGGCCTTTTTACGAAGAATCGGGAGGCGGTGTTACTATTTCTGGTGGAGAACCCCTAATGCAGCACGAATTTGTTATAAGGTTCCTCGAAGAGCTTAAGCGTGTAGAAATTCATACTGCAGTCGATACATCTGGCTATGTTAGTAAGGAAATCATGAAGAATGTAAGTAGGTTTACTGATCTATTCCTATATGATTTAAAGGTAATGGATCCACAGAAGCATTTACTATACACAGGAGTTAGAAATGACATTATATTAAACAATCTAAAATTGCTAGATGAACTTGGAGCTAGAATATGGGTGAGATTCCCTCTCATCCCAGGAGTGAATGACGATGAAGCTAACGTTAGAGCCATGGGCGAGTTTGTTTCCAATCTTAAGGGCGTAGAGCAGCTAAATATTCTCCCATATCATCCATTAGGAGTGAGTAAAGCAGAGAGACTTGGTAAAGAACAGAAAAGATTTGAAAAACCAAATCGGCAGCTTATAGATAAGATCATGAACATATTAGAGGAATATGGCTTGCTGGTTAAAGTGGGTGGTTAGATTATCTAGCTTTCTTTCTCTCGACCTCTTCTAGGGAATTATAGCCTATCTTAATGAAGATGTACTCATATTGATCTTTTAAGAGATTACTTCCTCTTTTTAAAGCCTCCTTGAGGTCCTTATAAATTAGCTCTAGAGTCCTATCAGAATAGGTCTCTAATTCGCTTCTGAGATAGTTAGCAAAGCTCTTTTCGTTCATTTCAAATACATGAGGATATTTAGAGGCAAGTTCCTTCATCCAATTCAATCTTATTGTCACTATCTCATCTATTAGCGGATTTTCTTTAATTTGAGGGATCAGTTCATCCATTCTGGCATATTTTTCCTCTAACAGATTCCTACCATGCTTCCTTGCTTCTTTCAAATCGTTCAAGTATGATTGAAGGGTTTCATTAGAAAGAACCGAGAAATAGGCCCACCTAACAAGCTTAAATGTTTTAGGGTTATCTTTGCATCTATCTGAGTTTTTAATAAATAATGACTTAAACATCCTATACTCCTCATCAACTATCTCCTTGATCAACTCTTTCTTTCCATCCGATGAACTCATATACCCCTTGTGGAGAGATCGTACTAAGCTAAAAGTACATTATTTACCGTATATCGATCACTGCTCATTAGACATAATTCATGACAGAGATCCAAATTGAAGAGTAGCATAGTACCAGTCTGTAGCGATAATAACTCTAATTTCTTAATATATGCACACAATTTCAGTAATAATGGTTGATAGTTCCCCTTATATCTAGGAGTTGGTGAAGATGAGGGTAATGGACCATGCCTGCTGTGGTTGTCGTTGGCATGCAATTTGGCGACGAGAGCAAGGGTGCTGTAGTGGACTATCTCGCAGAATGGGCTGATCTTGTGGTAAGGTACAATGGTGGGAGTAACGCTGGTCATACAGTGGTAGCTAACGGTGAGAAGTATAAGCTCCATTTGATGCCCTCAAGCGTCGTCAGGGGGAAGAGGGGTGTCTTAGGTGCGGGGGTTGCGTTCGATCCGGAGGTATTTCTAGAGGAGCTGAGGGATCTGAAGTCCAGAGGTAGGAATATAGATGTTTTGGTCTCGCTTAAAGCCGCACTTCTCTTACCCTACCACAAGGAACTCGACTCTGCTATCTCCGGTGGGAGACTGGGAACGACCAAGAGGGGAATAGGACCTGCCTATCAAGATAAGATGGCTAGAGTGACAGGTTTAAAGGTTGCAGATCTATTTAGCCCAAGATTTCCCCAAAGGTTGAAGGAAGTATTGGAGATAAAGGAGAATGAACTTAGGAATGCAGGTATACTTACCGGTGATGTTGAAGAATACTACTTGAAGTTACTGGCTAAAGCAGAGGAATGGAGGAACTCTCTATCAGCATTCATCGGCGATGATCATCTGGAGGTAAATGAAGCAATTGCCGAGGGCAAATTCGTTGTATTCGAGGGAGCACAAGGAACCATGCTTGATGTCGATCATGGGACTTATCCCTTCGTTACTTCCTCTAACCCCGTAGCAGGGGGAGCCTGTACAGGTGCTGGGGTAAGTCCCCTCGCAATAGATTTCGTAGTTGGAGTTATGAAGGCTTACACTACTAGAGTTGGGAAGGGGCCCTTCCCAACTGAGCTATCTGGTGATATAGCTGATTACATAAGAGATAGGGGCGGTGAGTATGGAACCACTACCGGTAGGCCTAGGAGGGTGGGATGGCTCGACTTGCCCATGCTCAGGTACTCTGCGATGATCAACGGGATAGGCTATCTAGCCATAAGGAAGCTGGATGTTCTCTCTGGGCTAGATAGGGTTAAGGTAGCCGTTGCATATGAGATAGATGGCGAGGAAGTGAGGATAGCTCCTCCATATGTGGATGAGCTGGAAAAGGCCAAGCCCATATATGAGGAATTGGAAGGATGGAAGGTGAATGATTGGAATGAATTCGTGAAAGGGGGATGGAGCTCCCTGCCTGAGGAAGTTAAGAATTACGTTTCATTCATAGAGAGGGAAGTTGAAGCTAAGGCTATTCTCATAGGAGTTGGACCTGATAGGGAGATGACCATACCTACTCCTCATCTTAGAGAGATAATTCCCCTATAAGTCAGCCAACTGAACTACCTTATGGTCCATTTTGCCATAACAGTCGCTGAAAGAGAGAAAACGGACCTCAATTCAACCCCCTAGAGTTTATAAGGGGGAAGCCTTGCTTAAGGAAGGGTTCCAATAGAGAACAAGCTTCTAGAAAGATCTTCTTATCTGGATTCTAGGCTCATTTTAGCCCTTGATTTTCCGTCTGGAGATGTGAATAAGATTCTAGATGGCTTAAAGAACCTAGTGGCTGGCGTTAAAGTAGGTTTTCCGCTGAGCTTGCTGATAGGATGGGAAGGCATTTCCGAGCTAGTGAGGAAACATCCTGAGTATTACTGGATAGCTGACTTCAAGCTAGCGGATATACCTGACGTGGTACAGCATATACTGGGGAAGTTCGAGGAAATGAATCTAGACGGAGCTATTATCCACATATTCACTGGACACAGAAAATACGATAGCAGGCTAGATTTGATAGGGGTTGCTGGGATGAGTCATCCTGAAGCTAAACTGATCAGAGAGAACTTCGTCAAGCTCTTGGAAATGGCTGACCTACTAGATACCTGGGGAATAGTCGTGGGGGCAACGAGGCCTGAGATGATTAGAGAGGCTAGGAGACGCCTGCCTAGGGTCAAGATCTTCTCTCCAGGCGTGGGATTTCAAGGGGCTAAGCCAGGATCTGCTCTTAAAGCGGGAGCTGACTTTGAGATAGTTGGGAGATCCATCCTTAGGAGTGAGGATCCGGTTAAAGCGGCAGAAGAAATAGTATCAGCCCAGAGGGGTGTCATTCATGGTCATGAAAGCCGATGAGATTGGGAAGCTCCTAATTAGGAGGAAAATGCTTAGGTTCGGGGATTTCCTCCTAACATCAGGGAAAAGAAGCAGCATATATGTTGATCTGAGACCACTCCCATCTTTTCCGGAGGAGTTCAGACTGCTAGCAGAGGAGATCTCTGACGGTATAGGCGAGGGAGATGCCGGAATCTGCGGGGTTGCAGTTGGGGGTCTTCCACTGGCTACAGCTGTTTCCATGATTCTATCAAGGCCTCTCATCTATGTCAGAAAGGAGAAGAAGGAGCATGGAACCATGAGTAAGCTTGAGGGAGAGGTAAACATGGAAAGATACGTCGTTATAGATGATGTAGCTACTACGGGCGGATCCCTCCTTAGGGCAGTGAGAACCGTTAGGGAGAGGGGAGCTGATGTTGTTGACGCTTGGGTTGTCATTGATAGAGTTCAGGGAGCTAGGGAATCTCTTGAGAAGGAAGGTGTGAGGTTAAACAGCCTAGCTACCCTCCCCGATATAGTCAGAGCGATATATGAGGATCTCTCGGATAAAGAGAGGTCCTACGCATCAAGATACCTTATGGAGGTGAGATATTGAGTTTTAGGGGTAAAGATGTTCTCTGTATCCTGGATTTTACTCGGAATGATCTAGAAAGATTGTTCAGAATAGCATCCTCCAAATTCGAAGGAGATGAATTAAGGGGAAAAGTTGTTGCTCTTGCGTTCTTTGAACCGAGCACTAGAACGAGGATGAGCTTTGAGACGGCCACTCTAAGGCTGGGTGGGGGCTATATAGGATTCGACGCCGCCCAGGCAACGTCCATAGCTAAGGGAGAAAGTTTCTCTGACACTGTCAGGATGCTGGATGCTTACGCAGATGCCATAGTAGTGAGGCATAGTTTGGAAGGCGCTGCGAAGCTGGCAGCCGAGCTTGCCGAATCACCAGTGATAAATGCAGGAGATGGATCTAAGAGGCATCCCACTCAGGCTATGATAGATCTCTACACGATTTGGAGGGAGAAGGGAGGCATAGACAATAAGATTTATGGTGTTTTGGGTGATTTAAGATATGGGAGAGCTGCTGGAAGCTTCCTTAGGGCCCTTAATCTCTATTCGCCAAGAAAGGTATATCTAATAGCTCCAGAAAGCCTCAGACCAAAGGAAGAGCTTTTAGATTCCCTAAAGATGCCTTGGGAGTTTGCTGGTCTTAATGAGGTTCTCCCAGAACTAGATGTATTGTATGTAACTAGGATACAGAAGGAGAGGTTCCCTGATCCTGCGGAGTATGAGAGGGTGAAGGGAAGTTATAGGATAGATGCCAACTTGCTCAAGGACTCCAAGGAGTCCCTCATCATAATGCATCCTCTTCCTAGAGTTGATGAGATTGCTTTAGATGTAGATAAAACAAAGCATGCCCTTTACTTCAAGCAAGCGGCCAATGGAGTTCCTATCAGGATGGCTCTCCTTAGCGAGGTGATAGCATGAGTGAGGAGCTTGTGGTAAGGAGGATAAGTAATGGGACCGTGATAGATCATATACCAGCTGGAAGAGCTCTGAAGGTCCTCAAGATTCTGGGAATAACTGGGGATGAGGGATTAATGGTCTCTCTCGTTATGAACGCGACTAGTAGGAAGCTTGGAAAGAAGGATATAGTGAAGGTGGAAGGAAAGGAGCTGAGCAAGGAGGAGGTGGATAAGATAGCCCTCGTTGCTCCTACAGCCACGATAAATATAATAAGGAACTACGAGGTCGTGAATAAGAGGAGAGTAGAGCTCCCAAGGAAGATAGAGGGGATATTGAGGTGCGTTAATCCCAAGTGCATCACTAATGCCCCTAGGGAAGCAGTCATATCTACTTTCACTGTGATCTCGGAGAAACCATTGAAGCTCGTATGCGAATATTGCGGCGAGTATTTAACGGAGGATGAAGTAATTGCTCAGCTCACAGGGACATAGGACCTTTAAAATATCGGAAATAAGGATAGAGAGTCCAAGAGTTAAAAGGATAGTAGTGGAAGGTAGGATAGGAGCTAAGCCTGGACAGTACGTCATGATATGGGTACCTAAAATAGGTGAGATACCCATAAGCATAGCAAGGGAAAGGAACAATGAGACTTGGTTCCTAATATCCAAGGTGGGAAAGGTAAGTTCCGCAATTCATTCATTGAGTGAGGGGGATAAGCTTTGGATCAGAGGACCCTACGGTAATGGATTCTCCTTGAACGTCAGGGGAAAAGTAGCGTTGATAGGGGGAGGTTATGGGATAGCTCCTTTGATATTTCTAGCCGAAAACCTGAAGTCTAGAGATGTGAAGATCAGGTTCTATGCTGGTTTTAGGGAAAAAGAAGAAGTTCTAATGGAAGATCTCCTCAGGGAGCTATCTGATGAGTTGATACTGAGCACGAACGATGGATCTCACGGACTGAGGGGTCTCATAACAGAGCATGTCGATTTCGATTGGCCTGACCACATATACACGGCAGGTCCCGAACGGATGCTAGTTAATGTGGTGAGGAGAGGTGTCCAGAGGGGAAAAGACGTCGAGGCGTCACTAGAGAGGTTAATAAGATGCGCAGTAGGTCTCTGCGGAGCATGTTCACTGGATCCTCTTGGCTTACTGGTATGCAAAGACGGGCCCGTCTTCAAGGGAAAAATCCTCGTTAATACGAGGGATTTCGGTAATTATAAGAGGAGCTTCGATGGGAGGAAAATTCCTCCTGAAGTCCATTATTAGAAGTCGTGAGGAAAGAAAGAAGGAGGGTATAATGGGGTAGGTGAGCTATGTGACCTGCATATGCGGACTTACCTTCCTGCCTTCCCTTGGCTTTAGAGAAGCATGCATAGAGATGGAATCGGGTCTCATCACTAGAATATTTAGGATCCCACCACCCTCATCCTCCTGCATGAGAGCTGATATCGTACTACCGGGCTTTGTGGACCTACATGTACATATGAGAGGACTTAATCAGAGGCAAAAGGGTGAATGGAGAACTGAATCGTTGGCTGCCCTTAGAGGAGGGATTGCTGTGGTTGCAGACATGCCTAATAATATCCCTAAGGTAGATAGTAGGGAGATACTTGAGGAGAAGTTAAAGGAAGCTAATAGGGAAAGTTATGTGGACTTCTTGCTTTACACAGCTTATCCTTACCTACCAGAGGATGACTACGTTGCTGGAATAAAGCTCTACCCTGAAGATCTGATGAATAACTTAAATGAGGTGTTCAGGAAGGCCTCGAAAATGGGAAAGATTGTAGTTGTACATGCTGAAAGTCCATTAGTACTGAAGGAGGCGGATATTCCTGACAAAGTTGAGGATCATTGGATCGCTCATCCAGAGTTAGCTGAGGAGATTGCCGTGAGGAGGGTCTTATGGATGGCGGAGAGGCACTCTTCTAGGGTCAGAATAGCACATGCCACTCTCCCCATCACTGTAAGCTTGGTTCAGGAGGCGAAGCTTAGGGGAGTAGATGCGAGTGTAGAGGTGACTCCCCATCACATTCTCTTTAGCAGAGAAGATGCTGGGAAACTCGGATCATTAGCAAAGGTCAATCCTCCCTTGAGACCTAAGGAATTAGTTAATGAGCTTAAATCCATGCTTTGGGCAGGCATGATAGACTTCTTAGCGACGGATCATGCACCTCACGGCTTAGAGGAGAAATCAAGGCCTTATGAGGAAATGCCCTCTGGGATACCTTGGCTTGATGTGATGGCGCCTTTCCTGATGACCCTAATAGCTGATGGAAAGTTACCTGCCGAGGTCATAGATATGTACAGCTCGAAACCCGCCATGCATATGGGATTGGGGAGAGGAAGTATAGCCGTGGGCAATTCAGCAGATCTAGTGATCCTCAAGAAGAGGAGATGGAGAGTTCATGGCGATGAATTATATACTAGGGCGAAATCCACAGCAATAGAAGGTATGGAGCTAGGTTGGCAGGTCGAGAGGGTATTTCTGAGGGGAGTATTGGCATATGATGAAGGCCCTGTAGTAGAGGAAGGGTTCGGGGTTCCAGCAATAAAACGTAAAACTCGGAGATAAGCTAGGAGGTAGCCATCGGATGCCTGAGCATGCTCATTCAAGGAAGATCCTATCTTTCTCAGATCCAGGGGTCTTTATAGCTATTAAATGGACTCCCTCATCACCTGCTATTATTTGATGCTTTTCCGGGGGAGTAACTGCCAAGAAATCTCCCTTGACTAGATGTATGGGTTCTCCTTCTACTATAACCGTAGCGCTACCGTCTATCAGATAAAATAGCTCTTCTACCTCTTTATGATAATGAGGCTTTGTTTTCTGCCCACTTTTCATTATTATCTCCACTACTTCAACGCTTCTCGAATTACTAAACCCTAGAATGGCTCTATCATATCCCCAAGGAGCTGAATATTTCCTATTGTTGAACCTGTTCACTATCGGCATGTATACTTCTTATCGTGTAACTGAAAAAAGGCTAACGGTTCTACCTAATCGATAATTTACACCTGCAAATGCCATGTAAAGGATGGGTTTTCCTTCCCCTTGGTATCTAGCTTACCTGACGGTTAATAAATTATAGATGCCCCATTCCTTATGCCGAACCCAAAGGCATTCAGATCAGACCTAGAGACGTTAGCCGATCGCATAGCTGAGATAAGTGTGGCGAAACAGAGACTTTCACCCCTCATAGATAAGCTTACAGACCTCTATAGAATGGGAGCTGTGAAGATCAACCACTCCGCTATGGAACTTGTCATAGCTGCCTATCTAATGGAAAAAGGGTATTTTGTAGACGTAGAAGTTCCTCTAGATGATTTAAGATGTGATGTAATGGGAATAAATGGTGAGAAGGTAATTGTGGAAGTTGAGACAGGTTTCGTCCCGCCAGATCATGCTCTAGATCCGGATAGTTTCTGTAGGGCTAGAATAGCGAGTAAAATAGCTAGGTATAGCCAGTACGCTGATAGGTTTTATCTCGCAGCTCCGCCCACGTATTTCATGGAAATACCACCTTTTCTGCTAACTCCACCTGATATTCGCTCTGAAATTGAGCTAAGGAGGTGGAAAGAGCTGCTGGATAAGTATTATAGGAACCCTCCTATACCATTGAATTTATTGAGGATCGCTAAATTAAATGGAGTTTTTGTTACATACGTAGACGAGGGAAGGGTAATAGAACTAAGTACTGAATCCTACATCAGGTTGTGTTTCTAACAGATCATTGGAAAGTGTTCTTGAGTGTAGTGCATTGCAATATAGAGCTGTAAGAAGAAGTTTTCGGGGGGATCCTCGGCCATTAGCCGAGTTTTCTCCAATTCGACCCTTTCGAGACGTATTGGAATTTCAGCAACCAAGGCTGACCTTAGTTACCTACTCCTCCCTTTCCCGACAACCTTTCTAGGAAGTGGTAGCTAATAAACCTTTGGTATTTTTCTTTCACCGCCGATCAGCGACATCAGATAATCCCTAGAAGCCACGTTGGTCGAGGTTGTTAGTAACTGCTCCTTTCTAACTCCCAGCCATAGATCTATCGCCTCCTCAATGGTCTTTATTAACCTATATGTGGGCTTTCCCAGAGAGATTCCTGGGCATCTTTGATCCACATATACGTAGAAACTGCCAAGCCTATGTTGAAAGTAAGCTTCTTCGTCCCTCCCATACTCTGGTCTCTTGTATATGTGGAAGGGCCATAATTTACAAGCCAGAGGTTTAAGTCCTATATCCTGAAGGGAGCATATGAGCTTACCATATCTATTTATAAGAAATGGACAGGGTTCTCCCTCTTCTTTCGCTAAATATTCCTTCCCTTTAATTATTGTTATTTTATCCGGTCCGAACACCTTCGCAATTTTCAGAGCCTCGTAGGATTTGAGGGGTACTTTGAAGTGAAGGCAGCATAATCCACATTCGTAGCATGTGAAATCGCTGACCCTGCTCCAAGGTAGGAGCATTGGGCTCACCTTTAGAACTAATCTCTTAGAAGTATTTACGCTTTCTCCAACTTTAACTAGGTTATTTTAGCCAAATACTAATAGTGATATTCCATAATGGCACATATCTAATCATAGAGCTCTGTTGGGGCCCATCGATGGGCCCCAACACCCCGCAGTGCCATCCATCCGAGTGCGGGGTATCCTTTCTACTATCCTACAAATTTAATTATTTCTATTTAATATTGAAATAAATGTAGGATTACAATTATAGTTCAGCTATTCATAAGGTCCCATTAAAGAGACAATAGAGAGGGGAAAACGAACTAAAGTTAGAGGTAAGAGATTGGATTAGCGCAGATAGGGGAATGAGAAAATATTACAATGCTTCCACGAGTTCAGATAGAGTTCGCGTATATTAGAAGATAGCGGCCCCAATGTCGTGAGTTTGAAAGAGGTGAGTAGTCCTTTAATCAATTCAGTCAGATTCAATACTCTGTTTTCTCATGGCTTTAGAACGGGCTCAATCAAAAATTCAGAGAATGACTCTAGCGTAACTCAATACTGCCTTATCCTATTTTCGCTTAGAGTTCAAAGAGACTCGAACTTCGGACATATTTTTATTTTCCGTATTTGCTGTTAATTCGGTGAATCAAAATATGTCTGAAATATTACTTAAAGTCGGAAAGAGGGGAGAGATCTACACTACAAAGGAGATCAGGAAAATGCTAGGGATAAGGAAAGGAAGCATGGTGAGGGCCAAGATTGAGGAAGGGAAGCTAATAGTGGAACCCGTTCCTGCAATAGAGGACGTTATAAGGAATCCAGTGGTCAGGATAACCCCCGAAGAAGCGGAGAGAATTAGTGAGGAGGCCCAAAGGGAGGAAGGTATCTATAAGTGAACTCCTGCTGGATACCACCTATTTACTTCCCATATTCGGAATCGATATGGGTCTCAAGGATTATAGCAAGTTTCCAAGGGTGCTCGATATCTATAGGGTTCTCTACAATCCAATTTCCTTGGTAGAGGCCAAGTGGATATCCCTTAGACTCATGAAGAGACATCCAGAGAGGAGGAATAAGCTTGCTTGGGCTTTCATATATGGTTTGAAGGCATTGCTCTCTGAAGAGAGAATTTCCCAAGTTGAGCTGACCGATCCGGATGTAGAGAGAGCTTCAGATAGTCTGTTAGATGCCGGAGTGAGGGATTACTTTGACAGGATGATATATGCCACAGCTTCCGTGAGGGGATATCGCCTTCTTACCGAGGATGATGAGTTATTGAAGCTAAATGTAGATTTTAGGCCGAAGGAAGTGCTCAGCTGGTCAAGTCTTCTCCGTCAGCTGTAACATACTTCTTCTGCTGAACCGAAAGTGAGGGAGAAAAAAGATGGTTATGTTAGGAGAGGTATAAGCACATTAACGAGTCCTAGTCCTAGGAGAATCGTCAACACTGCTGTGACCATGAGCACGTAGATCTCCAGATCTGGCCCTTCCTCTCTGACATCCACTTTTGGCGGATCGGCGAAGAATAGGTATCTTATCACTTGAGCATAATATCCTACGGAGATACCGCTGTTCACTATACCTAGGAAGGCCAGCCACGGGGCCACATCCATCACAGAGTAAAAGATGTACATGAACTTGCTCCAGAACCCTATTAGAGGGGGCATTCCCATTAGGCTCAGCACCAACACTGTCATAAAGGTCCCGGAGAGCGGTAGTTTCCTCCCAGCACCACTCAATCCCTCAAGAGTCAGATCGAAGCCCTTCCTAGCGAAGTAAGCCAGCCCAACGAATATCCCGACCTTGGCTAGTACATACGTCGTGACATGAAGTCCTATTCCCTGAAGAGCGATCGTTTTAGTACTAGAGAAGGACAGAGCAGCGAATGCTATGAGAAAATAACCTGCTTGTCCTATGCTGGAATAAGCCATCATTCTCTGAACATTCTTCTGCACTAAGGCGGCTAGATTACCATAGAACATAGTTATTATGGAGAGAAAAGCCATTATCCAGAACCATTCATTTTGAATTGATGGAATTAGAGGCTGAAGGACTCGGAGGAATGCTCCTATACTTATGAGCTTTATAACACCAGCGACGAACGAGACGACTAGAGGATGAGCCCCTCCATAAACATCGGGCAACCATCCGTGGAAGGGAACAACGCCTAACTTGAAGCCAAAAGCTGCTATGAGCATTAGAACTCCTATGAGAAATGTTGCCTTAAGTGAGTAAGGAACATCCGTGAATGGAGCGAAGGCGCTTGTCCTAGTCACGCCCAAGATTAGAGCTAAACCAAATATTAGAAGGGATGAAGATGCAACTCCCATTAGGGCGTATTTTGCCGCAGCTTCTAGGGAGTTATCGTCCTTCTTTATGCCTACCAGTACATATGAGGCAACTGCCACGAGAGCCCAAGCGGAGACGAGCACTGATGCGTCAGCCACATATAAGACGAAGTAAACACCAAGGAGAGCCAAGAGCATAAGAGAATAAAGGCTTGGAGAGGTGTTCCATTCCTTAGCTTGAACTAGAGAGGCTAAGCTAACTAAGAAAGCACCTAATGTAGCGATAAGTGCTATATATGTAGCCAACGGACCTATTCTTATCACTCCATTGAAGAGAGATCCGCTCTTTCCTACTAGGGTAGTGAGAAGTCCGAAAGCTATGGCCGTTGCCAAGATCGTTAGGTAAGGGCTTATCTTGGTCCTCTTCAGGTAATCTATAGTTGGAAGTATGAGCCCAAGGCCGCCCAGCAGGACTATCAGGGACCATATCACAGCTTCCATATTTCATCCCACCCATAACAGCAGGTAGAGTAGAATCAGCATCAGCCCTAGGAAGAATATCAGAAGGTACTGGTTTATTAGACCTGTCTGAATCTTCCTTACAGCGGAGCCGAACGCTTTGAATGCCCTCACGATCCTGTTGTTGTATGTCTCATCAATCACATCCGTTTCGAAGTACTTGAAGCCTAGGACACTGAGCCTATCGGTCAGCCAAGGTATGAAGCGATGATAGAATCCGTCTATGAGCAGGGTATCGAAGTACTTGAATATGACTCTGGAAAGCCAAGCGAAACCTTTCACTATCACTATGTAATATATCGAGTTTATGTACCATCTATCGTAGAGGAAGTCGTGAAGCGCCTTGCCGGAGGGGTTCTTTATGGCTGAGTGGATCCACTTCCTACCACCTGAAGTGTAATAGAGGCCTATCGCTATCAAGATGCCCGCGAATACCATAGTGAGTGAGATAGCGAGCATCCCTAAATTGAACTCAAGTTCAGGGTGGAACTTCTCCGTTATACCGAGTACATTGCTCACCATTGCCTCGAGAAGGCTTGTACCATAGAAGGGCCATATCAAGCCCACTATCAATGCTAGAAGAGCTAGGGTAAGGTAGGGCAGTAACATGAGCGGATGAGCCTCATGGAGATGATGCTCTTCCTCCAAGTGGAGGACATTCTCGGATTTTTCATACAGGAATGTCCTGATTACCATTCTAGTTGAATAGAAGGCAGTGAGCATTGCTGTTATAACCCCGAAGAAGTAGCCTAAGAATACGCCTGATTCATGGGCTACCTCTATAATGGTATCTTTAGTCCAGAATCCCATGAATGGGGGTACTCCCATTAAGCTCAGAGCTGCAAGGCTCATGGCCAAGAAGGACCATTTCATAAACTTCCAGAGGCCTCCCATATCATCTACGAATCTGGAATGAACTACGTGAAGCACCGCTCCAGCTACGAGGAATAGGGATGCTTTGAATATGGCATGGCTCATCAGATGGGAGAATCCTGCGAGGAAGCCTAGTGGAAACTCTGTGATTAGACCAGCTGAACCTAGAGCTAGGAACATATATCCAAGCTGAGAGGCTGTTGAGAAAGCAAGTATGAGCTTTAATTCTCTAGCAACCAACGCCTGAGTTGCCATAAAGAAAGCAGTAAACCCTCCAATTATGGCTACTGTCGAGAAGAACGCATGCACCTGAGGTCCAGCTGCAGGTATTTCCTGAGCTGCTAAGACGAATATTGGGGAGAATCTGAGCAGGAAGTATACTCCTGCCTTTACCATCGTTGCTGCATGTATGAGAGCGCTAACTGAGGTAGGACCTGTCATTGCTGTGACGAGCCATTCGTGGAATGGAAACTGAGCTGACTTAGCGAAAGCCCCTAAGGAGAACAGTAGAAGGAACGGGAAGAGTAAGCCTGCGTGAGCTAGTGGACCAGCCCATTGAGCAACTCTCTGTGCTATTCCTGGGATTGAGAAGGTTCCAGTTAGGTAGTAGAGAGCCCCTATGCCTGCAATGAAACCCACATCTCCTAGCCTTGTAAATACTATAGCTCTAAGCCCTGCATGACTTGGAGGGAACCACATGGGTTCTCCCAAAGCTTTTCTCCCTATATCCCCTACGCACCTCTCATCTTCGTCGGTATACCAGTGACCTATTAGAGCATAGGAGGCAAGCCCAGTACCCTCCCATCCAAGGAACATGAGTACTAGATTATCGGCGAGTACGAGCAGGAGCATGCTTCCTACGAAGAAATCGAAGAAGAACCAGTATCTTGTGAGGCCTGAATCTCCCTCCATATATTTCAGGCTATAGACGGATATTAGAAAGCTGAGCCAAGCTACGATCAATGCCATAAAGGCGGATAGCGAATCAACATATACGCCAAAAGTAACTCCTAACGAGGATATCCAAGGATACGATATATGTATGGCTTGATTGGCTGCCATCTCCTCTTGGAGGACGAATGTAGAGAATATCGCTGAGCCGAAGATCGCTAAGACCGCTATGACATCTCTGATCTTTCCTGCTCTATTTAGGAGAAGCGCCAGCACAGCACCCAGATAGGGAGTTAGCCAAGTTAGGAAAGCGTAGTCCATTACCATTTAGGTTCACCCTGGAGCAGGCAGCTTAAGCAACCTGCTTAAGCTGGAGATCATCGGGTTCACTAGGAACTGAGGTACGAGGAAGAATATCATGCCGGCTGCAGCAATTACTATCATGGGTATCAGCAAGGTCCATCCAGCCTCGGTCGCGTGCTCTGTTGACTCCGTTGTCTTACCGAAGAATATTCTCCTCATGGTGATGAAGGAGTAGGCAGTAGACAGGCCTATCCCTATCAGGAGGAATATCGTAACTGATACGAACTGGTTTATCTTAACCGCGAAATTGGCCACGCCTGTTAATATCAGAACCTCGCTCCACAGCCCTAGAGATGGAGGAACTCCAGTTATGTGCATGAAACCTATGAGGGCTAGAGAAGCCGTTATCGGCATCTTGGAGGCCAGACCTCCCATCTTACTCAAGCTCCTCAGTCCATGAAGTTGGGTTATCAGTACACCAGCGGTGGCGAATAACAGGGCCTTACCAACTGCATGGGCAGCATAGTGCATTAGAGCACCAGCCATGCCAATTGCGGATACGCTCGCTACTCCCATAAGGAGATATCCCATCTGGGATACGCTCGAATATGCAAGAAATCTCTTGAAGTCGTCTTGAGCGAGGGCCATCAGGCCACCGTATATTATCGTAAGAAGTGCCCATCCAAGCATATAGGGTGCTATAGCCCTAAAATCAGTTGGAAATAGGACGTAGGCTATCCTTATTAGAGCATATCCTGCTATACCTATCAGATTAGGGGATAATAGTGCTGAAACAGGCGTTGGAGCCTCTGCATGTGCATAGGGCAACCATATATGGACTCCAAAGACAGCCATCTTCACGAAGAGCCCTATTACTATGGCCATGAAGACCGCGAACCTTATAGTTTCAGGTAAAGCTTCACCTAATCCTAGGTTCGCGACTATCTTTATCGGGTTGAAGTAGTCGAACGTCCCAACATTGAGTCCAAGGACCAATGCACCGACTAAGAATGATAGAGCCCCAACGTGAGTCCATATTAGGTAGAGCAGGGCTATCCTTTCCCTCTTTCCATATCCATAGAAAGCTATTAGGAGGAAGCTAGGTAGAAGGGATACTTCCAAGAATATGTAGAACTCTATAAGGTTGTTAGAGAGGACAGTTCCCATCATGGCAGCAGAGAAGAGGATGTAGAGCATGTAATAAACTCCCCAACTCGCTGGTTTATGTCCTTCCTCTTCCATTTCCTCAAATCTATGATCCATGTATTTCAGGGAGTACCAAGCGATCATTGAGGTGACTAGTCCAATAGATATGGCGAGAGGAGCGCTTATTGAGTCAAGTAACATAGAGAAGTTACCTATTGCAGGATTTGAGAAGAACACCGGGTCTAGGACTGGTTCCTTCAGCCCGCTGATGATTGAGAGCCATGAAATTACTGCTAGGGGTATGAGAAGCAAGATCGTGCTGATAGCCGCGAAGGCCTTCTTCCCCCAGTTCAGGAAGGGGAACACCAGTGATATTATCATGGGTATTACTATCGACAGGAACATGTAGGGAATTTCCAGTATCATACGATCACCCTTTGAATTTTCTCAATCCATACACATCTAGGGCCTTCCTCATCCTGAACATCATTATGGCTATGGAGACTATGACACCAACTTCAGCAGCCGATAGGGATATTGCTATTATAACAATAGCACCCCCCATAGCCCCGTAGGCTGCATTTAATGATGCTAGGGAGAGGAAGGCCAGGAGCGCGGCATTAAAAATAACTTCAGCAGAAAGGAGCATCCTTATTATGTTTCTCCTTGTGAGAAGCCCGTAAACACCAATAGCGAAGAGTATGGAAGATACGACTAAGTACCAGAACACCTCCATCTCTCACACCTCCCTCCTTGCGAGAGTTATGGCTTCTATTAGGGTAGTAACTAGAGCTATAGCGGCGACTATCAGGGCGAACCAGTATTTGGTGACTAAGAGGGAAGTTAGCTCTCTATAGCTGAGGAAGAAGGTTGGTTCGGCGGAGAAGGAGGAGAATGCCTTTATGAGAATTATGGCGAGCACTACTACGGATATTACCGCTAGAGCCTTAGTAGGCGGCTCAACTGAAGGGGCTTCTTTAAGCATAACTACGGAGAATAGGATGAATGTAACGGCGGCACCGACGTAAACGGAGAGATGGAATAGAGCTATTATGGGAAAACCAAGTAGAGTGAATAGGATGGCATTTCCAACCCCTAGCATGGAGAGGAAGAATGCTGAGTATACTATCGACCTGTGATATACCACAAACAAAGCTGCTACTACTGATAGTATGGAAGAGAGCAGGAAAGTTATCACTACAGGATCACTCAACGGGCTCATACCTCAATCCCCTCTTCTCATCCAATATTGCTCTCATCTTCCTAGGTTCTTTCCTATATTGAGGCTTGGGAACTCCCTCTCTGAACTTCCCAGGCGGATATATCTGCTCCTCAAATGTATAGTATGCGACATCATGTACTTTAGTAAATTTCAGCGAGTTCGTTGGACATATTGCTACACAGAACCCGCAAAAGACGCATCTAGTGTAGTTGATGCCGGGTCTCCTCACGGGCTTCTTTCCCTCTTCCGATTCCTCCTTAGATACGTACATCTTCATGGCATCAGCTGGGCATACCATAGCACAGAGGCCGCATTTTATGCAGGTGTCCCAGTCGTACTCTATCATGCCCCTGTATCCATTAGGAAGATCCTCTATCTCATCAGGATACATCAGCGTCATCCTCTTACTCGAGACTAGGTACTTGACTCCCGTTGCTAGGGCTTTAACGTGACGAATGGTTCTATCAACAGACATCTCACATACCTCCCGTAAACATAACAACTCCTAAAGAGATGAATATGGCCAGAATGGATGCTGGAAGGGCCATTTTCCAACCTATATTCATGGCTTGGTCTATCCTAAACCTTGGATAGACGGCCCTGAGGAATGCTCCTATGACAACGAGGATGAAAGCCTTTACAAACAGCATTATTCCCGGCAGCAGTGGATCATTTGCCATGAATGCTGGTAAAGGATTCCATCCACCCAAGAATAATATCGCGTAGATTAGGCTCAGGACGTAGAGCTTCACGTAGGATGCTCCCATCACCAGCCCGTATATTATGCCGCTATACTCCGTGTATGCCCCGGCTACTATCTCGCTTTCTGCCTCAGGTATCTCAAATGGGAACTTGCTAGTTGACATGTACATAAGCACAAGCATCGATATTGCTGCTACGGGATTGAGGAAGAAGCCCCATATCCCCTTCTGGGCTTCAGCTATATCTACTAGGTCCAAGCTCCCATAGAGAACGGCCATGGATAGAGCCGAGAGGAACATCGGTATTTCATACGAAATTACGAGATAACCCTCTCTTAGGCCACCAATTAGGGAAAACTTGTTGTTACTGGCCCATCCCATAACCACTGTGAATATCGGTGCTAAAGTCGTCAGAGCCAGCACTATCAGGAGGCTGAGATCGCTCTTGAATGCATAGAACGTTGGACTGACCGGTATAGCTATTGTAGGTAAGTAAGCCAAGCCAAATAGCATAACAGGAGCGAGAAGGAAGGCTATCTTGTCAACAGAATTGGGGATTATCGGCTCCTGGAAGAGGTATCTCAGGAGATCGGCTATCGTCTGTATGATTCCTCCTAATGGCTTCAATATGTACAAGGGTCCATATCTGAGTTGAACCTTCGCTGCTATCTTTCTCTCAAGCCAAATGATTACTAGTAAGACTAAGAATACAACCACCAGTCCGGGGAATATAAGAGGGACGAATATGTAGGGTTTAAGTAGCAGACTTATCAGGGAACTCAATAGGTCTTGCATCACCTATCAGCCTCCGGTGGGAAGTAATCCAAACTACCGTAGATTGCAGGTATGTCCGCAACCCTCACCCCCCTGTTAAGGTGCTCAAACAACACCACATTCCTAAACGATGGTGTGACCATCCTCATCCTGTAGGGGGTCATCTTACCATCACTGATTATGTGGAAAACTACCTCTCCTCTACCTCCCTCAACCCTGCTTATCGCCTCCCCCGCTGGCACCCTTAGATTAGCAAACACTCCGGGGAATTTTACTTCACCTGTTTCCTTCATATACTCCCTGAGCTTCGGCGGGATTACCTTCATGTATTTCTCATGAAGTATCGGGCCCTCTGGTATCTTCTTTAGGACCTGTCTAATTATCTTCATACTCTCTTGTATCTCCCTCACCCTCACCATCACCCTAGCGAAGGCATCACCCGTCTTTTCTGTTATAACATCGAAATCTAGGTCCGGATAAGCGGCGTAGGGTTCAACCTTCCTGACATCGTAAGGAACTCCACTGGCCCTCAGGTTGGGCCCGGCTACCCCTAACCTTATGGCATCTTCCTTCGATAGAACTCCTACTCCTTCGAGTCTCGCCCTTGTAACTGGATTATTGAAGTAGAGGTCGAAGTAATCCTTCATCCTATTTTCCATATATCTCAACGCTTTCTCTACCCTATCAGCGAATCCCCCGGGTAAATCCCTCCTCACACCTCCCGGTATTATGTAGGAGTAGGTGAGTCTCGCGCCAGTTAACTCCTGAGCAAGCTCGATAAACGGTTCCCTGTCGCCAAAGCACCACATGTAAGCAGTTGAAGATCCTATCATCACTCCATGGATCCCGAGACCATATAGATGGCTGTGTATCCTGTTTATCTCAGCAAGCAGTGTTCTCAGGTATTGGGCTCTAGGCGGAGCCTCAATTCCTAAGAGCTTCTCTAAAGCCATCACATAGGCTAGATTATTGGCGGTGGTATCGGCGAGGGAAGGTCTCTCAACTAGGGGTATTATCTGGAGAAACTTTTTCACCTCAGCCAACTTTTCAACAGATCTATGAACGTAACCTATATTGGGCCTAAGTTCAACTACTATATCTCCATCTATCTTCGCGACCATCCTCATGTGACCTGATGCTGGATGCTGAGGTCCTATCAATACCTCAAGTTCCCTCTCCTCTAAGCTCATGCATTTATCCCCTCCGTCTTAACTTTGAACTCCTTCCTAAGGGGAGGCAGGCCTTCATAGGTCTCAGGTAGGAGAAGCCTCTCTCCCATCCTCGGATGTCCCTCGAACGTTATGCCCATGAGGTCATGTTCCTCATGCTCTTGGTAGAGAGCACTGGGCCATACCTCTATGAGAGATGGTGTCCTGGGATCATCATACGGTAGATTGGTCCTTAGATTAACCAAGAAATACGCTAAGTTGAGATCTGAGTAGGAAGAAGCTATATAGACAACTTCAAATCTGTCTTTAGGGTAATCAATTGCTGTTACTGCCTTTACATGGTCGAACCCTAGGATCTTAAGCCTTTTTGCTGCTTCTACAATGTTCTCCCTAGGTACCTTAATGTTTACTACGTTGGGTTCCTTCCCGCTAACCTCTACATTTAGATCCTTTAATTTGTCCTCTATTTTACTTTTAAGCTCCTCAAAATTCATATTTCACCAGCTCCCCCTTCCTTATCTTCCTTTGCAGCATTATTATGGCCTGAGCTATGCCCTCCGGCCTTGGAGGACATCCAGGAATAAAGACACTGACGGGAAGTATGTCCTTTGGCCTCACTATATTGTAACTGTTCCAGAATATACCCCCATCTATGCCGCATGCACCCATTGCCACAACGAATTTAGGTTCTGGCATCTGCTCATACACCCATTTAGCTGCTTCAGCCATTTTCTTGCTTAATGTCCCTTCTATGAAGAGAACGTTACATTGCCTTATTCCTATGAAGGGAAGGAAACCAAATCTCTCGGCATCGAACTTCGGAGCTGCCGCTGCAGCGAACTCAGCACCACAACAGGCTGTAGTAAAGTGGACTGGCCATAGGGAGAATGCGATGCCCCAATCCCTTATGCTCCTGATTGGGGTTTTATTCACCAACCAAGCAGCCGCCTTCCTGGCGGCCTTATCTAGATTAGCAACCCACATGCTACCTTCTAATGCGCAGACCATAGTTCAAGCCTCCTCGCGTAATATATACCGAAGATGAGAGGAGATGCAAGAATCGCTATCATAGCCGTGAAAAGGAAGGAGACATTGAAGATGTATCTGTGAGCTTCTAGGAGAAATAAGAACGAGTATATCATTATAGGTTCTAGTGTTAGAAATAGGATAAGGAAAGGATAGTATTGCATCATGAAAAGACCTCTTGCTCTTCCACGTGGTGGATTAGCGCATTCATATCGCTCTTTTTTCCTAGGAAGGTCCTTAGAAGGAGCAAGTAATTTTCCCAAGATTAGCCCAATAATTCCTAAACCAATACCTATCGCTAGGCCTAGAGAAAATGTAATGATCACATTGTTCGCCAAGCCGAGACCTTCCATTTCTCCTTGCCCCATTCGAAAATCGAAATATTAGTTAAAAGCTTTCCTAGATAAAAATTTTTATATAATTACCGCCTATATAGTTAACTTTATAAGAGAATAGAAGGGAATAGCCAGATTAATTTATTGTAAGATCCCCGTTACAACTATAAAGAAAATTTTACGTTGATGAGCTAACGCTCCTTGCAGGAAGTAATATCCTGAGAGCACGCCGTTTCTGCCCTTTCATCGGATCACTTCATATAAATCTTTAACTAATTTCCAGGTAAAATTAATATATGAAAAGGTATATTTAAGAAATATTTACATGTCCTTAGAACTACCTTCAAGGAGCTCTTTCACCTCCTTTCTCCCATTCTCCAATTCCCTAGCCTGTTGAGGATCCATCCTCACTAGCATTTCTAAGAATTCACCAGCATGGGTTTTTTCCTCTCTAGCTATATCTAGAAATACCTCTCTAACTCCCTCGTCCTCACATGCCTCAGCGAATTGCACATAGAGATTTATCGCATCTAACTCTGCCACTATCGCATACCTAAGAGCTTGAAGCAGCTCTTCCCTATTCATCTTTCTTCCTTTAGGTAGATTAATGGGGTTCTCCGATAGCATGCCACCACCTAGGGATTAAATGGAATGCACACGTTAAAATAATGATGGAGAACTAGGGATCGCAAGATGTCAGAATTCTATCCCTTCTCTAGCCGGGACCCCTCTAGAAAATGGATGCTTTATTTCTTTGAATTCAGTAACGTAATCTGCCAGATCGTAGAATGATTTAGGTGCATATCTGCCCGTGAGTACTACCTCAGTAGAGGGATGTCTCTCTTTCACGGCTGCAATAACATCATTTTCTGATAGCAGGTTGAAGGAGACAGCTACGTTGATCTCATCCAGTACCACTAATCTATACTCTCCCGAGGACATCGCCCCTTTAGCTGCATACAATCCCTTCCTAGCCATCTCTAAATCCTCTGGTCTGGGTTTTTTTGGATTAACAAATTCCTTAGAGCCGAACCTCATGACCTCTATCTCGGGTATCTTCTTAGCAGCTATCACCTCACCTGTAGGCATGCCCTTGAGGAACTGCACAATGAGAACCTTCCCTCCATGCCCAGCCATTCTCAAGGCGAGACCAAACGCTGCGGATGTTTTTCCCTTCCCGTTTCCCGTGTAGAGATGGACCAGCCCCACCATTAGGACACCACGCACGCAGACCAACCGCAGTCAAGGCACGTGACGCAATCCTCCTTATACACTAGCCTAGTGCTCCCGCATTCGGGGCACCTCTCTATGTGATTCGTCGTTTGAGCTGTGGCTGGAAGCTTGAAAACTGGTTGAACGGGTTTTTTCTTCTCTTCAACTGGTGGTGCCTTCTTCATCTGAGGCCTCTCTATGCCCAACATCTCCATCATCTTCAGGGTCTGATTCTCCATCTTGACCACGTATTCGCCCTTCCTCTGAGATGGTGTTATGAGAACCTGAGCAGCCTTCGAACCATCCCTGTAAACGGTAATACCTTTCAAGCCAAGCTTGTATGCGAAGAGGTAAGCCTTCTCCACATCGCTCACTGAGACCCAGTTGGGCATGTTTATCGTCTTGCTCACTGCTGCGCAGATCCACTTCGTTATCTCAGCTTGAGCCCTGACGTGATCCCACCACGGTATGTCGTAGGCCACGAGGAACACCTCCTGAAGCTTCTTGAACACCTCCTCTTTTCCTTCTGGGGAGTTTATTCCCTGCAAGGACCCCCCATTATCCGCTATCTCCTTAAGCAGCCTCTCGTTATACAGCCCGTTCTCCTTTAACTGCCTCTCCAGTTCCCTGTCCACGTAGAAGAATGAGCCGACGGAGACCCTCTTCTCGTAAACTAGGGCGAACTGTGGCTCGATTCCAGAGGAAACATCGGCTATCATTGATATGGAGCCTGTCGGAGCTATTGTCGTTACTTCGGCGTTCCTTATCCCGTGCTTCATTATGAGATCCTTCAGCTCGTCCCAGTCAAGGTGCCACCATTCGGGATGATAGAAACCTTCTATAGGCATCTCTCCCCTAACGTAGCCTGAGTTAGGATAAAGCGGGAAGGTTCCTCTCTCCTTAGCCCGCTCGACGCTCTCCATCATAGCGTAGTATGTCAGGTATTCAGCGACCTTACGCATGAATTCGAAGCCCTCCTCACTATTGTAAGGGATGCCCAGAGCGAATAGGGTATCGGCCAGACCCATCATACCCAGTCCTACTTTCCTTGTAGATTTCGTATGCCTCTCTATCTCCAATATTGGGAACTTGTTTACGTCTATGATGTTATCTAGGAACCTCAGGGCTAACCTCACATCCCTAGCATATGAATCCCAATCGAAAGAGACTTCCTCATTATCAGAACTAAATCTTATGTAGGAGTAAAGGTTAATACTACCTAGATTACAGGACTCATATGGATATAAAGGCTCCTCGCCGCAGTTATGGTTCAGTAAGCCATTTGCCACATATTTATGGTATGTTGGAACTGTGAAGTCATAGAAATCCACTAATCCAGCATCTTCTATCGATGATACTGTAGCCCACACAGGATCCCTCTTCGTCTTCCTTAGGAGGAGCTTCTCTAGCTTGTTTACGCTCTCAAATCCTATTAGATCCTTTAATATCTTCCTACTATAGTCCTTAACTATAAGTTCGTAGTATCCGCCGGCCTTGTAAGTCCTCTCCTCCCCATCCTTGGTAGTGTAATGGAGCTCTCCCTCGTATGGCCTCTCGTAAATAACCGAGTATATGCCGAAGGTGGTAAGTATCGTCTGCACATCCTTCAAAAGGCCTAAGCTAGCGCTCGTCAGCCTCACCGCTCTATCGGAATCCACGTATCCGTCCGCTGTGAAAAGACCCCTGAGGAATGATGTGAGAGCTTTGGGAGAGAGGCTCCATACGATCTCAGGCAGACGTCTCTCTCTGCTCCTGTCCATTATTTGGCCCATCAGCTTCATTACATTCTTGTAGACTGTTGTAGTCCTATTATACTGTACCTTGTGCTCGCTCTCACTGAGTACGTAGGTATGGGAGAGGGGATTACCTCCAAGCTTCTCTATACCTCTCCTAACTCTTTCCTCGGCAGCGCCATCTCCTTGGCTGAAGAACCACGCTACGTAGTGCTTGCTCAGGGTTCCATCACCGACCAGCCAGCCCAGCGCAAAGGCTATATCTTCGTCCAGATCGTATTGTCCCTCGTAGGCCTCATCCAAGAACCAAGGGTGGAGCCTAGCTATCTTGATCTTATTCCCGGGCTTGAGATCCTTCGCCTCGACCCAACCTTCAGGTGTGAGGACCTTATGCTCGGGAGTGAGTGTTAACTCGTATCCCTCCTTCGTAACTATCTTAAGACCGGGCTTCCTTCCAACATGCCAGACCCAAGCTTTGACCCTCCTCGGAGCTGGGAGCCTCAGCTCATCTCCGTGTATCGTCCTGTAGATGACCTCGTCTCCCTCCGTAGTTACCAGTTCGGTCTCATAGGCTTGAGGCTCACCGTCCTCACCCAAGACATCTTCATCGACGGCCACTGCCTTGACGGGGCCCATCATTTTAGACAGTTGGTAAATTTCAGAAGCCCTGAGCCATCCGCTGGGAGTGAGCACCCTAGAGTCGCCAGCTACGCATGGATTAGTGGAAAATATTTCTCCTAAATAAGACCTCATCACATTCCTCCTGTTCATATTGTCCTTGAATAGGACGCCTGGATCACCGGTGCTCCAAGCCATCTCAGCGATCTTCCTGAAGAATTCCCTCGGGTTCAGGGTATCCCAAACTTCGCCATTTCTAGGATTAACCAGTGGGTAGGAATCCCCTCTCTCGAAATGAGACCAGAAGTCCTCGGTTATCATCACTGATAGGTTGAAGTTCTCGAACTGCCCTGGCTTCGACTTCGCCTCCACGAACTTCCATATATCAGGGTGCCACACCTCCAGTATTCCCATATTGGCTCCTCTGCGCTTACCCCCCTGCTTAACTACGTCAGTTATCACATCTATTATCCGCATGAAGCTCACAGGGCCTGATGCTTGTCCACCAGTTGAGCTAACCATGTCGCCTTGGGGCCTGAGCTTGGAGTAGTTTATCCCTACGCCCCCTCCAGACTTGAATATTATCGCCGCATCAGTAGCGGCCTTCATTATCGACTCCAAGCTATCCTCTATGTCCAAGACGAAGCACGCCGATAGCTGCCCAAGCTTAGCCCCAGCATTGAACAGCGTAGGTGAGTTGGGAATGAACCTTAAATCGACCATCAGCCTGTAATATTGAAGAAAGTCCTTGTAATGGTGATCGAACTCCCCATTGAGCAGCATCTCCCAGAACCGAGACCAGCTGACCTTCATCTTCCCCTGCCCGTTCAGCTCGTCGTAGAGGGATTTCATCCTCTCCAAGTGATAGCGGTTCCAGGTAAAGAACGGGGCTAGATGGTCCTCTGGATGACCGTTCTTAAGCCCCACCTTCCCTTCCCATTCCTCGGGCGAGAACTCCTCTGTAGGATGAACCTCCTGCTTACCTTCGGGATCGAATACCTTGGGATCGTAGAGTATGTCTGGAATGACGACTAAAGCTGCTACCCTTATGAACATCCCCTTCGGATCCTCTATGAGCTTCCCTTCCATGTCCTTCTGTAGGTATCTGGCTGCCAGTAGCCTTATTGCGTTCAATGAGAGCCTCTTATCCACATCATCGACATAGTCCTTTCCCAGTATCGCCATCTTCTCCTTCCTGATCTTCTCCCTCTCCTTCCTGTAGAGTATGTAGGCTTTGGCGACGTCAAATAGATCATATTTCATCAGCGCAAGCTCGACTATATCCTGGATCTCCTCCACGTGAGGAGGCTTCTCATCGGTAAACGTCCTATTTATCACTCTAAGGACGTATTTAACAACCTTATCTAAAGTAGCCTCATTATACTGCCCCACCTCAAGCATCGCCTTTGCTACAGCTCTTCTGATGCGTGAGGCATCAAATGAGACTATCCTACCATCTCTCTTGACAACCTTACTAACGGACATTTCCATCAGATTAATTAAGGGAGAGGACCTCTATAAGCTATCAGGGTTTATTTCCAGTCTATTATGATGTGCTTTATATAATTTTATATGTAATTATGTCGGTAGCTACAAAATAATTTAAGAGCAAATAGACGATAATGGGTGAATTATTGTAACTAGGTGAGGCGAAGCTCAGCAATGCCTAGACTCAGACCTTAATAAACATTTCATGATCTTAGGCCCACCATCGTTCATTTGTTTCTAGCTTCCAATTTCTTTGGCAGAGTTACACCTTTCTGCCCCTGATATACGCCGGAATAAGGTTTCTCGACCTTCCCTTCTACCCTGAAGAAGACGACATGGAGGAACCTGATTCCCTTGTAGAGCTTAACAGGCGCCGGTCTCGTCCACATGACCTCTATTGTTAGCTGCCCCTCGAAACCGCTATCTACCAGTGTGGGAGGAGCTATAAATCCCCACCTTGCTATGGAGGATCGCAACCCGCAGAGGGCGGCGACATCCTTGGGCATCTTCACGTATTCCTCGGTAACCAGCAAAACACTGGTGTTTCCCGGTATCGTTATACCGCTATCGGGTATCTCCCTTATTGAGAAGTGCTTGGAGGGATCGTCCCTTATCGGATCTATCACTTCCCCCATGACTATGGGAAAGGCTATTTCCGGGCCTATTCTCATATCCACACCATTCTCTCTTATGGAATCGCTATACAGAGGCTCTATCTTGAGATCACCGGAACGTATCAGGGAACTAATGACACTATCTGAGAGTATCATAGGAGAATTTCCCCTCTCGTCTCGTTTAAATTTAATATAAATTACTTACTATGCTATCTCGCTTTATCGGGAAGTATGGTAAGGAGCTATAAATCCCGAGGGAATGAGCTAATTCAACGATTACTCGTTTCACTTGCAACTGACTTAAACTTAGATCGGGACTTCCCGAAGGAAGAAGAAAAAGTAGAAGGTTTTTCTTGATCAGGTAAATTTATTCGATCATATCAACTTCCTAGCTTTCATTAGTTCAGCTAGAAGAATAGCCTGCCCAGCAGCTCCTCTAATCGTGTTATGGCCAGTAGCAACGAATAGAAGGGACTTTGAATTAGCTCCTCTTCTCAATCTACCTACAGTAACACTCATTCCTCCCTCAGAATCCCTATCATATCTAGGCTGAGGCCTATCTCTCTCTTCCCTTACATGTATGGGTCTCTCTGGTGCGGTCGGGAGACCCAATCTCTGAGGCTCAGGGCTGAAACCTTTCAATAGTTTCATAGCAGCGTCGACGTCCACCTCCTCATCGAATTCGGCATGTACAGCTACTAAATGACCATTTGTCACGGGAACCCTTACACACGTAGCTTGAATATCAAGATCTGCCATTTTTATTCCATTTTCCTCGACTGTTCCCAATAGCTTCCTCGTCTCCTTTCTAATCTTCTCTTCTTCTCCTGCTATATATGGTATCACATTATCTAAGATATCATAGGAGGGCACACCTGGATATCCAGCACCGGAGAGGGCCTGATAGCTGGCGACATTCAGTTTCTTTAGGGTATATGCATCGTGAAGTGGTTTCAGAGGTAAGGTTAGTACGGTGGTCGTGCAATTGGGATCGGTAGCTACGGGGCCAATATTGAGCTCCTTTTGCTTGTTTATTAAGGATAGATGATCTGGATTCACTTCAGGGATTACTAAAGGAACTAACGATTCCATTCTCAGCGCGCTGGCATTACTCACCAGAGGTATCCCTCGATGCACTAGTTCCATCTCGAACTCCCTAGCTTCCTTAGATGGAAGGGCTGAAAATACCAGATCTACATTCCTCAGATTCTCTAAAGAGTTCTCTACCACTTCTAGTTCCCTGAATTCCTCGGGAATTTCGCTATTTAGGGTCCATTTGACGGCCTCCCCATAGTTCTTACCCACGCTAGTCTTACCCGTTATCACGGTTAACTCGAACCATGGATGATTAGACAACATTTGAACGAAGCGCTGCCCGACCATGCCAGTTCCGCCTAGCAAGCCAACTTTCATAGTCTCACCCTAAAATGGCCTTCAGTTCCTCAGCTGCCCTATCCCTTTGTGACCAATCTACGAAGACGGCTATTCTGTTATGAACCGTTTGAAAGCCCAGTATATTTATTCCCATAGCGGTTAGAGGCTCGGTTATCTTATAAATCACACCTGGGGTCTCCTCTATGGCAGCACCCCAGATCCTTATCATGGCAACATTCTCCCTAACTGCTACTGCTTTAGCTTTCCCTTCATTGATTATGGAATTAAGCATCTTCTTGACCTCGTTGGAATCTCTATCTAGGTATATTATCGCAGCTCCATCTAATGTTCCTATGGAAAGAGCCCCTTCGATGCTGTTTATATCCACTTCACGGCCATTGGTCAGGAGAGTAATCATGCTTATTGGTCTTTCATGGACTTCAACGTATAGATCTGGAATGTGACCATGTACTATGGTTCCTCCCTGAGTGAACGTCCCCTCCTTCACGGATACTATCCTCATCTTTACCGTAGGTGCTAAGTAGCGTAAAGCCTTGTGATGTAAAATCCTTGCTCCTCCCAAGGAAATAGTAAGAGCCTCATGAGCTTCAAGGTCCTCTAGCTGAGCCACACCCTTCATAATATTAGGATCCGCGACCATCATATTTGAATCCTTGACGAGCACCACCTCATCAGCATTTAGGCACCTTGCTAGGGTAACAGCAGTTGTATCACTCCCGCCTCTCCCTAGGGTAGTTAACCTACCATCAGGAGTTTTCCCTATATAGCCGCAAATTACCGGCACTGACTTCCTTAAGAGAGGTTCTATATTCGATATAGCTGCTCCACAGGTCTTTGGAAGGTCGGGATCTGCATCACCGAACCTATCATTCGTGAATATAGACCATTTCGGTGAACTGGGATCTATGGCTATAGAAGGAACACCTTCCGAACTTAGAGCCGCTGCCATAAGCCTAGCAGATAGGATCTCCCCTATTCCAGCTATGGAGTCTAGTAGCTCCTCTTCTGCCCCAACTAGCTTGGCCATTTCAATGAGCTTGTCTGTATATCCCTTCATGGCTGAAACAACGAGTAAAAGCTCGTGACCATTATCGAACTCCTTTTTAGTTATTTTTGCCATTTCCCTGAAGTCCTCTGGACTATTGAGGACAGATCCCCCTAACTTGACTACTACCCTCTTTCCCACCAAGCAACCCCCTCCAAAGCTTCAGCTACAGTTCTTCCAGCTAACGTAAGCCTTATTGGGTTACCATCACCGAAATCCACGAGTTTAAGTCTTCTTAGATCCCTTAATGCGAACCAGAAGGATGATACGGGTATGTTAAACTCCTCTCTAGCTATCTTTGCCATAGAACTTGCTGAAATTTTCCCATTAAAGCGAAGAGCCAGCGTGAGAACAGCCTTCTGTCTTTGAGTTAATTTGAACAGTCCGAATAAAACCAGGGATTCCCTCAAAGAGGCATCTACAGATATTGGCGGGACATCGCCTTCAACCCCCATTGGCGGGGCATCGCCTGAAATTGGTTGGACATCACCTCAACCCCCGTTATCTGGGCTGATACTTGTTGTAATTAAAAAGTTAACTACAGGATGCGATGTTACATACACATGCTCCGAGAGAGGCTTATCTGATGCCGAAGAAAGGGACCATCTGGCAGTGGAGGTAGTATTAACTAGAAAAGGGCTTACTCTTGGGAGGGCGCAGTATCTTAACTTGTGTTCCTCCTCTTGAAATATTAATGAATTTACAATAAATCTCGACGGACATATGCGATCCCTCACTCAGCAATACTAAAGGAGAGCGAAGAATATCTTCTGATGATAGCCCCAAGTTTGGTGTTGGCAATCATCATAGATATATTTATAACTTACTTAAGATACTAAGTTTAGTAATGGAGCAGGTGAGGTAATGAGAGAGATTGAAGACACGCTATATAGACTAGGAAAGGTACTGACATCCTCTAGAGAGGCTTTTGATACTCACATTGCTGAGAAATATTCATCAGCTCTTCCGTTAGCTATTTATATATCGATAAGCTTCTCTCTAGGATCAATAGTCACAAAGGGTATACTGAAAGCGGTTGGCAGCATACCTTTACCTCTTTACAATCTAGGGTGGATGTTAGAACTCATTGCAAATCTCTCCGGTGTTATAGGAGTTGCAGGATCCCTAATAAACCTCCTTGTTTACGCCTCACTCATTCACATATCCGTGAGGATCATGGGATATGGGGAGGGAAGATGGGATGACCTTGTTGGCTTAATATCCTACTCTAGCCTACCTCTAGTGTTCCCTGCAGCCCTAGCTGCTATATCGTATGTAGCGTCTTGGTTCTCCCTTCTTATAATGTCCCTAGTTCTGATTATACCGTTCAGTTTATGGTCCCTTTACCTGATAGTCGTAGCTACCTCGGTGAACTATGAGATCTCTCTAGGTCATGCATTGATAGCATCAATTGTCATACCTGTGATCATATGCCTGATTGCTGGAAGCCTCACAGCTAAACTTGGGGCAATAGGTCTGATAATAGCGATCTTGGGACTTGCTGCCCTGTATGCGTGGAGGAGATGGTACTCATGAAGATCGAAGAGGGAATTGGGGCCGTCTTACTAATACTGCTGATATTCTCCTTAGCGGTGTCTTTAATACCAGTAAGGGTGAAACATGAGACTAGCGGCAGATTATGGCTACCTAGTCTGTTTACACGGAGAGGAGTACTCAATAGGGAGATATCTTCTGGAAACATTACCTTAGTAGTGGATTTTGGGCAAGTAGATATCACGAGTGAGGCAGAAATAGAGAAGCCTTACATAGAAGCCGAAGGTACCTTACCTGCCATAGAAAATGAACAACTGGTGAGAATGGCCGCTGGTCACTTGACTCTTCACCTACCAGATAATTGGAAGGGAGATCTCAAGGTGAAGATAGGTATGGGAGCATTGATCCTTAGGGACCCCTTCTTCTCAAGTTTATCAGTAAATATAGGGATGGGAGAAGTGCAAGGAACTGCTCACTCCATGGGAAGTGTGAATATCAAGGTGGATAGGGGAAGTGTAAAGCTTACCCTGAATGTACCAAAGGATGCACAGGTTCATGTTAAAATAAGGAGTATGGAGGGTTCTCTATACTACGATGGAGAGAAGGCGGAGGGCCCTATCATAGAAAGGACTTTTGGTGAGGGTAGGAGCATAGATGTGGATATCTATTCCTATTCTGCTGAGATAGATATTAGGACTTGGAGGGACTGACTTGTACGTCAGATCAAGGATATACAGAGCGAAGAAGATACTAGATGCTTTGACTAGCGATAGCAAGCTGAGAATACTAAAGAGACTGTTAGAATCACCTGCCTCAGCTACAGATTTATCCGAGGAATTTGGGCTCACTTTACCGGCAATAACATCCCATCTGCACGATCTGGAAGAGGCGGGCCTGATAAGGATGATGGAGAAGAGGAGGGGAAGGGGGAGACCTGCGAAGCTTTATGCCATAACGAGGAAGAAGCTCACTTTAGAGATAGATCTTCAGGCGTTCCTCGAGCTTCCAGATGAAAATGAGCTGGAGAGACTCATGGAAGAGTATATCCGCAGAAAAGTGAATGGTGGTCTGAAAAAGGTCACAATAAGGGATATCATGGAGACCTTGGATGTAAGCAGAGTGGTAGCATCAATAATATATGAGAGGATTGCTTCAGATCCTTATCCCCTGATAGAAGCTATTGCTAATAAGGTGATGGAGAGGCTTAAGGGAGAAAAGAGCACAGTGGAACTTTCAAAGGAACTTAACATTGAGAGATGGTGGATCTCAAAGGCCGTAGAGCTTCTCAGTGAGAGAGGACTTGCTGATGTTAAGGCCGGGAAAGTTAAAAGCGTCTCTTAATCATTTCTTTCCTTCTTTCCTTCATCCCCTCATATATCTAAGTCGTTATCTCAAGATAATCACTCAGCCATATCAATCTTCTATGACATACGATTAAGCTAAAAAGTAAGGGGAACAGCCTAGTCGAGATAGAAATGACAGGGTATCTCGGTAGGATAGAATTGATGGACAGAAGTGGCAATGTGAGGAGGCTAGAGATAAGGCACATTGAGAAACCGGAGGAGTTTAGGCAGCTGGTAGAGGTCCAAGCATCCGCTTGGAGGATGGGAAAAGATAGAACTGATGCAACACCTTCTCATGTCCTCAGAGCTGCATCTGATAACTCAGGTATTGTGATTGGTGCCTTCGATTTAGATTCTGGTAATGTAGTTGGATTCGCTTGGGGTTTTCTGGCTAGGGACTCAAGGGGATTATATCACTACTCACATCAAAGCGCTGTTATTGAGGAGTTAAAATATTCTGGACTAGGGTTCAGGATAAAGCAAGCGCAGAGAGAGGTTGCTTTAGCTCAGGGATTAGATAGAGCGAGATGGACGTTCGATCCACTTCAGGGGCTAAATACTCGCTTTAATTTGGGTAAATTAGGAGTTGTAAGCTGGGAATATGTTATCAACTACTATGGGGAGATGAACGATGCCATAAATAGGGGATTGAGATCAGACAGACTTAAGGTTTGGTGGTTCCTAAAGAGCGAGAGGGTAAGGAGAAAGGCTAAAGGAGAACTGAGATCACCTAGTCTACAGGAAGCCTTAGAAGCAGGGGCTGTGGAAGTGCTAGAGTTCGATTCAGATATTCCTTCGGGATTTAAGAAGGTAAATAGTGACTTAGTGCTTGTTGAGATACCCTACAGCGTGGATGATGCTAGATCCAAGGGAACTGTAAGTCAATGGAGGAAGTACACTGCTGAGGCAATGATCTACTATATGTCCCTCGGCTACATAGACTTCGAAGCAGTATACGAGAGAGGATCGAAGAGGGTCTTCCATCTTCTATGGAAAAAGCCCTTAGAGGAGATATTGAGGGGAGAACCAGCGAGGTAAAGTAGACCTTTTCGGCTAATATATTTCATTTATCCCTACTTAAAGATATAAAAAGTAATATTCAAACTTTTTATGAGTAAAGATGGAAGGGAAGTTTGGGGGTGATTTTAGGGCCAAGCTTCTCGAATATCAGTCGAAGGAGATACTTAGTGAATATGGAATTAGAGTTCCCGAGGGTCGTGTTGCTTCTTCTCCAGAAGAAGCAAGGAGCATTGCTTATGAATTAGGTGGACATGTTGCGATCAAGGCGCAGCTTCCATTTACTGGAAGATATGAGGTAGGAGCCGTAAGGTTTTCTTCCTCGCCTGAGGAGGTAGAGAAGATAGCAGAGGAGATGTTGTCCTCATATTTCAGGGGATTTAAGCCTAAAAAGCTTTTAATAGAGAGGAAGCTAGAGATAAAATCCGAAGCATTCCTCAGCGTGATTGTGAATGATTCAATGAGTTACAGGTCCCCAGAACTACTGGCAAGTCCAGTAGGAGGATCTGGGATTGAGAGGAGGTCAAGTGATGTTCTTAGACTACCCATAGACTATATCGAGGGCCTAGTTAAGGAGAGAATATCGGAGGATTTCAGGAAAATAGGTATGCCATTACCAGAGGAAGCTGCCATGGTAGCTAGAAAAATGTACAATGCATTCGTGGGGTATGATGCTAAGAGCGTCGAGATAAATCCCATTGCCCTGACTAACGATGGGCTCGTTGCCCTAGATGCTAGGATAGATGTAGATGATCACGCTCTCTTCAGACATTCTGATCTAACCATTGAGCTTCCTAAGGATCTGAACAGGGAACCAACCCAGCTGGAGAAGAGGATGTGGTATTGGGATGATAGAGATCCGAGGGGAACTGGATACTTCGTTCAATTAGCAACTGATACTGAGCAGGGAGGTTACATAGGATTCCATGGGATAGGGGGAGGAGGTGCCATGCTCGCAGCCGATGCGCTCATAAGAAGGGGACTTAAGCTCGCAAATTATGCTGATACCAGTGGAGATCCGCCAGCCTCTAAGGTCTATAGGGTCATCAAAACGATTCTCTCCATCCCAGGAATAGAAGGCTACATCATGATGGGTAGTGTGATGGCCAGCCAAGAGCAATGGCATCACGCCAATGCCGTAGTGAAGGCATTCAATGAGATGCTTGAGAATAGAAAGGGATTTCCTGCCATAATTCTATTGGCGGGTAATAAGGAGAAGGAGAGTCATGAGCTGATAAGGAGAGGTATTAGAGGGTTACCTATAAGGTTTGAGCTGTATGGTAGAGATTACATATACGAAACAGAGTATATAGCAGACAGGATGAAGTCGCTAGTTGAGGATTACAGGAGGGAAAGGGAATGGAGTTAAGGTTCAAGACGAGGACAGCTGAGGTAATCATAGATTACAATAAATGCATTGCTCCCGACTGCGGATTCGCATGTATTAAGGCATGCAGGTTATACGGTAGGAATGTCCTCAAGATAGAAGGGGGGAAGCCTAAGTTAGCTGTTTCACCAAAAGAGGCAGTTAGACTTGATAATGAATGTCTGGCATGTGAGATCTACTGCTCGTGGTATGGTAACTCTGCCATAGAGGTAAGGGTCCCATTAGAGGTGATGTGATGGCGATTCTCATAAATGAGGAGACCAAGGTCCTAGTTCAGGGAATAACTGGAAGAACTGGGGAGTTTGCGACCCGATATATGCTGGAGTACGGGACTAAAGTTGTAGCAGGTGTAACCCCAGGTAGAGGAGGTGCCGAGGTATGGGGCGTTCCGGTGTTCAATAGTATAAAGGAGGCTATGGATGAAGTGGGCCCAGTAGATGCGTCTATAGCTCTGGTACCTCCAGCCCACTTAAGAGAGGCAGTAATGGAAGCTATTGACTCTGGAATAGGTTATATCCTCATACCAACCGAGAGAGTACCTATCCATGATGCCATGGCCATCCTGTCATATGCAAGGAGGAAGGAAGTAAGGATACAGGGCCCAGGATCGTTTGGAGTTATAAGTCCTGGAAAAGCCGTAATGGGATGGGTTGGTGGTTCGCTTGAGCTGGCCAATGAGGCTTTCGCTCCGGGTAGGGTTGGGATCATATCCAGAAGCGGCGGTCAGACTACAACTACATCATGGGCCGTAAGTAAGGCGGGATTCGGTATATCGACAGCAGTGCATACCGGAAGTGAACCTTTGGTTGGATTAACAGAGGCAGAGTTATTAGCGTTATTTGAGAAGGATGACGAAACTGAAGCTGTAGTCCTGTTTGCAGAGATAGGAGGAGTCCAAGAGGAGGAAGCTGCTGAATTCATGAAAAAGGGTGGCTTCACGAAGCCTCTAATAGCTTATGTGGCTGGAAGGATGCTTCCAACCGGGATAAGATTCTCCCATGCAAGTGCTATTGTGACGGGAAGTAAAGGCTCTGCAGAGAGCAAGATAAAGGCACTGAAGGGAGCAGGTGCCTTAGTAGCAGAATCCCCAAAACAAATAACGAATTTGCTTGAGGAGGTGCTGTAATGGGAATTTTGGCTAGATCTCTGCTCTTCGTTCCAGCTAATAGCTGGAGGCTCATGTTAAGTTCGCTGAGAAGCAAAGCTGATGTGATAGTGCTTGACATGGAAGATGCGGTACCTGTAGGAGAGAAGGAAACAGCTAGATGGTTAGTTAGGGAATTCCTGAAGGAGGAGAGGGGAAGATTCAGAGGGCTGGTATTTGCAAGAGTAAACTCTCTAACAACGGGAATGTTGGATGAAGATCTGGACTTCGTGATAAGGGAAGGGATTGATGGTATAGTTCTACCTAAGGCAGAGGTACCGGAGGACGTTTGGAAGCTAGAGGAAAAATTACTGCACTTCGAAAATGAAAGAGGCTTAGATGAGGTCAAGATAATTCCACTGATAGAGAGTGCTATGGGCGTAGAGAGATCTTTGGATATAGCTTTATCCTCGGATAGGATAACAGCCCTCTCATTCGGTATGGGGGATTTCCTTAGGGATCTGGGAAGGAGCGTGTCCGATCTTTCAAGCGATGAGATGGAGCTATTATATGCCAGATCTAAGGTTAGCGTAGCTGCCGCATCAGCTAAGATCCTAGCAATAGATACGCCATTCTTAGGAATGATAATAGATAGAAAGGGGGTAAGAGAACAATCACTTTTAGCTAAAAGATTGGGATTCAAGGGGAAATATGCAATACATCCTTCTCATATTCCTATAATAAATGAAGTCTTTACACCAAGCGAATCAGAGGTGAAAGAAGCCATGGAGATAGTAAAAGCCTATGAGGAGGCCATTTCGCATGGCCTAGGAGCGGCATCATTCAGGGGAATGATGATAGATAGAATGAGCTATGAGCAAGCAAAATCGTTCTTAGAAGTCGCAAAGGAGATAGAGAGGAGATCTGCCACTTAATACAGCTTCTTAGCTTTACTTCCGACAACTTACGCGCGACCTTTACTTTAAGATAATTTTTATCATCTCCAAGGGTAAATCCAAGATGTCGGCGATAGAGGAGGTAGTGTCACAAGTATGGTCTTGGGAGTATGATTCCTTACCTGAGTACGTGAAGGAAGAATCTAAGAAAGCTCTCCTAGATACCATCGGTGTAGCGATAATGGGATTCGAGAGAGAAGAACGGGTCAGGAGATTTGCTTCAATAGCGTATCCCACCAACAGTGGCTCTTCCATCTTGGGAGCTTGGTGGAGGTCTTCACCTTCCATGGCAGCCATGGTTAATGGATTTGCGGCCCATTCCCTAGAATATGACGATTGGCTAAGGCAGGGATTTGTTCATGCTGGGAGCGCCGTTGTACCTGCTGCTCTGGCATTGGGTGAGGGGAATGTAAGCTGGAAATCTCTCCTTGAAGCGGTAATCGTAGGATATGAGATTGCTGCACGGTTTGGTAAGGCCTTTGGTAGGTCTCACTACGCTATATGGCATACCACTGCTACAGCAGGATCTTTAGGGGCTGCGGCGGCAGCCTCTAGAGTACTGGGATTAGATGACGAGGTAGCATCCCACGCAGTTGCCATAGCAGCGTACTACACATCGGGGCTCTGGGGATTCATATCCTATGGTTCTGGAGTTAAGCCATTCAGCCCCGGACATGCGGCTTTCCTCGGAGTAACATCATCTTTAATGGCAAGGGACGGTATCAGAACAAATTTAAATGCCTTAGAAGATGAAAGGGGTTTATGTAAGAACATGGCACCTGATTGCGATATAGAGAAAGCATTAAATCCTAAATGGGATTATGCGATAACGCTAAACGGCTATAAATTCTTTCCCACTTGTAGGCATACGCATACCGCTATAACAGCTGCGATTATGTTGAGCGATGAGGTGAAACCGGAGGAGGTGGGTGGGGTCAGGGTGGAGATATTCGAAGAGGCGGCGAAGGTCGCGAACATTAAGGAACCGAGGAGCGTGGATCAGGCTAGGTTCAGTCTGACCTACCTGGTGGCGCTCGCTCTCATTTATGGGAGGGTAGGTTTGGGGGAGCTGGAGAGGGGGCTCGAGGATACTAGGGTGAAGGCCCTAGAGAGGAAGGTAGAAGTAGTGATAAACCCGGAGCTGTCAGTGGAGTTTCCAGAGAAGCAGTCCTCGATAGTCGAGGTCAGAGGGGAAGTATCTAGGAATGAGAGAATAGATTACCCACCGGGAGATCCTGAGAACCCTGCGAACCTAGAGCATATATATAGGAAAGTGGTCCACGAAGTTAGAGCCTCTCCTGTAGTTGCAGCCTTATATGACAGACTGAAATCAGATAAGATAGACGAAACAGCTAGCTTGATCTGAGACTCATACTTTACTAGTTCATCGTGCGAGATATGTTGATGAAGAAGGCCGAAAAAGACTAGAAGACCACCTTATCTTAAGAAATCATTTGCAGGTTTTAGCAATTCGGCTACCACTGCACTTGGTATTTAGCTATACATCGGCAAATGTGGTTGACACCTATGGGTGAGATCACCTGTATAGATTATTCTAGAGGGAACGCCAGATTTTCTCGCGATTGTTCTGCAGATCTTAGTGCTAAACTCAACGTTAGCCAGTAATTGATGGGGTAGAAGATCCTAGCTATTTTAAAGGAAGTCTCCCACATTTTATCCGATCAAGATGACGAATGTTGATAGGAACATGGTTCTGAGCTTAATAGAAGAGGTTTCAGATTATTTATCCAGTCTAAAGGAAATCTGTAAGCTCTCCATCGATGAATATCTGTCGGATAGGAGAAACCCGTACGCGTTGAGGTATCTCCTCATAGTAATTGTCGAATCATTATCTAAAATCGCTGTTTCTATATTGGAGAGGGATTTCGGGGTGCTACCCAGAGGATACAGGGAGTCCTTCAGCGAATTATACAGGAAGGGAGTCGTGAGACCATCCGTGGGTACTAAAATGGAGAGACTTGCATCGCTGAGGAACATGCTGGTTCACAGGTACTGGGAGGTGGATGATCTCAGGTTATATGAGGAGGCAAGAGGTGGCGGGATAGAGGCGATAGAATCATTCTTGGAGGAGGTGAGGGCTTATGTCTCTGAGGATCCGTGAGGACAGGCGGAGGTTCACCTTCTACAGGCTTTCCGATTCCGAGAAAGGGGAAGTTAAGCGTAAGTTGCTAGAGGCCCTCCTACCCAAAGAAGAGATCCTAGCTGCCCTCATCTACGGAAGCTTCGTCTCATCGCCAGTGTTCAGGGATATAGATGTCGGAGTTCTCGCTGGTGGCAGAGTCCCTTACGAGGAGCTGCCTTACTACGAGGAGACCTTATCAGATGAGCTAAGTCGCATCATAGGGATTCCTGTGGATGTGAGGGTAATAGATTACGCCCCACCCTGGTTCAGGGCGAAAGTACTGGAGGGAGAGGTGCTGCTGGAAAGGTCACTTGGCATGATCTCCATCATGAGATTCATAGTGAAACAGATTCAGAGAGATTTCGAAGCGATGATTAGAACCATCTCAAGGAAGACAGCTTGAGGAGAGCACATGAACTCTCTCGAGATCTGTGATTACTGCGCGCGATCGATCTTACGGTGATGACCAGCCATTGCGCGATGCCTCCCTCCGGACATAATCATGATTGACGAATCCTCGGAGCTCCTCTCCTCCCGCTTGAGTCAGGATAACCTAGAAAAGAAGCTAAAAATGGTTAGTAGGGTTATTCCTTAGCAGAAGCCTATCTTCTCCTCAACCTCGGGTTCACGTATATCTCTAAGGCCTGTCCGACTAGGAATAGGGATAGCACACTCAGGGATATCATCAGGCCGGGAGGTATGACCCATGTCCAGAGTCCGAGTACTATGGCTTGCCTAGAGAAGGCGTAGTGCAGCATCATTCCCCAGCTTTTCTGCGTAACATCTCCGAGACCTAGGAAGCTAAGGGATGCTTCCATTATCATATTGCTTGCAGTTCTAAGCAGGGTTTCAGCTAATATTATGGGAGATGCATAAGGAAGCAGATACCTTACCATTACATAAATATTGGATGCTCCCAGCGCACGCACGCTTTCTACAAAAGGTCTTTCCTTTAAGGATAGGATAACACTCCTGACGACCCTAGCTACCGATGGCCAGCTAGTTAAGGTTATGGCGGTTATTATCAATAGGAACATGTGGTCCCCAAGCCAAGTTCCTTTAAGGGTTACAGCCAGGAATATGACAAGCAAGAGACTAGGAATAACCATGAAGAGATCTACTATCCTCATTAAGACTTCATCTACGGCTCCGCCCATGTAACCGCTAGTGATCCCTACTACCGTGCCTATGAATACAGAAGATATTGCCGACACTAATCCCACAGCTAAGGATATTCTAGCACCATAAATGAGCTCGCTTAGTATATCTTGACCTGCATCGTTGGTTCCAAGTAAGTGTCTCCAGCTTGGAGGCTCTAGAGGCTCACCTGTTCTCACATAAGGGTTGTAGGGTGCTATGTAGGGGGCAAATAGTGCCATCGCTGCTACCATCATGAATAAGACCATACCAGCAAGGGTCAGCCTATTTCCCTTTAGTATGAAGAAGAATTCCTTTATTCCTCTAATTTTCCTCCTTAATCCCTTTCTCTTCAATTCTTTCTTGATTTCCTCTTTCCTTGCAATCATACAATCACCTAGAGATCCTTATTCTAGGATCTAGCAAACCATAGAGTATATCTGCCACTAAATTAGCTATTAGAACAGTTGCTGTCATTATAAGGAAAGCCCCTTGGATCAGAAAGTAGTCGCTATTCATTATGGCCTCAAAGATGAGCCTTCCCATTCCAGGGTAACTAAATACCGTCTCAGTTAGTACAGCCCCATTTATCATGAAACCAAGTCTGAGAGCCGTGACCGTGACCATGGGAAGAACAGCTACCCTTGCTGCTCCATGCATTATTTTACTCTCTGAAAGGCCCTCTAACCCAGCCATCCAAACGAAATCTTGGCTTAATACTTCAATCATCGAGTTCCTCATGTAGAGCATATACATGCCCACTTCCCTAACGACAAGAACGGCTATTGGTAATGATGCATGCCAGAGAATGTCTACTAGGTAGCTAATGAGCGAGTGGAACTCCTTTGCAGGTGTAACTGAGCCGGATAAGGGGAATATACCTAAGTAATAGCTGAATATCATAAGAAAAATGAGCGCCAGCCAGAAGTAGGGAGTGCTCCTCAAGAAAAGGGCTAACGTCGTTACGGTAGTATCGTATTTAGTGCCGTGCTTCCAAGCCGTCTTTGCACCAAGATATATGCTGAGAATCGTGGATATCGTTATTGCTGGCAAAAGCAGTAGAAGGGTCCAAGGCAGCCTTTCCATTATCACATCAATCACAGGCTTTTGATAGTAGAGAGAGTATCCTAGCTCCCCTCTAAAGACGTTGAGAAGGAAGAGGAAATATTGCTCATATAATGGCTTATTCAAGCCATAGACTGCCCTTATCCTCTCTATCTGTTCAGGCGTTATTCTAGGATCATCGAAAACTAAAGTACTAAATGGATCACCAGTGAGCCTTATTACGATAAAGACGAGAGTTATAGCTGCAATGAATGTTAGAAATATAGCCAGTACTCTTTTGATGAAGAATTCTGTATAGTTGCCCATCCTCACGCCCCAGATGTGCTCATTTGAAAAAAGTAAGTGAGGTAAAGTGAGTGGAGTTTACAGCTTTCTTAGAAGGATCCAGAGAATTATAGCTATTATAGCGGCAGCTAGCACTGCGAACAGTATTATTATCGCTGAGTTATATTGGGTATACGCTTCTTCCGTTCTCTGCTCAGCTTTAGAGCTTAAAGTGAAGCTTTCAGTTAGTGTATGAGAAGCTCCGGCTTTAGGTTTCAAGTTTAAGATGGTCCACCTGTTGAATATCCAGTTGAACTTTACCGGCACCCATCCCTCGAATCTATCGGTCCTATAGGGATTTATTATCACCGGATAATATAGGGTTATTAGCGGAAGGATGTTGGCTAACCTTTCCTGTATTTTACATACTATCTCCTTCCTTTTCGTCGAGTTCAATGTTATAGCCTGCTCTTCAAGCAGATTATCCAGCTCAGCATCAGAGAGTCCGTAGTAATTAGCGGAGGCATTGGTTTCAAACCTGATTCTCATGAAATCCGGATCGGCCCATGTGCCTGATCCAAGCAGGAAACTATCGAATTTATGGGCCTTTATTCCGGGCCATATAACTCCTCTCCAATCCCCAACTCTGACCTTAGCCTCAACCCCTATCTCCTTTAGATACTCCCTTATCATACCAGCAGCTCTTATCCTTGCGGGATCAGAGCTTGGGACGTATATATCGAACGATAATTTCCTGCCGTCAGGAGTTTCCCTTATACCATCTCCATCTCTATCGATCCATCCAAGCTTATCTAGAATACTTCTAGCTTTATCTGGGTTATAGGAATACATTTTTGCAGCTTTTTCACAGTACCAATCCTTCCACACGGGAGGGATAACTCCATAGCTTCCTATCTCGCCCGCTCCCAATCTAGCTACCTTAACTATCTCACTCAGGTTTATGGCACAGGCCATAGCTTTCCTGAACTCGGATTCATTGAATGGAAACCTGTTCAGGTTGAAACCCCAATGGTAGAAGTAGGGTCTTAGATACCTATGAACCTTTATACCCGACGATTTTAGGCTCTTTTCAACAGCTGGATTTATTGCTAAATGTATGGCAGCATCGATCTCGCCCTTCTTTATCATAAGTACCTGAACATCCCCATCTCCAACGAATTGTATGACTATGTTCTTAACAGCCGGCGCCCCCCTCCAGTAGTTTTCATTTACGGCTAATTTTATATACTCGTTAGTTTTATACTCCACGATCTTGTAAGGCCCTGTCCCCACCATCTCGGAGAGCTTAGGTTCATATTTTGAGGAGACATATCCTTTTTCGCTTACTATAGGCTCCCATATATGCTTTGGTACTATCGGATCGGTGAACATCGTACTAACAACCGCCACAAAAGGCTTAATGAGGTGTATTCTCACCGTATAGTTATCTACTACCTCTACTCGGTCCAGATACTCCATATCATAATATCCCCTTCTGGCAGTGGGATCCTTCTTGAAGTAATCAAAAGTGAACTTCACGTCCTCTGCTGTGAATGGAAAACCATCTTGCCACTTTATTCCTTTTCTTAGCTCGATAGTCCATGTCCTACCATCAGGGGAAGCTTGCCATGATTCAGCTAGCCAAGGTATAAACCTAGACTCCGGACTTATAACCGCTAGAGGTTCATATACGAGATCTAGGACCATTATGGTCCACGTAGAAGTACCTGACCAAACATTAAGGGTTTGTGGTGGGCTAGGTATGGCAATCCTCAATGTAAAATTATTATCATCAGCTAAAGAGTAACTAGGAGATGCTAAAACTAAAATCAGGAGAGATATGAGAAGAAAATTCCTTACTCTAGCCATGTCAGGTCTCGCATTAGACGATTGACCTGTTAAAAAACATTTTAATCGAATTGCGGGAGGCCTTTACTGATGGAAATAGCAGAAGATATTCGATATTGCAACCCAAAACATTCATTGGAGGTTAAAGGCCTTAAAGTAGTTTATAAAACGAGTCTAGGGATTATAGAAGCAGTTTCTAAGGTATCATTATATATAGATTCTGGAGAGTTCCTCGGGCTTGTTGGGGAATCTGGGAGCGGCAAGAGTACATTGGCATATTCCCTCCTCAAAAAAGTTCCTTATCCAGGTGAGATCGTTGAAGGGAAGATATTTCTCCAATGTGAGGATGTAACAGCTCTTCCTGAGGATAGAATGCGTAAAATTAGGTGGAAGAGGATAAGCATAATTCCTCAAGCAGCAATGAATGCCCTCAATCCTGTGTATAGGATAGGAGACCAAATAGCTGAAGTTATAGTGGAGCATGAAAACATTAGCAAGAGGGATGCCCTATCCAAGGCCGAGGATCTCCTAGATATGGTTGGAGTTGGAAGGCAGAGGGCGAAGAGCTACCCTCATGAGCTATCTGGTGGTCAGAAACAGAGAGTGATGATAGCCATGGCGTTAGCATTAGATCCCCCTATTATAGTAGCGGATGAGCCTACAACGGCTTTAGATGTGGTAGTTCAGGCCCATATACTTGATCTCTTCAGGGAGCTAAGGAGCAAGAGAGAGCTATCTTTGCTTTTCATAAGTCACGATATATCAACGGTATTGGAGTTAACCGATAGAATAGCTGTGATGTATGCAGGTAGGATAGTGGAGGTAGGGCCTGCCGACAAGATACTTGGCGATCCCCTGCATCCGTATACTAAGGCATTGATTGAAGCGGTTCCTAGAATAGGAGGGAAGAGGGGGGATTTTAGGTATATCCCAAGTAACCCGCCCAGCCCCATTAATTTGCCATCTGGCTGCGTGTTCCACCCTAGATGTGTAAAAGCATTTGAACCTTGTGATAAGGAGGAACCTGAGCTTATAGAGGTAGAGAAGGGTAGATTTGTGGCATGTCAC